>NZ_JACHDN010000001.1:2885880-3206533 GCF_014201095.1 Cellulomonas hominis | reverse complement strand
GGCGCCAGTCCTGCTCCGGGCCCGGCGGCACGAACGCGGACCGGCCCTGCCGCGCGCCGTCCTGCCCGTGCGCCGCCGACCCCGCGCCGCGGCCGGCGCCGCCCCCGGCCGCGCGCCCGCCCGAGCGCGCCGCCGACTGCACCGCGCGCTGCACGCCGTCCATGTCCATGCCCAGCCAGCCGGCCAGCATCCGGGTGTACTCCGGCCGCAGCGCGGTGTCCCGGATGCCGCCGATGACCGGCGCCGCCGCGCGCAGCGCCCCGACCCGCCCCTCGGCCGTCCCGAGGTCGAAGCCGTCGAGCGTCGTCCGGATGACGAACTCGAACAGCGGCGCGCGGGACCGCACCAGCGCGCGCACGGCGTCCGGGCCCTGGGCCTGGCGCAGGTCGCACGGGTCCATGCCGCCGTCGGCCACCGCGACGAACGTCTGCGCGCTGAACGCCTGGTCCTCGCCGAACGCGCGCATCGCGGCCTTCTGGCCCGCGGAGTCGCCGTCGAACGTGAAGACGACCTCGCCGCCGACCGACTCCCCCGACGCGAGCTGGATGCCGCTGCCCGCGCCGCCGGCGCCCATCAGCCGCCGCACGATCCGCGCGTGGTCCGAGCCGAACGCGGTGCCGCAGGTCGCCACCGCGGTGCCCACGCCGGACAGGTGCATCGCCATGACGTCGGTGTAGCCCTCGACGACCACGACCTGCTTGTTCTTCGCGATCTCGCGCTTCGCCAGGTCGATGCCGTAGAGCACCTGGGACTTCTTGTAGAGCGGGGTCTCCGGGGTGTTGAGGTACTTGGGCCCCTGGTCCTCCTCGTACAGCCGGCGGGCGCCGAACCCGACGACGTCGCCGGTGACCTCCCGGATCGGCCACACCAGCCGGCCGCGGAACCGGTCGTACAGCCCGCGGTTGCCCTGGCTCATCAGGCCCGAGGCGGTGAGCTCCGCCTCGGTGAACGACCGGCCGCGCAGGTGCCGCAGGAGCGAGTCCCACCCCTGCGGGGCGTAGCCGACGCCGAACTGCTCGGCCGCCGAGCGGTCGAAGCCGCGCTCCGCCAGGAACGCCCGCGCCGCCGCCGCGCCCGGGGTCAGGAGCTGCTCCGCGAAGTACTCCGCCGCGACCCGGTGCGCCTCCAGCAGCCGCTGCCGCTTGCCGGGCTCGTGGCCGGGGCGCGGGGCGCCGCCCTCCTCGTACCGGAGCGTGACGCCCGCGCGGCCGGCCAGGTACTCGACGGCCTCGGTGAACGGCAGGCCGTCGATCTTCTGGATGAAGTCGATGACGTCGCCGCCCTCGCCGCAGCCGAAGCAGTGGTACAGCCCCACCTGCGGGCGGACGTGGAACGACGGGGACTTCTCGTCGTGGAACGGGCACAGGCCCTTCATGGAGCCGACGCCCGCGGACTTCAGGCTGACGTGCTCGCCGACGACGTCCTCGATCCGGGCACGCTCGCGGACCGTCTGCACGTCCTCCCGCCGGATCCGTCCCGCCACGGGGACGATCCTAGGTCCCCGTGGCGGGCGGTCCGGGCGCGTCCCCGCGCCGCGCCGCCGGCCTCAGTAGCGGAAGCGGCTGACGCGCGCCTCGAGGTCGGACGACAGCTGCGCGAGCTCGACCACCGACTGCCCGACCTGCCCGAGCACGTCGGACTGCGACGCCGCCGCGGCGGCCACGCCGGTGATGTTCGTGGCGATCTCGCCCGAGCCCGTCGCGGCCTCGGCGACCGACCGGGACATCTCGTTCGTCGTGGCGGTCTGCTCCTCGACCGCGCTCGCGATGGTCAGCTGGTAGTCGTTGATGCTCGCGATGATGTGCGAGATCTCCCCGATCGCCGCCACCGCACCGCTGGTGTCGTCCTGGATCGCCTCCACCCGGCGCGCGATGTCCTCCGTCGCCTTGGCGGTCTCCTGCGCCAGCTCCTTGACCTCGCCCGCGACCACGGCGAAGCCCTTGCCCGCCTCACCGGCCCGCGCCGCCTCGATCGTCGCGTTCAGCGCCAGCAGGTTCGTCTGCTCCGCGATGCTCGTGATGACCTTGACCACGTTGCCGATCTCCTGCGACGAGACGCCCAGGCGGGACACCTGGTCGTTGGTCGACGCGGCGACGTCCGTGGCCTGGCCCGCGACCTTGGCCGCCTGCGAGGAGTTCTGCGCGATCTCCCGGATCGAGGCGCCCATCTGCTCGGCACCCGCCGCGACCGTCTGCACGTTCCGCGACACCTGCTCGGCCGCCGCGGCCACCACGCCCGCCTGCGTCGAGGTCTCGTCCGCGCTGGACGTCACCTGGCTGGAGGCCGCGGACAGCTGCTCGGCCGCCGCCGCGACCGCCTGGGCCGAGTCGCGCACGCCGCCGACCGTCGCCCGGAGCGCCTCCTGCGCGGTGCCGAGCGCCCGGGCCATGTCGCCGATCTCGTCGCGGGACCGCGCGTCGGCCGGCACCGTGAGGTCGCCGTCCGCCATCGCCACCAGCGACGTCCGGACCGCGGCCGCAGACGCCCGGATGCGCCGGGCCACGACCACCGCGACCGCGATCGCCGCGGCCGCACCGACGCCGAGCCCGATCCAGGTCACCGTGATCGCCTGCGAGGTGCGGGCGGCGACGTCGTCGGCCTCCGTGTCGATCGTCGCGGCGATCTCCTCCTGCACGGTCGCGACGCTCTCCACGAGCGCGGTGCCCTTGGCGCCCGCGCCGCCCTCGCGCATCTGCGCGAACCCGGCCCGGTCGTCCGCCTCGGCCAGCGGCATGAGGTCCTGCTCCAGCATCTGCCGGTACTCGACCCACGCGGTCTGGTACTCGTCCCAGCCGGACGGCGTCGCGTCGAACGAGACGCGGTACGCGTCCTCCAGGTCCGCGGCGGCGGCCTCGACGGCGGCGTAGCCGTCGGTGATCTTCTGGATCTCGCCGTCCTTCGTGCCGAGCGGGTACGTCGCGACCATGCCGGTGAGCATGCGGACGTTCCACAGCGCGGCCTGGAACTGGGACAGCGCGCCGTTCACCCGCGCGTCCGACGCCGACATCGCGGCGGTCATCGAGCGGATCTGGGACATCTGCGCGACGGCGAACGCGCCGACCGCGAGCGAGAACAGCACGGCGACCGCGGCGGCGCCGACGATCTGGGTGGCGAGCGGCAGCCGCACCCCCGCGGCGCGCGCGGGGCGGGACGGAGCAGGCACGGCGGCGGCCCGGGACTCGGCAGGCACGATGGGTCTCCTGTGGGTCGGCCCTCCCCCTGCGGCCCACGGTGCGGGCCCCTTTCCTCGGGCTCGTGTCCCCTATCGGACCGAGCGCGTCACCCGTGAGGACCACGTGCCGGTCGCAACCGGGTGAAACCGGACGGACCGGCCGCGCGGCCGCCCCACCCGGGGGTACGGCCGGCCGCCCAGGTCGACGGTTGCGCCTCCTGGCGGGGGCGCGGGACCGACGACCTCGGGCGCAAGCGACGACCTCGCCGCGCGCCCGCGGGCGCCCGCCGGCGTCAGAAGCGCGGCGGCGGGGCCAGGCGGGCGTGCCAGGCGGCGGCGGAGACGTCCGTGAGGCTCGCCACCTGGTCGATCACCACGCGCAGCCGCGCGGCGTCGTCGGCCGCCGCCTTCCAGTCCGCCGCGAACGGCGGCTCCAGCGCGAGCGGCGCCCGCTCGGACAGCACGTGCACCAGGTCCGCGAGGATCTCCCGCTGCCGCTGGTAGAGCGGCTCGAGCTCGCGCGGGGCCATGACGTAGGCGACCGCGAGGCCCTTGAGCACGAGGATCTCGGCGGTCGTGGCGTCCGGCACGATGAGGTCGGCGCCGTACCGGGTGAGCGGCCCGGGGCCGTAGACCTCCCGGGTGGCGACCTGCGCGGCGCGGGCGAACCGGCCGATGAGCTGGCTGGTCGTGTCCTTCAGCGTGGCCAGCGCGCCCCGGGAGCCGTCGAAGCCCGGCACCCAGAGGTCGGCCGCGACCAGCCGGTCCATCGCCGCCTCGAGCCCGGGGCCGTCGACCGCGTCGCCGTACCAGGTCTGCACGGCCTCGACGACCCGCGCGCGCTCCTCGGCGACGGTCAGCACGGACAGGTCGAACCGGCCGCCCACCACCGCGTCCTCGACGTCGTGCACCGAGTAGGAGATGTCGTCGGCGAGGTCCATGACCTGCGCCTCGAGGCACTTGCGCCCGGCCGGGGAGCCGTCCCGCAGCCAGGTGAAGACCGGCAGGTCGTCGGCGTACACGCCGAACTTGTGCGTCGGGCGCCCGGTCGCGGACAGCGGCCCCTCCCCGAGACCCCAGGGGTACTTGACCGACGCGTCCAGGCTGGCCCGGGTGAGGTTGAGGCCGACCGACTCGCCGCCCGGGCCGGTGACCTTCGGCTCCAGGCGGGTGAGCAGCCGCAGCGTCTGGGCGTTGCCCTCGAAGCCGCCGATGCCGCGCGCCAGGTGCGCGAGCGCCCGCTCGCCGTTGTGCCCGAACGGCGGGTGCCCGAGGTCGTGCGCCAGGCACGCGGTGTCCACGACGTCGGGGTCGCAGCCGAGGGTCTTGCCGATCTCGCGGCCGACCTGCGCGACCTCCAGGGTGTGCGTCAGCCGGGTGCGGACGAAGTCGTCGGTCGACGGGCCGAGCACCTGGGTCTTCGCCCCGAGCCGGCGCAGCGCCGAGGAGTGCACCAGGCGGGCGCGGTCGCGCTCGAACGGGGTGCGGGACAGCGACTTGGGCGCCTCGGGGACCCAGCGCTCCCGGTCGGCGTCGACGTAGCCGTCGGGGTGGTCGTGGGTCACGGGTCCCAGCCTAACGACCGGGCCGGGCCCGGCCCGGGTCAGACCCGGGCCGGGCGGGTGCGCGCGAACCAGTCCGCCGCGTGCGCGACCAGCGCGCGCTGGTCCATCAGGCGCGCCGTGGCCCCGCCGACCGGGCCGGTGCGCTCGCCGCCCGCCGCCGCGAAGTCCCGCCCCACCGCCACGAAGTCGCTGTCGTCCACGACCGGCTCGGTGAACGGCACCCAGACCCGGCGCCCCCGCTCGAGCAGCGGCGCCGCGTTCGCGACCCGGGCCGTCGCCGTGCCCGACCGCGCCTCGGCGAGGTGCAGCGACGTGTTCTTGTCGTGGTCCACCCCGAGCAGCAGCACCTGCCCGTCGCGCCGGTGCACGGCCGACAGCGGCGAGCCCTCCCCGACCGGGTCGTCCAGGTCGTGCCGCGCGAGGATCTCCGCGGCGAGCGGCCCGCGCGCGGCGAACGACCGGTGCGGGTGCCCCGAGCGGAGCGTGCCGGGCTGCGTGCGCACCGCCTCGGCGACCGCGCCCATCGACCGGCTCGGCGTCCACCGCGGGTCGTAGGGCGGCAGCGCGGCCCGGACCGCCTCCCACGCGGCCGGCGGGACGCTCGGGTCGGCCAGGTACTCCGGGTCGCACAGCTGCCAGCTCTGCGACGGCACGACCAGCGTGCCGTCCGGCCCGAGGGCCGACTCCAGGGCCAGCGCCACGGCCTCGGCCCCGCCCACGACCCAGCCGAGCGACGACAGGCTGACGTGCGCCAGCAGCACGCCGCCGGGCCGGATCCCGAGCGCCCGCAGGTCGTCCACGAGCCGCTCGGGCGTCACGACGGGGCCGCCGCCCGGGCCGGCCGTCACGCCAGCCGCCAGACCTGCACCCCCGGGCCGTCGCCCGGCAGGTGCACCCCGTCGGCGTCGACCCGCAGGTCCGCGCCGCCGTACAGGTTCTCCGCGCCGGACGCGAGGCGCCCGGGCAGCGTCGCGCCCCGCCACGGCGCGCGGGCGGCGAGCACGAGCACCCGCTCGTCAACGGTCTCCCGCAGGTAGGCGACGGCGTCGTCCTCGACGACGGCCCAGCGCAGGCCGCCCTCGCGCAGCGCCCGGCTCGACCGGCGCAGCGCGATGAGCCGGCGGTACACCTCGAAGGTCGCAGCGTCCCACCCCGGCCCGCGGCCGGGGTCCCGGCCCTCGATGGCGTCCCACGGCATCGGCACCCGGGCGTTCTCCCCGTTCCAGCCGGTCAGCCCGCCCTCGTCGCCCGCGAACATCGCCGGGGTGCCGGGGTAGGTGAACAGCAGGCCGGCGGCGACCTCGACCAGCTCGCGGCTGCCCACGACGGTCCGCAGCCGCGGGGTGTCGTGCGAGCCGAGCATGTTCCACTGCGAGCGCGTCACCCGCCACGGCACGGTCGAGTCGAACTCGCGCATCGTCGCGACCGCGGAGGGCCCGGTGCGGCGCGGGATCAGGGTCGGGATGCCGAGGAAGTCCAGCGTCGTGGCCGGGTCCACCAGCCAGGTCCACACCGGCTTGGTGAAGGCGCCGTAGTTCATGTTCGCCTGCCAGCCCGCGCCCGAGAGGTCCCCGCCCGCGTCGTGGAAGTGCTCGCTGACCAGCACCGCGTCCGGGTTGGCGGCCGCCATGGTGGCGCGGACCGCCCGGGCGACCTCGTGCGCGAAGTCGTCCCCGCCGAACCGGCCGGTCATGTTCGCCACGTCGATGCGCCAGCCGTCGAGCGCGTACGGCTCGGCCAGCCACCGGGCGATCACGGAGTCCGGCCCGTCCACCAGCCGGCGCGCCAGCTCGCGGGAGCGGTAGGAGAGCTTGGGCAGCGACGGCACGTCGAGCCACGCCGCGTAGCCCTGCTCCGAGGAGTCCCAGTAGTAGAACTCCCGCTCCGGGGCCCCGGGGTCGGCCGACGCGCGGCGGAACCACTCGTGGGCGTCGCCGGTGTGGTTGGTCGTGAGGTCCCCGACCAGCCGCATGCCGCGCCCGTGCAGCGCGCGGCTGAGCGACGCCAGCGCCTCGTCCCCGCCGAGCAGCGGGTCCACGTGCCCGAACGTCGAGGCGTCGTACCGGTGGTTCGACCGGGACGGGAACACCGGCGTCAGGTAGACCGTGTCCACGCCGAGCCGCTGCAGGTGGTCGAGCCGCTGCTCGATGCCGAGCAGGTCGCCGCCGTACAGCTGCACCGGCGTCACCGGACCGCGCCCGACCGGCTCCTCGTCCCACGCGGCCGGGACCGCCCAGTCCGGGAACGGCCGCTCGGCCCCGGAGCGCGCGAACCGGTCCGGGAAGATCTGGTAGACGACGGCGTCCGAGGTCCACGCGGGCGCGCCGGGGTGCACGGTCAGCCGGAAGTCCCCGGCGTCGGTGACGTCCCGGTCGAACGCGCCGCGGCCGGTCAGCCAGCGGTACCCGCCGGGCTCGTCGAGCAGCCAGCGGTAGGAGGTCACGGGGTTGTGCACCGGCACCTCGGCGACGTACCAGCGCTCGTCGCCGTCCTCGCGGTCGAGGCGCGCCGGCACGAGGTGCGGCTCGGCGTCGCGGACGGTGCGCACCCAGACGGCGCGCTCGGGCGTGCCCGCGGGCACCCGCAGCCGGACCGGGACGACGTCGCCCAGCGCGGGCACGTCCTGCGGCGCGTAGAGCTCGCTGCCGTCGTGGTGCGGCACGTCGAGCAGGTGCGCCGCGCGGGGCCCGGCGCCCCGGGCCGGTGCGGGGACGGTGGTCGTGGTGGCCATGCTCACCCCTTCACGGAGCCGGCGGTCAGGCCGGAGACGATGTAGCGCTGCAGGAACTGGAACAGCAGGATCACGGGCACCGCGGCCAGCACGGCACCGGCGGCGAACACGCCCCAGTACTCGGAGAACCGCTGGCTGACGTACTGGTAGAGCCCGACGGCGAGCGTCTGCTTGTCGGGGTCGACCAGCACGATCGACGCGATGAGGAAGTCGGAGAACGTGCCGACGAACGACAGCAGGCCGACGACGGCGAGGATCGGCGCCACGAGCCGCAGGATGATCGTGAAGAACGTCTGCGCGTGGCTCGCGCCGTCGAGCTTGGCCGCCTCGTCGAGCTCGCGCGGGACCGTGTTGAAGAACCCGTACATGAGGTACGTGTTCACCCCGAGCGCCCCGCCCAGGTAGACGAGGATCAGGCCGAGCCGGCTGCCCAGGCCGATCGCCGGGAACAGGTCCCGGAGCATCACCATGAGCAGGAAGATCGCCACGTACGCCAGCAGCTGCGGGAACATCTGGATCAGCAGCAGCGACAGCAGCCCGCCGCGCCGGCCGCGGAACCGGAACCGCGAGAACGCATAGGCCGCGCACGAGCCGAGGAACACGGTGCCGATCGCCGTGACCCCCGCGATCACCAGCGTGTTGACGAACCACTTGGCGTACGGGTGCACCGGGTCGCTGAACAGGTCGACGTAGTTGTCGAGGGCCAGCGTGCCGAAGAGTCGGTTCGAGCCGATCAGCGACCCGCTCGGGTTCAGCGACGACGACAGGATGTACAGGATCGGGAAGATCGCGAACACGAGCGCCGCGAGCGCGACGACGTGGCGCCAGCCGATCTCGCGCCACCAGCGGCGCGGGGACAGCCGCCGGGGGGCGTCGGGGGCCGAGCGGGCGCCGCGGGCGGCCGGGACGGCGGTGGTCTGGTCGGTCGCCATGTCAGCTCAGCTCCTCGAGCGCGCGGGTCTTGCGGAAGCTGATCGCGGAGATCGTCGCGACGATCAGGAAGATGAGGATCGAGATCGCGCAGGCCAGGCCGTACTGCCGGTTCACGCCGCCGAAGGCGATCTTGTAGACGAAGGTGATGAGGATGTCGCTCGCCCCGACGTCCACCGGGGCGGACAGGTCCTGCGGTCCGCCCTCCGTGGTCAGGTAGACGACGTTGAAGTTGTTGAAGTTGAAGGCGAAGCTCGAGATCAGCAGCGGCGCGGTGGACACCAGCAGCAGCGGCATCGTCAGCGACCGGAACATCCGCCACGGCTTCGCGCCGTCCAGCCGGCCCGCCTCGTACACCTCGTGCGGGATGGACTGCAGCGCGCCGGTGCAGATGAGGAACATGTACGGGAAGCCGAGCCACAGGTTGACGGTCAGCACGGCGACCTTGGCGAGCACGGGGTCGGTCAGCCACGGGATCTCCGCGCCGCCGAGCAGGGTCTGGTTCACGAACCCGAAGTCCCGGTTGAGCATCCCCCGCCACACCAGGGCGGACAGGAAGGCCGGGAACGCGTACGGCAGGATCAGCAGCGACCGGTACACGGTCCGGCCGCGCACCCGCCAGTCGTTCAGCGTGATGGCGAGGAACAGCCCGAGCCCGAAGGTCAGGACCACCGAGCCGATTGCGAACCCGAACGTCCAGAGCAGCACGCCCACGAAGGGCCCGCGCAGCGAGCCGTCGGTCAGGACGCGGGCGAAGTTCTCGAAGCCGACGAACACCCGCCAGCCGGTGCCGAGCGCGGTGCCGTCCGCGGCGACGAAGGACCCCTCGGACTCGTCCGCCGTGTACACGGTCCCCGTCGTGGTGTCGGTGATCGTCCCGGCGGCCTCGTCGTAGACCATGGTCGACGCGTAGACGTACCCGGACGACCCGTCGGTCGTGCGCAGGCTGCCGTCGTTCGGGTCGTCCGACATCGGCACGCGCATCGCGAACACCTCGGACTGCCGGGCGACGACCTGCGCGAAGTCGAGGACCTCGTAGCCGTCGACCGCGACCACGCGGCCGCCCTCGACGTCGGCCCCCTCGGCGGGCGCGAGCGGCTGCTCGGCCGCGCCCAGCAGGGCGTCCCCGTCGGGGTCCACCACCGCGAACGCGAGCTCGTCGCCGCGGGTCACCACCGACAGCGGGTAGGTCGGCGAGTCCGCGACCCGGGCCTCGTCCTGGATGAGGATCGCCTCGACGGCGTCCGCCCGGGTCGAGTTGTGGCCGTCGCCGTAGTTGGTGAACGCGGTCCAGCCCGTGTAGGCGACGACGAACACCTGGTACACGAGCAGGAAGATCAGGCCGGGCACCAGGTACTTCGCCGGCACGGCCCGCCGGGAGAAGTAGACGACGTTGACGACGAGCAGCGCCGCCACGAGGAACGCGAGGACCCCCCACTGCTGCTGCGCCGCGGAGGCCAGCACGCCGTAGACGCCGAGCGCGTCGACCAGGCCGACGAGCACCAGCTTCGCGACGAAGCCCACCGAGAACGTCTGGGCGCCGATCCAGGTCCGGGGGCCGCGGGGGCCACCGGGCCCGCCCGGCCCGCCGGGCCCGTCGTCCGGCCCGCGGGCCGTCCGGGAACGGGGGGACGCCTCGGGGGGCGTCGTCGTGCGGTTCATGCTCTCTCCACGCTGAGGGGTCCGACGAGGGTGAGCCGGGCGGGCGGCGGGTGCGCCGCCCGCCCGGCGGGGCCGGTCAGGCCGCGGCGATCTTCGCGGCGATGGACGCGCTCATCTGCGTCCAGAGCTCGCCCGGGTCGCCCTGCTGGTTGATGATCGCCACCTGCGTGGCGCCCCAGTCGGACCAGACGGAGTCCATCGCGGGGATGGACGGCATCGGCACGCCGTTCTTGCCGACCTCGGCGAAGCCCGCCACGACCGGGTCGTCGGCGATCATGTCGACCGCGGCGCTCAGCGCGGGCGCACGGCCGCCGGCCTCGTAGAGCTCGAGCTGCACGTCCTCGGTGCCCAGGTAGTTCACGACGAACTCGTTCGCGAGCAGCGCGTTCTCGCTCTTCGCCGAGATGAAGAAGCCCTGCACGCCCACGAACGGCTGCGACTCGCCGCCGCCCGCCGACGGGATGCCCTCGATCGACACGTCCATGCCGGCGTCGACGAAGTCGCCGACGTTCCACGGGCCGGTGATCATGTACGGCGCCTTGCCCTGCAGGAACGCCTCCTTGGCGATGTCGCCGGAGACGGTGGTCTTCAGCACGCCCTCGGCGCCGAGCTTGCCGACGTACGCGGCGAACGCGCGGCCCTGCTCGGTGTCCATCGCGAGCTGCGACCCGTCGTACGCTCCGGTGTCGTCCTGCGCGAACACGGGGGCGCCGAACGAGGTCTGCAGCGGGTACAGGTGGTACGGGTCGCCGTCCGTCTCGTCCTGCTGGATGAGGACGGAGTGCTCGGTGCCGACCGCCTTGGCCTGCTCCACCAGCGCGTCGAACGTGTCGGGCGTGGGCTCGGTGACCAGCGCGTTGTTGCGCACCAGGCCGATGTTCTCCACCGAGTACGGCAGCCCGTACAGCGTGCCCTCGTAGCTCATGGCCTCCACGGACACGTCGAGGAAGTCGCCGGCCTTGTCGCCCAGCTCGATCGGCGCGACGACGCCGTTCTGCACGAGCTTCCCGAGCCAGTCGTGCGCGCCGACGATGATGTCCGGGCCCTGGCCGGTCGGCACCTGCGAGATGAAGTCGTCGCGGATCTTGCCGAAGTCCTTCTGGACGAACTTCACGGTCACGCCGGTGTCCGCCTCGAAGGTCTCCGCGACCTTCTTCACCGGGCCGGACCGGGTGTCGTCCACCCAGACCGTCAGGGTGCCGGCGGACTCCGCCGGCTTCGTGGACTCGTCGCCGGTCGCGGCCTCGCCGCCGCCGCCCGAGCAGCCGGCGAGCACCAGGGACAGGCCCAGGGCGGTCGCCAGCGCGGGGATGCTCCGTCGCATCGTGGTCTCCGTATCGCAGGAAGGGTGCCGGGCGGCACATGCGCCGGCCCTGGCTTGACGGGTGTGGACGCTAACGCTGTTCCGGGGCTCTTCGCAAGGGGTTGCAGCAAGTTTCAGAACACGCATACAGTGAGGCCCGGCCGCACCGACGACGGCGCCGCCCGGGGCTCTGCCCTGCATCCGGAACGATGAGGACGAGGAGGCCGGGTGTCGCCTACGCTCGCCACCGTGCGCACCCGTCTGACGGACCTCGCCGACCAAGCGGGGGTCTCCACCGCGACGGTCTCGCGCGTCCTCAACGGGAAGTCGGGCGTCTCGACCCAGGCGCGGGAGGCGGTCCTCGCCGCCCTCGACGTCCTCGGCTACGAGCGCCCCGAGAAGCTCCGCACCCGCTCGACCGGCCTGGTCGGGCTGGTCGTGCCCGAGCTGTCCAACCCGGTGTTCCCGGCGATGGCCCAGGCCGTCGAATCGGTGCTCACGCGCCGCGGGTACACCCCCCTGCTGTGCACCCAGTCCCCCGGCGGCACGACCGAGGACCACTACGTCGAGATCCTGCTCGAGCACGACGTGGCGGGCATCGTGTTCGTCTCCGGCCTGCACGCCGACACCACCGCCTCGACCGAGCGCTACCACGCGCTGCGGGGCCGGGGGGTGCCGATCGTTCTGGTCAACGGGCGCGCGGACGACGTGGACGCCCCCGCGGTCGCCTCGGACGACGCGGTGGCCGTCGACCAGGCGTTCACCCACCTGCTCGCGCTCGGGCACCGGTCGATCGGCCTGGCCACCGGCCCGACCCGGTTCGTCCCCGCCCGGCGCAAGCACGCCCGGTTCGCCGAGCTCCTGCGCACCCGGCTCGGGGTCGAGGACCCGGACGGGCACGTCGTGGCGACGCTGTTCTCCGTCGAGGGCGGCGTGCAGGCGGCCCACGAGCTCCTCGACTCCGGGCACACCGCGATCATCTGCGGGTCCGACCTCATGGCCCTGGGCGCCATCCGCGCCGCGCGGTCCCGGGGCCTGGACGTCCCCGGCGACGTGTCCGTCGTCGGCTTCGACGACTCCCCGCTCATCGGGTTCACCGACCCGCCGCTGACCACCGTGCGCCAGCCGGTGCAGGCGATGGCGCAGGCCGCCGTGCAGGCGCTGATGGGCGAGATCGCCGGGACACCGGCCTCCCGCACCGAGCTGCTGTTCCACCCCGAGCTGATCGTGCGGGGCTCCACCGGCGCCGCGCCGGGCCGCCCCGACGCGACCGTCTGACCCCGCGCGGGTGCTCCCGCGCCCGCGCACCGCCCCTCCGGTCCTCCACCGGACCACACCCTGCGACCCGAAGGCACGCCCGTGACCGCACTCGCCCCCTCGCCGCTGACCACCGCCGACCCCGCCGTGGTGCACGAGCCCGGCCCCGCCGACGGCCCCTGGTGGCGCGACGCCGTCATCTACCAGGTCTACCCCCGCTCGTTCGCCGACGGGAACGGCGACGGCATCGGCGACCTGCCGGGCGTCACCGCCCGCCTGGACCACCTCGCCGCGCTCGGCGTGGACGCGGTCTGGCTGTCGCCGTTCTACCGCTCCCCGCAGGCCGACGCCGGCTACGACGTCGCCGACTACCGGGACGTCGACCCGCTGTTCGGCACGCTCGCGGACTTCGACGCCCTGCTCGACCGGGCGCACGCGCTCGGCCTGCGCGTCGTCGTCGACCTCGTGCCGAACCACTCCTCCGACGAGCACGTGTGGTTCCAGCAGGCGCTGCGCACGCCGCCCGGGTCGCCCGAGCGCGCGCGGTACCTGTTCCGCGACGGCCGCGGCGCCGACGGCTCGCAGCCCCCGAACAACTGGGACTCCATCTTCGGCGGCCCCGCCTGGACCCGGCTCACGCCCGAGCAGCACGGCGTCGACGACGGCCAGTGGTACCTGCACCTGTTCGACTCCAAGCAGCCCGACCTCGACTGGACCAACCCCGAGGTGCGCGCCGAGTTCGAGGACGTCCTGCGGTTCTGGCTGGACCGCGGCGTCGACGGGTTCCGGGTCGACGTGGCGCACGGCATGGTCAAGGCCGACGGCCTCCCCGACTGGGACGGCCACGTCGCGATGATCGACGGCGCCGAGGGCGACGGCGCGGCCGACGGCGAGCCGATCGGGTCCGGCAACCAGGGCCCGATGTTCGACCAGGACGGCGTGCACGAGATCTACCGCTCCTGGCGCGCCGTGCTCGACGAGTACGACGGCGACCGGATGCTCGTCGCCGAGGCCTGGGTCGAGCCGCTGTCCCGCCTGGCCCGGTACGTCCGGCCGGACGAGATGCACCAGGCGTTCAACTTCGCCTTCCTCGCGACCGGCTGGGACGCCCCGAACCTGCGCAAGGTCATCGCCGCGTCCTACGCCGTGAACGACTCCGTCGGCGCGCCGACCACCTGGGTGCTGTCCAACCACGACGTCGTGCGGCACCCGTCGCGGCTCGGCCTGCCCGTCCCGGGCTCCCGCCCGAACGGCATCGGCCACGGCGACGACCAGCCCGACGAGGTCCTCGGCCTGCGCCGCGGGCGCGCCGCCACGCTGCTCATGCTCGGCCTGCCCGGCTCGGCGTACCTGTACCAGGGCGAGGAGCTCGGCCTGCCGGAGCACACGGCGCTGGACGACGACCTGCGCCAGGACCCGGCGTTCTTCCGCACCGGCGGCGCCGAGCGCGGCCGCGACGGCTGCCGCGTCCCGCTGCCGTGGTCCGCCGCCGAGCCCGGGTTCGGGTACTCCCCGACCGGCGCGACGTGGCTGCCGCAGCCCGCGTCGTGGGCCGCGTACGCCGCCGACGCGCAGGACGGCGTGCCGGGCTCGACGCTCGAGCTGTACCGGGCCGCGCTGCGGCTGCGCCGCGACGAGCTGCTCGGCGGCGGCGGGGCGGCCTGGGAGCCGGCCTACGCCGACGAGCCCGACGTGATCGCGGTCCGGAACCGGGACGTGCTCGTCGTCGCGAACCTCGGCTCCGCGCCGGTCGCGCTGCCCGCGGGCGCCGAGGTGCTGCTGTCCTCCGGCCTGCCGGGCGACCCCGCCGTGGGCGCCGAGCTGCCGGGCGACACCACCGCCTGGCTCCGGCTCCGCTGAGCGCGGCGACCCGATGACGACCGGGGGGCCGGCCGCGGGCCACGTGCTCGTGGTCGGCCCCGCGTCGTGGAACACGCTGGTCCACCTCGACCGGCTGCCCGAGCCGCGGCCGCAGACCCTGTTCGCGTCCGCGCACCACGACGGGCTCGGCGGGACGTCCGCGGGCAAGGCCGTGACGCTCGCCGCGCTCGGCCTGGACGTGCGCCTGCGGACGGTCCTCGGGGACGACGAGCCCGGTGCCCGGGTGCGCGCCGCGCTGGCGCACCCCCGCATCGCGCTGGACGCCCGGGCCGCGCGCGGCGGGCGCACCGAGCGGCACGTCAACCTGCTCGCCGCCGACGGGTCGCGGGTGTCGCTGTATCTGGAGCTCCCGGTCCCCGCCGCCGAGCCGTCGCCCGCCGACGGGCTCGCCGGCGCCCGGGCCGCGGTCGTCGACCTGGCCGGGCACGCGGTGCCGGTGCTCGCCGCCGCCCGCGCCGCCGGGGTGCCCGTGTGGTGCGACCTGCACGACGACGACGGGACCGCGGAGTTCCAGCGACCCTTCGCCGACGCCGCGGACGTGCTGCTCGTGTCCGAGGCCCGGCTCGCCGACCCCGCCGGGTACCTGCGGGCGCGCGTCGCCGGCGGCGCCCGGCTGGCCGTCTGCACGCGCGGGGCCCGGGGGGCGCTGGCGTGCGACGCCGACGGGTTCTGGGAGGTGCCCGCGGCGCCGGTCGCCCGGGTGGCCGGCACGGACGGGGCCGGGGACGCGTTCCTCGCGGGACTGCTCGCGGCTGACCTGGCGGGGCTCGGGACGGCGTCCGCGCTCGCGCGCGCGGCAGCCGCCGGGGCGCTGGCCGTGGGGACCGCGGACCTCGGGGCACCCGGGGCGACGCCGGCGGCCGTGGCGGCGCTGGCCGCGGGCGTGGCGGTGCGGCGGGCCTGAGACGCGGCGGGTCAGCCGCCCGAGACGCTGAGCTCCGCCTCGTGCAGGGACCGGCGGAACTCCTCCGACAGCTCGCGCGAGTCCAGCCAGCCGTCCGGCAGGTGCGGCCGCTTCGGGGTGCCCGCGCGGCCGCGCTGACCCTCGGCCGCGACGCCGGGGTACGGCTGGTCCAGGTCGATCGCGGCCAGCCGGTCGTCGAGCTCCGCCAGGCTGGACACCAGCGCGAGCGCCTGCCGCTGCTCGCCGCCCACCACGTAGCCCTTCCAGTACCAGGCCATGTGCTTGCGCAACTCGCGCAGCGCCTTCCCCTCGTCGCCGAAGTGCTCGATCATCAGCTCGGCGTGCCGGCGGATCACCTGCGCGACCTCCCGGGCGCCGGGACGCACCCGCACCTCCGAGCCCGCGAACGCCGCCGCCAGGTCGGCGAACAGCCACGGGCGCCCCTGGCAGCCGCGACCCACGACCACGCCGTCGCAGCCGGTCTGCCGCACCATCTCCAGGGCGTCCTCGGCGGACCAGATGTCCCCGTTCCCCAGCACCGGGACGTCCGTGACCGTCTCCTTGAGCCGGGCGATGGCCTCCCAGTCGGCGGTGCCGGAGTAGTACTGCTCCGCCGTCCGGGCGTGCAGCGCCACCGCGGCGACCCCGAGGTCCTGGGCCCGCAGCCCTGCCTCCAGGTAGGTGAGGTGGTCGTCGTCGATGCCCTTGCGCATCTTCACCGTGACGGGCACGCCGTACGGCTTCGCCGCGTCGACGGCCGCGCGCAGGATCGACTCGAACAGCTCCCGCTTCCACGGCAGGGCCGACCCGCCGCCGCGCCGCGTGACCTTGGGCACCGGGCAGCCGAAGTTGAGGTCGACGTGGTCCGCGCGGTCCTCCGAGGCGATCAGGTGCACCGCGGCGCCGACCGTCGCCGGGTCCACGCCGTACACCTGCACCGAGCGCGGCTTCTCGTCCGGGGCGTGCGAGATGATCCGCATCGACTCCTCGCCCCGCTCGACCAGCGCGCGCGACGTCACCATCTCCGCGACGTACAGCCCCGCGCCCGACTCCCGGCACAGCCGACGGAACGCCGCGTTCGTCACGCCGGCCATCGGGGCGAGCACCACGGGGGTGTCGATCGACAGCGGCCCGATGCGCAGCGGGGGCAGCACGTGGCCCGCCGGGGCGGGCTCGCGGGTGTCGGCCGTCAGGGAGGTCATGGGGTCGATTGTCCCCCAGCACGCCGGGGCCGCCCGAATCGGGGGTCCGCGCACGCGCGCCCGGCACCCGGCAGAATCGGCGCGTGCCCACCCCCGCCGCCCTGCGCACGCGCCGCGTCATCGCCGCCCTGCTGATCCCGCTCGTGCTCGCCGCCGCGATCGGGATGGCCCTGACCTGGCCGCACGGCGACCGGACCACCGCCCGCACCGTCGAGGCCGTGGCCCTCGACTACCCGACCGCCACCGTGACCGGCACGTCGACCGAGCGGTGCGAGGGCACCGTCGAGGACCGCGCCACCGACGGCTCGATCCCCGCGACCGTCCCCTGCCTGCGCGTGTCCGCGACGGTCACGAGCGGCTCGGAGCGCGGGCGCGACGTCGAGGTCTGGGCGACGGCCGGCACCACGGCGGCGGACGTCCCGGAGGGCACCCGGATCCGCGTCGAGCACTACCCCGCCACCGGGCAGGACGCCGAGGTCTGGGCGTGGCACGACTACGACCGCACGCTGCCGCTGGTGACGATCGCGCTCGCGTTCGCGCTGGCGATCGTGCTGGTCGCGCGGGCCCGCGGCCTGCGGGCGCTGCTCGGCCTGGTCATCGCCTTCGCGGTCATCGGGGTGTACCTGCTGCCGGCCCTGCTCGCGGGCGAGAACGCGGTCGTCGTGGCGCTGTGCGCGTCCACGCTGATCATGACGGCCGTGCTGTACCTGGCGCACGGGCTGTCGCTGCGGACGTCGACGGCCCTGCTCGGCACGCTCGCCGGCCTCGCGCTGACCACGGGGCTCGGCGTGCTGTCCGCGGGGTGGGCCCGGCTGTCGGGGGTGAGCTCGGAGGACTCGTACCGGCTCGCGCAGCTGCTCGGCGAGTCCGGGGCGACCTCCCTGCGCGGGCTGTTCCTGTGCGGCCTCGTGCTCGCGGGGCTCGGCGTGCTGAACGACGTGACGATCACGCAGGCGTCGGCGGTGTGGGAGCTGCGTGCGGTGTCCCCGGGGGCCTCGCGGCGCGAGCTGTTCGCGGGCGGCATGCGGATCGGCCGCGACCACATCGCCTCCACCGTGTACACGATCGCGTTCGCGTACACCGGCGCCGCGCTGCCCGTCCTGCTGCTGCTGGAGATCTACCAGCTGCCCCTCGGGCCGACGCTCACGAGCGGGGAGTTCGCCGAGGAGCTCGTGCGGACGATGGTCGGGTCGATCGGGCTGGTGCTGGCGATCCCGCTGACCACGGCGATCGCGGCCCTGGTGGTCACGCGCGCGGGCGCGGGCGCGTCGGCGCGGCACCGGGACCCGTCGGCCGACGGGCACGCGGGCCACGGCGGGCACGGCCACGCCGCCGCGCTGCCGGCCGCCGGCTCCTGAGCGCACCCGCCGCGCCCCGCGAACCGCCTGCGCCCGGCCGCCTCGCCGCCCTAGGGTCGACGGGTGCACAGCCTCGACGACCCGAGCGCCCCGCCGGCACCGACCCGGACCGCCGTCATCGTGCCCGTGGCCGCCGCGGACGCCACGTGGGCCCGCACCGGACGGCACTCGACCGCGCCGCGGGATGGGGCATCCCCGCGCACGTGACGGTGCTCTACCCGTTCGTCCCGCCGCCGGCGCTGACGGCCGACCAGCTGGACCGGCTCGCCGCCGCGGTCGCGTCCGAGCGCGCCTTCGACGCGACCTTCGCCGGGACCGGCTGGTTCGGGTCGGACGTGCTCTGGCTGGCGCCCGACCCCGCGGAGCCGTTCCGCCGGCTGACGCTCGCGGTCTGGCGGGAGTTCCCCGAGCACCCGCCGTACGAGGGCGCGTTCGCGGACATCCACCCGCACCTGACGGTCGCCGACCGCGCGCTGGGCGGGCCGGGAGACCTCGAGCGCGCCGAGGCGGCGGTGCGGCACGGGCTGCCGATCACGCAGCGCGTCGACCACGCTTTGCTCGTCGCCGGCACCGACGCACCGCGCTCCTGGCGGACCGTCCGCCGCCTCCCGCTCGCACGCGGGTAGCGGGCGGTCAGCGGACCACCGCGGGCTCGCCGGCGGGTAGCCCGCGGTCAGCGGACCACCGCGGCGACGGCCGAGATCTCGACCACGGCCCCGGGCGGCCCCAGGCCGGAGACCCGCGCGACCGTGATGAGCGGCGACGGACGGTGCGGGTCGAGCACCTCCCCCGCGACCGCGGCCCCGGCGGCGAGGTCGACGCCGTCCTCGACGAGGATCGACCACGAGACCACGTCCGCGACGCTCGCCCCGACGGACTCGAGCGCCGTGCGCAGGTTCGCGAGCGCCTGCCGGGTCTGGCTGACGACGTCGTCGCCGACGACCTTCCCGGAGGCGTCGACGCCGTTCTGGCCGCCGACGTGGATCGTGGTCGCCCCGGGCGGGACGACGGCGACGTGGCTGAACGCCGGGCTCTGCACGAGCCCGGCCGGGCTGAGCAACCTGATCGTGTCCATCCCCCGACGCTAGGCCCGCCCTCCGACACGCCCTCACCTCCCGCCGCCTCCCGCGCCCGGGGACGTCCGCCGAGGCGACAGGATCCGACTGCGCGGAGCGGCCGGGATCCCGCGGATCCTGCAGTCTCGGCGCCACGGCCCCCGGGGCGCGCGGCGGCGGGAAGTCAGGCCTCGGCGCGGGTCTCCGCGGGGGCCGGGGGCGAGGCGGCTGCCGCGGGGATGGCCGGCGCGGCCCCGGCGGCCGGGGGCGGGACCAGGGTCGCGGCGATCGCCGTGGTCAGCGGGATCGCCAGGACCAGCCCGATCGACCCGACGAGCGTCCGGACGACCTCCTCGGCGATCTCCCCGCTGGTCAGCGAGTCGAGCAGCGTCCGGTCGGACATCGCCACCAGCAGCACGAGCGGCAGCGCCGCCCCCAGGTACGCGAACGCCACCGTGTACACCGTGGAGGCGATGTGGTCGCGGCCGATCCGCATGCCGCCGGCGAACAGCTCGCGCCGCGAGGCCCCCGGGGACACCGCACGCAGCTCCCACACCGCCGACGCCTGGGTGATCGTCACGTCGTTCAGCACGCCGAGTCCCGCGAGCACCATGCCGCACAGCAGCACCCCGCGCAGGCTCGCCTCGGGCGCGAGCGACAGCAGGTCGAGGGCGTGCTCGCCGCTGAGCCCGGTCAGGTGCGTCGCGCCGGTCGCCCAGGCCGCGAGCGCGCCGGTGGCCAGCAGCCCGCCGAGCGTGCCGAGCAGGGCCGTGGAGGTCCGCACGGAGACGCCGTGCGCGAGGTAGAGCAGCGCGTACATCAGCGCGGACGCCGTGACGAGCGCGACCGGCAGCGCGGGCTGCCCGTCGAGCAGCGCGGGCACGGTGAAGCCGAGCACCCCGGCCACCGACACGACGAGCCCGAGCAGCGCCCCGATCCCCCGCAGCCGCGCGACGGCCAGCACCAGCACGACGAGCACCGCCGCGAGCAGGGCCATCGGGGGCCCGCGCACCAGGTCGACGAACACGTACGGCGCCCCGCCGGTCGCCTGCGGCAGGGTGAGCACCCGGATGCGGTCCCCCGCGGCCACGACGTCGAGGTACTCCGGCGCGATCTGGACGGTGACGGGGTCGCCGTCCGCGGTCTCGGCGAGCAGGGCCGGGCCGGCCTCGGCGTCGGCCAGCAGGTCGGCGTCCGTGACGGTCACGACCTGGTACGACGACCCCTCGGGCGTCGTCTGCAGCACCGGCCGGTCCCCGGACCCCGGCCACAGCCACGCGAGGCCGGCGAGCGTCACGACCGCCGCGGCCACCAGCAGCGCGACGACGACGGCGCGGGCGGGCCGCCCGACCGGGAGGTCGGGGACGTCACCCGCGCCGTGCGCGTGCGTGTGCTGGGTCAGCGGTCAGGCCCCGACGAGGCGCTGCGCGAGGTAGCCGGTCACCTGGTCGAGCGCGACCCGCTCCTGCGTCATGTCGTCGCGGTGCCGGATGGTGACGGCCTGGTCCTCGAGCGTGTCGAAGTCCACCGTGATGCAGAAGGGCGTGCCGATCTCGTCCTGGCGGCGGTACCGGCGGCCGATGGCCCCCGCGTCGTCGAAGTCGACGTTCCACGACTTCCGGAGCTCGGCGGCGAGGTCCCGGGCCTTCGGGGACAGGGCCTCGTTGCGGGACAGCGGCAGCACGGCGGCCTTGACCGGGGCCAGGCGCGGGTCCAGGCGCAGGACGGTGCGCTTGTCGACGCCGCCCTTCGCGTTCGGGGCCTCGTCCTCGGTGTACGACTCGACGAGGAACGCCATGAGCGACCGGGTCAGGCCCGCAGCCGGCTCGATGACGTAGGGCACCCAGCGCTCGTCCTTCGTCTGGTCGAAGTACGACAGGTCCTGGCCCGAGTGCTTCGTGTGCGTGGTCAGGTCGAAGTCGGTGCGGTTCGCGATGCCCTCGAGCTCGCCCCACTCCGAGCCGCTGAAGCCGAACCGGTACTCGATGTCCACGGTCCGCTTGGAGTAGTGCGACAGCTTCTCGGCCGGGTGCTCGTAGTGCCGCAGGTTCTCGCGCGAGATGCCCAGGTCGACGTACCAGTCGGTGCGGGCGTCGATCCAGTACTGGTGCCAGGTCTCGTCCGTGCCGGGCTCGACGAAGAACTCCATCTCCATCTGCTCGAACTCGCGGGTCCGGAAGATGAAGTTGCCGGGGGTGATCTCGTTGCGGAACGACTTGCCGATCTGGCCGATGCCGAACGGCGGCTTCTTGCGCGCGGTGGTCAGCACGTTCGCGAAGTTCACGAAGATGCCCTGCGCGGTCTCGGGCCGCAGGTAGTGCAGGCCGGACTCGTCCTCGACGGGGCCGAGGTACGTCTTGAGCATCATGTTGAAGTCGCGGGGCTCGGTCCACTGGCCGCGGGTGCCGCAGTTCGGGCAGGCGATCTCGGCGAGACCGCCCTCGGGCGCGCGGCCCTTCTTCTCCTCGAACTCCTCGAGCATCTGGTCCTCGCGGAACCGCTTGTGGCAGGAGAGGCACTCGGTCAGCGGGTCGGTGAAGACGCCGACGTGGCCGGAGGCGACCCACACCTGGCGCGGCAGGATCACCGCGGAGTCGAGGCCGACGACGTCGTCGCGGCCCTGCACGACGGTGCGCCACCACTGCTTCTTGATGTTCTCCTTGAGCTCGACGCCGAGCGGCCCGTAGTCCCACGCGGAGCGGGAACCGCCGTAGATCTCCCCGCTCTGGAAGACGAAGCCGCGCCGCTTGGCGAGGGAGACGACGGAGTCGAGACGGGAGGGTGCTGCCACGGTGAGTGCTCCTGGTGCGGGGGTGGGCACGCGCCTGGGTGGCGCGCGCGGAGACGGATCGCCGCCCAGGCTACCGGGCGTCGCGCGGCTCCGGCCCGCCGCCCGACCCCCGGTTTTGACTCTCGTTCTCAACAGGTCGAGAATGGCTCTCATGTCCCCCCGCCGTCGCGCCCTCGCGCTCCCCGCCGTCCCCGCGGTCCTCGTCGCCGCGCTCGCCCTGTCCGCCTGCTCCCCCGACGGGTCCGGCGGCTCCGGGGGGTCCGGCGACGGCGGCGGCGTGAGCGTGCTGGCCTCGTTCTACCCGCTGCAGTACGTGGCGGAGCAGGTCGGCGGCGACCTGGTCGACGTCGGGACGCTGACCCCGCCCGGGGCCGAGCCGCACGACCTCGAGCTCTCCCCCGCGCAGGTGGACGAGGTGGGCCGCGCCGACCTGGTGGTGTACCTGTCCGACTTCCAGCCGTCCGTGGACGACGCGGTCGACGCGAACCCGCCGGCGCACGTCGTGGACGCCGCGGACGCGACGACGCTGCACGAGGCGGCCCATGACGACGACGGGGAGGAGCACGCCGAGGAGGACGGGCACGGGCACGGCTCCCTCGACCCGCACTTCTGGCTCGACCCCACCCTGCTGCCCCCGGTCGCCGAGGAGGTGGCGGCGCAGCTGTCCGCCATCGACCCCGACCACGCCGACGACTACGCGGCCGGTGCCGCGGCGTTCGCCCAGCAGATGGCCGACCTGGACGAGGAGTACACGACCGGGCTCGCGACCTGCGGGTCGCGCACCATCGTCACGACGCACGAGGCGTTCTCCTACCTCGCCGAGCGCTACGACCTCGAGCAGGTCGGCATCTCCGGCATCGACCCCGAGGGCGAGCCCTCCCCCGCCCGGCTCGCCGAGGTCGGCCGGATCGTGCAGGACGAGGGCGTGGGCACCCTCTTCTTCGAGACGCTCGCCAGCCCGAAGGTCGCCGAGACCCTCGCGGACGAGCTGGGCGTCGACACCGCCGTCCTGGACCCGCTCGAGGGGCTCACCGACGACACGCAGGACTACGTCTCCGTCGCCCGGGCCAACCTGGAGACGCTGCGCACGGCCCTGGGGTGCGCATGAGCGACACCCGGCCCGCCGTGCTCGCCGCGGGCGTCGACGTGACGCTCGGCGGCCACCAGATCCTGTCCGGCGTCGACCTGCGGGTGGAGCGCGGCGAGGTCGTGGCCCTGCTCGGGGCGAACGGCTCCGGCAAGTCCACGCTGGTCCGGGCCCTGCTCGGCATCGTCCCGCGCACCGCCGGCGAGGTGCACCTGCTCGGCGGGGCGCTCGGCAACGGCGTGCCGTGGGAGCGCATCGGCTACGTGCCGCAGCGGCTCCCGGTCGGCGGCGGGGTCCCGGCGACCGCCCTCGAGGTGGTGGTGTCCGGCCTCGTGCACGGCCGCCGGATCCGCCCGCCGCGCGACGCCCGGCACCGCGCGCTGGCCGCGCTGGAGGAGGTCGGCATGGCGGCGCACGCCCGCCGGTCCGTGCTGCAGATGTCCGGCGGGCAGCAGCAGCGGGTGCTCATCGCCCGGGCGCTCGTCCGGGACCCCGACCTGCTCGTGCTGGACGAGCCGACCTCCGGCATCGACCTGCCGACGCAGGAGACGTTCGTCGCCACCGTCCGCCGGCTGCAGGAGGCCGGCGGGACCGTCCTGGTGATCCTGCACGAGCTCGGCTCGTTCGCGGGCCTGATCGACCGGGCCGTCGCCCTGCGGCACGGCCGCGTCGTGTACGACGGCCCGCCACCCTCCGCGCGCGGCGAGCACGCCGGCCCGGAGCACGAGCACACCCACCCGCACGCCGACCCGCCGCCGCCCGAGACGGGCTCCACCGGGCTGTCGATGGAGGTCCTCCCGTGACCTGGTTCGAGACCCTCGGGGCCATGCTGTCCTCGCCGCTGATGCAGCGCGCGCTGCTCGCCGCCGTCCTGGTCGGCGCGGCCGCGCCCGTCGTCGGCACGTTCCTCGTGCAGCGCCGGCTCGCGCTCATGGGCGACGGCATCGGGCACGTCGCCCTCACCGGCGTCGCGCTCGGCTGGCTCGTCGGCACCTGGGCCGGGCTGGTCCCGCAGGACACGCTGGCCGTCCCCGGCGCGGTCGTCGCCGCCGTCATCGGCTCCGTCGTCATCGAGTGGGTGCGGGCCCGCGGGCGCACGTCCGGCGACCTCGCGCTCGCGCTGATGTTCTACGGCGGCATCGCCGGCGGCGTGCTGCTCATCAAGCTCGCCGGCGGCACCAACGCCAACCTCGTGTCGTACCTGTTCGGCTCGATCTCAACGGTCTCCACCGGCGACCTGTGGTGGACCGTCGGCCTGGCCGTCGGCGTGCTCGCGGTCGGCATCGGGCTGCGGCACGTGCTGTTCGCGGTGAGCCACGACGAGGAGTTCGCCCGCGGGTCCGGCCTGCCGGTGACCGCGCTGAACATGGTCGTCGCCACGATGTCCGCCCTGACGGTGACCATCGCGATGCGCGTCGTCGGGCTGCTGCTCGTGTCGGCGCTGATGATCGTGCCCGTCGCGGTCGCCCAGCTGCTGGCCGGGTCGTTCGCCCGCACGATGGCGGTGGCCAGCGGGATCGGCGTCGGCGTCAGCGTCGTCGGGCTGTCCATCACCTACTGGGAGGACATCCCGCCGGGCGCGACGATCGTGCTGCTGGCGATCGCCCTGTACGCGCTGGCCGCGGTCACCCGTCCCCTGTTCGCCCACCGCCGCGCCGGCCAAGCCCCGCACGACCCGCACCCGGAGCTCCCGGACGACGTGGACCTGGCGGGCACCCGCGGGGCCTGACCCCGCCCCCGCCCCTGCGCGCGCGTCAGGCCGGGTCGTCGGCCTGCGCGTCCTGCACGATGCGCGCCACGTGCATCGCGAGGTACGACACCTCGTCCGGCGTCAGCTCCGCCTGCAGCCGGAGCGCGACCAGCCGGGCGAGCCGGTCGGCCGTCCCCGACGCCTCGGGGTAGGTCCGCCGGACCGCCTCGCCGACCGCGGAGTGCCGCTGGTCGTCGAGCTGCCGGCGCTGGGAGATCCGCACGAACAGGTAGCGCAGGTGGGTGATGAACCGCCCCACGCTGACGCTCCCGGGCTCGAGCACGACCCCGTGCGCCCCGGCGACCACGTCGAGGAACTGCTGGATCAGGCCCGTCATCGTGTAGCTGGCCGACAGGTCGCCGGTCGCGAACCCGGCGTTCACCAGGTGCAGCGCCAGGGCGACCGCCTCCTCGGGCGGCAGCGGCGCCGGGACGCGCGCGTTCACCGCCGCGAGCAGGGCCGTCGCCTGGGCGTACTCCTCGGCGTAGAGGTTCGTCACCTCTCCCAGCAGCGGGTACTCGACCGTCTGCCCCTCGGCGGCGCGCCGCAGGGCGAACCCGAGGTGGTCGGCCATCGCCACGACCAGCGCCGGCTTGGCGGCGAGCCGCTCGAGCCCGACCTCGGCCAGCGCGTCGCCGACCAGCTGCACGTGCTCCGGCGGGATCCCCGCGAGCAGTCCCGCAAGGTGGTCGGGGTCCCGGCCGTCGTCGGGCCGGAACACGCGCACGATCCGGTCCCGCGCCACCAGGTCGCCCGGCTTCGCCTGGAAGCCGAGCCCCCGGCCCGTGAGGATCACCTCGACGCCCGACTCGTCGCGCGCGAGGACCAGGTTGTTGTTGAACACGCGCAGGACGTCCACGGCGTCCCTCCTCCTCAGGCCCGGGCGGGTGCGGCCGGGCGGACGACGCGGCGGGACGCGCCCCGCAGGGCCCGCCTCGCCGCGTCGTCCGCCGGCGGCTGCGCCGCGACGGTCAGGGCTCGACGTCGATGACGGCGTCGCCCGGCACGACGGTACCCGCCGGACGCGGGGTGACCCCCGTCAGGGTCCGGGAGTTGAGCACGGTGACGACCGTCGTGGTGTCGAAGCCGGCCGCGCGCACGGCGTCGAGGTCCACGGTCCCGAGCCGGTCGCCCGCGGCGACGTGCTGGCCCTTCGCGACGGCGACGGTGAAGCCGTCCCCCGCCATGCGGACCGTGTCGATGCCGACGTGCACCAGCACCTCGACCCCGTCGGCCGTCCGGATGCCGAACGCGTGACCCGTGTCGGCCACCGTGACGAGCTCGCCCGCGACCGGGGCCACGACCTCGCCCGCGGACGGGACGACACCGACGCCCTCGCCGAGGGCCAGCGACGAGAACACCGGGTCCGCGACCTCGGCCAGGGGCACGAGCCGGCCGGCGACCGGGGCGGCGACGACCGAGGTCGGGGTGGCGGGAGCCGGGGCCGGGCCGGGCTCGGCCGGCTCCACCGGGGCGGCGGACGCCTCGAGCGCGAGGTCGGCCTCCGTCTGCGCGCGCTCGGCGAGCGCCTCGGCCCGCTGCTCCGGCGTGCGGTAGTCCGACACGATGACCAGCACCATCGACACGACGAACGCCGCCGCCACCGCGATCACGTACACGGGGATCGGGTCGAACACCGGGATGGTCAGCAGCGACGTGAAGGCGAACGCCTGCGTGTCGACGCCGCCGAGCAGCCCGATGATGAGCCCGCCCACGAGGCAGCCGACGAGCATCCGCGGGTAGATCCGCTTGAACCGCAGGTGGATGCCGTACAGCGACGGCTCGGAGATGCCGCCCAGCAGGCCCGCCGCGAGCGCGCCGGTCGCCGTCTGCCGCATCTGGTTGTCCTTGTCGCGCACCGCCAGCACGAGGACGCCCGCGGTCGCGCCGAAGCACGCGAAGTTCCACGCGCCCATCGGGCCCTGGATGAAGTCGTACCCGAGGGTGTTGAGGTTGACGAGCATCAGCGCGTTCAGCGGCCAGTGCAGGCCGAGCGGCACCAGGAACGGGTAGATGAGCGGGATGACGATCGCGAACACGATCGGGGCGTTGCCGTTCAGCCACGCCAGGCCGTCGCCCAGACCGGTGCCGAGCCAGATCCCCAGCGGGCCGAGCAGGAACGCGGTCACCGGGATCATGACGACCATCGACAGGAACGGCACGAAGACCATCTGGATGTTCTCCGGGAACACCCGCTTCAGCGCCCGGTACAGCGGCGCCAGCACCGCGACCATGATCAGCGGCACGAACACCTGGCCGCCGTAGTCGTTGAGCTGCATCGGGAGATTGAACACGTCCGCGACGCAGGCGGTGGTGCCGAGGGTGTCGTTCGTCGTGCACACCGTCGAGGCCGCCGACGTCAGGCTGAGGAAGTCCGGCGTCATGACCGCGGCCATCACCGTGGCGCCGAGCCAGGGGTCGACCTGCAGCTTCTTCGCCGCGTTGTACGCGACCATGATCGGCAGGAAGTAGAACACCGCCCGCCACATCGCGTCGACGAACACCCAGGTCGCCGGCTTGTCCGCCGCCCGGAAGTCCACGACCCCGAGCGCGTCGAGCACGGCGGCGAACGCGATGATCAGCGACGCGCCGAGCAGCACGCCGAGCAGCGGCCGGAACGAGTCCGACAGGTACTCGAACACCGCGTCCAGCCACGCGACCCGCCCGCGGCCCTTCGCGCGAGCCGCCGCCTTGACGTCCGCGTCGGACTGCCGGCCGGCGCCGACCGACGCCATCGCGGGAAGGTGCATGATCTGGGTGAACACGGTCTGCACCGCGCCCCCGATGACGACCTGGTAGCGGTCGCCGGACTGCGGCACCGCGCCCATCACGCCGGGGATCTGCTCCACGGCCTTCTGGTCGACCACGGAGGCGTCGCGCAGCTCGAAACGCAGCCGGGTGGCGCAGTGGGTGAGGCTGAGGACGTTCGACGGTCCTCCGACCGCCGCGATGATCTCCTCGGCCCTGTCGCGCGTCGTCGCGGACGTCATCCGGTACTCCCTCGTAGGAAACGGTCCACCGGCGTCCGGGCACAAAAAAAGACCCGAGTCGCATCTCTGCGGCTCAGGTCTTGCCCCGCGACGACGGCGGGTAACAACCCTGGTGAACAACTCAGGTTCGGCGAGGACACTAGCACGCGCTCCCCCGTGCCCCGACCGGGACCGAGGTCCCATCCGCGCGCCGGGGCGCCCGCCGGGCGGGCCGTAGACTCGTCCGATGACCGACGTGGCGGCGGCGTACGGCATGGCCGGGCGTCCGATGTGGTTCGTGTTCGCCGCGCTCTTCGTCATCGTCATGGCCCGGTCGCACCTGTTCTACTGGCTCGGCCGGGGCGTGCACCAGGGCGCCGCGCACCTCGCGGACCTCGGGCTGCCCCCCGGGGCGACGGAGCCGGCCGCCGCCGCGCCCCGGGCGCCCGACGACCCCGGGCGCGCCGCCGCCCTGCGCGCGCGGGCCCGGCGCCTGCTGCGCACCCCGGCCGCGCGCCGGGGTCTCGCGCTCGTGCACCGCTGGGGTCCGCTCGGCGTGACCTTCGCCTACGTGACCGTCGGCGTGCAGACCGCCGTGTTCGTCGGTGCCGGGCTGCTGCGGATGCCGTACCTGCGGTTCACCGCCGCGTCCGTCCCCGGCAGCGTGGCGTGGGCCGCGATCTGGGGCACCGTCGGGCTGGGCGTCGTGTGGGGCGCCGTCGGGCTGGCGGCCACGTCGCCCTGGGCGCTGGCGGGCGCGGTCGTGCTGCTCGCGGCGGTCGGGGTGGTCGTGCTGCGCCGCCGCCGTGCGCGCCCCGGTGCCGGCCCCGGTCCCGGCACCGCCGCCGGAGGCACCGCGCCGTCCGGGCGCGCGCCGGTGCTCACCGACCGCGCGCCCGGGGCCTGACGCCTGCTCAGGCGCCGTCCTGCTGCGCCACGCAGAACTGGTTCCCGTCCGGGTCGGCCAGCACCGTCCACGCGAACCCGTGCTCGGCGCGCTCGGCCACCAGCGTCGCCCCGTCCGCGACGAGCTCCGCCGCCGTGGCGTGCCGGTCCGGGACGTGCACGTCCAGGTGCACCCGGTTCTTGCCCGGCGTCGGGTCCGGCACCCGCTGGAACGCCAGCGTGGGCCCGGCCGGCTGCGTCACCATGACGAACCAGCCGCCCGAGTCGTCCCGCACCGTGCCGCCGGTGTGCCGGGCCCACCAGTCCGCCAGGCCGGCCGCGTCCGTCGTGTCGAAGGTGATCATGCCCACGGTCATCGCGCTCATGCCGCCAACCTAGGCCCGCGCACCGCCTCGGGTGCCCGGAATCCACCGGACATCTCGCGGAGGTCAGGACCGAGCGGGCTGGTCCACCGCACCGCCGTAGCGGCGGTCGCGACGGGCGTAGGTCTCGATCGCGCGCCACAGGTGCCGGCGGTCCACGTCGGGCCAGGGCTCGTCGAGGAACACCAGCTCGGCGTACGCCGCCTGCCAGATCATGAAGTTCGAGGTCCGCTGCTCCCCCGACGACCGCAGGAACAGGTCGACGTCCGGCAGGTCCGGCTCGTCCAGGTAGCGCTGGACGGTCTTCTCGGTGACCTTGTCGGCGCGGAGCCGGCCCGCCGCGACGTCCTGCGCGATCGCCCGCGCCGCGTCGGCGATCTCCGCCCGGCCGCCGTAGTTCACGCACATCGTCAGCGTGCAGGTGGTGTTGCCGCGCGTCTGCCGCTCGGCCTCCTCGAGCTCCGAGATCACCGACCGCCACAGCCGCGGCCGCCGCCCGGCCCAGCGCACCCGCACGCCCCAGGAGTCCATGAGGTCCCGCCGCCGGCGCAGCACGTCCCGGTTGAACCCCATGAGGAACCGCACCTCCTCGGGCGAGCGCGTCCAGTTCTCGGTCGAGAACGCGTACGCGGAGACGTGCTGGACGCCGACCTCGATCGCGCCGGCCACGACGTCGAGGAGCGACGCCTCACCCGCGGCGTGCCCGGCGGTCCGGGGCAGGCCCCGCGCGTTCGCCCAGCGGCCGTTGCCGTCCATGACGATCGCGACGTGCTTCGGGACGAGCTCCTTCGGCAGCACGGGCGGGCGGGCCCCGCTCGGGTGCGGGGGCGGCGGAACCGGCATCAGATCCTCTCGACCATCGGCAGCGAGCGCAGCGTGCGCTCGAGGTGGAACTGCGAGTACGCGGACACCAGCCCGTTGCCCTCCCGGCGGTGCCGCTCCGCGGAGGCGTCCGCGACGGCCCAGTCCCCCACGAGCAGCGCGGCCAGCAGGCCCAGCGTCTCGGGCGCGGGTGCGGTCGCGCCCGGCGGGCGGCAGGACAGGCACACCGCGCCGCCCTGCGCGACGGCGAACGAGTGGTGCGGCCCGGGGCGCCCGCAGCGGGCGCAGTCGGTGAACGACGGCGCCCAGCCCGCGATCGCGAGCGCGCGCAGCAGGTAGGAGTCGAGCACCAGCCCCGGCGCGTGCTCCCGGGTCGCCAGCGACCGGACGGCCCCGACCAGCAGCCAGTACTGCTGCAGCGCGGGCTCGTGCTCCGCCTCGACCAGCCGCTCGGCGGTCTCGAGCATGACGGTGCCCGCGGTGTACAGGGCGTAGTCCTCGCAGACCGGGCGGCCGTACGCGCCGAGCGTCTCGACCTGGGTCACGACGTCGAGGTTCCGGCCGGTGCTCAGCTGCAGGTCGATGTGCATGAACGGCTCGAGCCGGGACCCGAACCGGGACGTGGTGCGCCGGACGCCCTTCGCGACCGCGCGCACCTTGCCGTGGGTGCGGCTCAGCAGGGTGACGATCCGGTCCGCCTCCCCGAGCTTGTGGGTGCGCAGCACGATCGCCTCGTCGCGGTAGAGGCTCACGTCGCCCATTGTCCCCCGTCGCGCGCGGCGACGCCGCACCGTTCACCGTCAGCGAGCCGGGCCTCCCCTCCGCACGCACGGGAACGCCCGGCCCCGGCGCCGCGCCAGGGGTGTGCGCGGGCGCGCCGGGGCCGGTCGCGGGGGCCGGCGGGGGTGGTGCCGGCCCGGTCCGGGGGCGCGGGCGCTCCGGGCGCCCGCGCGGTGCGGTCAGCGCTCGGCGCGGTTCACCGCGGAGATGATCGCCTTGAGCGAGGCGGTCGTGATCGACGGGTCGATGCCGACGCCCCAGAGGGTCTGGTCGCCCACCGCGCACTCGACGTACGCGGCGGCCGTGGCGTCCCCGCCGGCGGACAGCGCGTGCTCGGCGTAGTCGAGGACCTGCACCCGGACGCCGACCTGGCCGAGCGCCGCGACGAACGCCGCGATCGGCCCGTTGCCCGCGGCCTCGACGGTGCGCTCGGTGCCGCCGTCGACGAGGTCCACCGTGAGGGTGTCCGGGCCGTCCTCGCCGCTGGTCGCCCGCGTGCCGCGCAGGGAGAACCGCCCCCACGGCGCGAGGTCCGACCCCGGCTCGACGGGCAGGTACTCGTCGGTGAAGATCCGCCACAGCTCGTCCGCGGTGACCTCGGCGCCGTTCGCGTCGGTGTACCGCTGCACGACCTGGGAGAACTCGATCTGCAGCCGGCGCGGCAGGTCCAGGTCGCGCTCGGACTTCATCAGGTAGCTGATGCCGCCCTTCCCGGACTGCGAGTTGACCCGGATGATCGCCTCGTACGAGCGGCCCAGGTCCTTCGGGTCGATCGGCAGGTACGGCACGGCCCAGACGATGTCGTCGACCCCGACGCCCTCGGCCTCGGCGTGCACGGCCATCGCGTCCAGGCCCTTCTTGATGGCGTCCTGGTGCGACCCGGAGAACGCCGTGAACACCAGGTCGCCGCCGTACGGGTGCCGCTCGGGGACCGGCATCTGGTTGCAGTGCTCGACGGTGCGCCGGATGTGGTCGATGTCGCTGAAGTCGATCTGCGGGTCGATGCCCTGGCTGAACAGGTTCATGCCCAGCGTCACCAGGCAGACGTTCCCGGTGCGCTCGCCGTTGCCGAACAGGCAGCCCTCGATGCGGTCCGCGCCGGCCAGGTAGCCGAGCTCGGCGGCGGCGACGGCGGTGCCGCGGTCGTTGTGCGGGTGCAGCGACAGCACGACGTGCTCGCGGAACCGCAGGTGACGGCCCATCCACTCGATGGAGTCGGCGTAGACGTTCGGGGTGGCCATCTCGACGGTCGCGGGCAGGTTGATGATCACGGGGCGGTCCGCGGTGGGCTCGAACACGTCCAGCACCGCGTTGCAGATCCGGACCGCGAACTCCAGCTCGGTCCCGGTGTACGACTCGGGGCTGTACTCGTAGAACACCTCGGTGTCGGGGACGCTCTCCTCGTACTTCTTGCACAGCCGGGCGCCGGAGACGGCGATGTCGACGATGCCGTCCTCGTCGGAGCGGAACACGACCTCGCGCTGCAGCACCGACGTCGAGTTGTACAGGTGCACGATGGCCTGCTTCGCGCCGGCGATGGCCTCGTACGTCCGCTCGATCAGGTGCTCGCGGGACTGCGTCAGGACCTGGATGACGACGTCGTCGGGGATGCGGTCCTCCTCGATCAGCATCCGGACGAAGTCGAAGTCGGTCTGCGAGGCGGACGGGAAGCCGACCTCGATCTCCTTGTAGCCCATCTGGACCAGCAGCTCGAACATCGCCAGCTTGCGGGCGGCGTTCATCGGCTCGATCAGGGCCTGGTTGCCGTCGCGCAGGTCGACCGCGCACCAGCGCGGGGCCGTCGTGATCTGCTTCGTCGGCCACGTGCGGTCGGGCAGGTCGACGCGGATCTGCTCGGCGAACGGGCGGTACTTGTGCACCGGCATGCCGGAGGGCTGCTGGGCGGTGCGGTCGTGGTAGCTCATCGGGGTCCTTCGCTCGCGGGTGGCTGTGTCAGTCGACCGGCACACCGAACTCCGCGACGAGGATCCGGCCTAGAAGGCCTCGTCGCGGCGGCGAAGAAGGACGTTCCGCTGCAGGAGCACCCGATCACTGTACTCCGCACCGTCCGGCGGACCGCAACCGCTCAGCATGCGGACGCCTCAGCCGTAGAGGATCAGCTCGTCCCGCGTCCGCAGCACCAGGTGCCCGCCGACCGAGGTCACCGACCGGACGCCGTCCGGCAGCGGCAGGGCCCACTCCAGCGCACCGTCCGACAGCCGCCGCGCCTCGACCGTCGGGGCGCCGTCGCCGGTCCGCCCCGCGCCGAGCACGACCGTGCCGTCCGTGAGCGGGGCCCACCACATCAGCACCCGCCCCGGGGTCTCCCACGCGAGCTCGCCGCTGCGCACGTCCACCACCTGGTAGCCGTCCACCCCCAGCAGCACCAGCCGTCCCCCGGCCTGCAGGCGTGCGGCCCGGTACGTCTCGACCCGCCACAGCTCGCCGCCGCCGGGCAGCAGCCGGCCGACCAGCTCCCCGCCCTCGTCCATCACGAGCACGTCGGACGGCTCGCGGTCGGTCGCCGTGAGCGCCGGGAACAGGGCGTCCGTCCGGAACAGCTCGCGGCCGTGGCGGTCTCGGACCGCCCCGCCCTCGCCGCTGGACCACGTCCCGAACAGCTCGTCCTGCAGCGCGCCGATGACGAACCAGGACGGCGGCGAGCCGGCGATCTCCGTGCCGTCGTCCGCATCGAGCACCGTCGCGGACCAGCCCTGCACCAGCACGAACGCGTCGTTCACCCGCAGCTCCGAGCCGGAGACGATGCCCTCGCGCAGCCGGATCCGGTCGCCGCCCCGGTGCCACCAGCGCAGGTGCCCGCCGTCCGCCGAGTACCGGGCGACGCGCGCGTGCCCGTCCGGGCCGACGGTCAGCACCACGACGTCGTCGCCGATCCGCTCGACCGCGGCGAGCCGCCCGACGAGCGTCCAGGTGCCGCGCTCCTCCCCCGTCGTCGCGTCGATCGCGGACACCCGGGCCCACCGCTCGTCCGGCGCGGGGAACGGCACCGTGCTCGGGTTCGCCGGGTCGGTCGGCACCACGGGCGGCTCCACCACGCACACGACCAGGTCCCCGACGCCGTCGTCGTCGTGCGGGCAGCCCGTCAGCGGGCGGGTCCCGGCGACCGGGCCGAGGTCGCGCTGCCACCGGCGCTCCCCGGTGTCGACGTCCCAGGCGGTGACCTGGAACCGGCCCTGCCGGACCGCCGAGGTCACCAGCACGCCGGTCGCGGCGAGCACGTCGTCGCCGCGCGGCACCTCGGCGCTCCAGCGCGACCAGGGCGGGCCGGCCAGGGGCGCGAGCATCCCGGCGGCGACCTGCGGCCGGGCGACGTCCCGCGACGCGGCACGGCCGACGGTCACGACGCCCGCGAGGACGAGCGCGACCGTGACGAGGACGATCGTCCAGCGGCGGCGGTGCGGGTGCGGTGCGGGGCGGTGCGACGCCGGCGGCGCGACGGCGGCGGGCGCGCTCGACCGGTCAGCGACGTCGACCAGCTCGACGTCCTGCATCGTCGCACGAGACCGCGAACGGCCCATGCGTCACTTTATGCGCGGACCCCCACGGACAGCGAGAGGTCGCCGAACGCGACGAGCGACCCGTCGGTCAGGCGCACCCGCCGGTCGGGCAGGCAGACGATGCGCTGGCCGTCCGCGAGCGTGACGAGCGTGCCGTTGGTGGACCCGCGGTCCACGACCCAGGCGCCGTGCTCGTCCACCCCGACCATGAGGTGCGTCTTGGACACCGACCGGCCCGGGTCGGCGACCGGCACGGGCCGCACGCCCGGCAGCGGGTCGGGGTTCCGGCCGACGAGCAGCGGGACGTCGAGGGGCAGCACGGACCCGTCGGGCAGCCGCACGGCCCACGACGGGTCCCCCGCCGGGAGGGGGTCGGGCGCCGGGAACATCGCCGGGGGCAGGGGCGGGAGGTCGTCGGGCGGGGACGGCACGGGCGGCGACGCGGCCGGAGGCGACCACACGGGCAGGGGCGCGGGTGCCGGGGCCGCCGGGGGCAGCGGCGGCTCCGGGCTCACCGCGTGCCGGCCGCGGCCCGGCGCGCCGGGGGTCCCGCCGTCGAGGACGGGGGCGACGGGCCACACCTGCCCCGCGGGCGGCTGCGGCACGACGGGCCCCGGCACGGCGCCCGGCGGCGGGGCGGCCGAGGCCACCCGCGGCAGCTGCCGGGTGTCGAGATCCGGCCCGAGCCCGGGCGCGGCGAGCGGAGGCAGGACCAGGCCGGGGCCGTCCAGCTGCCGCTCCGCGGCGAGCGCGGTCCAGCGGGTCCGGTGCGGCTCGGCCGGGTCGGCCCGGTCGGCCCGGGCGGCCCGGGCGGCCTCGGCCGCGTCGGCCTCCGCCGGCGCGGGCGGCGCGGGGTGCGGCACAGCGGCGGCGAGCCGGTCCGGCGGGACGGGGACCGCGCCCGCGGCCGCGACCACCCGGCGCGCGGCGGGCCGGCCGCGGACGTCGACGACGATCGCCTCGGCGACCCGGTCGTGCCAGCCGCGACGCCGGCCGGTGCCGTCGAACAGCGGGGACAGCAGCACGAGGAGCTGCCCGACGCCGCAGGCCAGCGCGCCGGCCGCGACGACGAGCGCCCGCACCAGCGCCCGCCCGAGGCCGATCGGCCGGCCGGTGCGCACGTCGAGGGTGCGCAGGCCGAGCACCCGCCGCCCGACGGTCCAGCCGCGCGTGCCCTGGCACACCCACTGCACGCCGGCCCACGCCAGCAGCAGCACCGCCCCGGCCGCGAGCAGCACCGGCGACGGCGTCGCGGCGACCGCGCCCGGGTCGCGGAGCGCGGCGAGCCGGGCGGGGACGGTCGCCAGCAGCAGCGGCGCCGCGCACAGCCCCGTGAGCAGGCCGTCGAGCAGCCAGGCGCCGACGCGTCGTCCCACCGGTGCCGGGGGCGCCCCGTACGTGCCTCCGGTCGTGCTGCTCATCGCCGTGCTCCTCGTCGTGCTGCTCGTTCTCGTCGGGCCGCGCGCCGGGTGCGGCGCAGCGACCGGGTGGTGATCCGGCCCCGCCAGCGCTGCTTGCGGGGGGTGGCCGCGCGCATCCGGGCCAGCGCCCGGTCGACCTGCGCCCAGTAGTCGCGGGCCTCGCTCGCCGTGGGCGCCGCGGGCCCGAACACGGCGGCGTCCGCCCGCTCGGCCAGCGCCACGACGGCGGCGCCGGCCTCGACCGCGGCCGGCGCCGGGCCGGACGCCCCCGCCGGGACCGCGCCGGCGAACGCGAGGTCGAGCGCGCGGGCACCCTCGCGCCGGGTCGCCACGGGGTCGACGTCGCGGCGCAGGTCGGTCGCGAGGTCGAGCACCTCCTGCCAGCCGCCCACCACGCGGCGCAGCGGCTCCGGGTCGCGGCGGCGGCGCCGGCGCCGGCGGGCCTTGAGCGCCGCGATCACCAGGAACGGGGCGAGCAGGACCAGCAGGATGCCGGACCCGGCCGCGGCGCCCAGGGCGACCGTCAGCCACAGCGGACGGGCCGCCTCGTCGGCGGAGTCCTGCGTCTGCGGCTGCTCGGTGTCGTCCTCCGGCGGGTCCACCGGGTCGGCGGGCGGCGGCGGGGGCTGGGCCACCTGCGGCTCGGGGTCGGCCGTGCTGGTCTCGGTCTCGTCCTGCGGGGTCTGGCTCTCCGGCGGCGTCGGGTCGAACGGGACCCAGCCGTAGCCGGTGAACGCGATCTCCACCCAGGCCCGCACGTCGGCGCCCGTGACCGTCCGGGGCGCGGCGGGGTCGGCGGGGTCGTCGGCGTCGGCGGCGTCGCCCGCGCCCTCGGCGTCCTCGTCGTCGTCCGGCACGAACCCCAGGACCACCCGCGCGGGCAGCCCCAGGTCGCGGGCCATCAGCGCCATCGCGGAGGCGTACTGCTCGTCGTCGCCCACCATGAGCTCCCCGCCGAGCAGCGCCGCGACCCGGTCCGCGCCGTGCCCGGAGAGCGACGGGTAGTCCCCCTGCTCGGTCAGGCCGTGCGAGAAGAACCCCTGCTCGGCCAGCACCTGCTCCAGCGCCCGGGCGACCTGCACGGGGGTCTCGGCGTCGCGGACCGCGTCGGCGGCGACCGACGCGACGGCGTCCGGCACGGCCTGCGGCTCGGGCAGGTCGAGGGAGCTCGCCGCGGCCCCGCCGATGGTGGTGTCGTCGGGCTCGGCCGGGAGCACCGCGTCGAGCGTGTACGTCAGCCCGGGCGCGAGGCCCCCGGTGAGCACCGCGGCGCCGGTCGCGTCGTTGAACCGCAGCCGCGCCTGGTCGGCCGCGTCCGCGAACCGGACGGCGACCGCGTCGCCGACCGTCGGCAGCCAGACGCCGGACAGGTCCTCGACCCGGACCTCGACCTCGACGGGGGTGCCGTCGCCGGCCGGGTCCGTCGGGGTGCCGATGGTCTCGCCGACCCGGCGGAACTCCCCGGACGCCCGGGACGACCCGTCGCCCGCCACGTTCCACACGACGCCGTCGAACCGGTCGAAGGTCGCGAGCCGGACCCGGGCGCCCTCGGGCAGGCCGGCGACGGTGAACAGCTCGACCGTGTCGTCGTCCTTCACGTACGCGCGGAACGCGGACAGCGGGCTGGCGTAGTCGCGCGGGTCGAACGGCGGCACCAGCGCGTCGCGCAGCACGTACCGGTCGCGGTGGTCCGCCACGACGGCCCCGGCGCCCACGCCGGCCGCGCCCGCGACCCCGACGAGCGCCACCAGGGCCACCGTCCGGCGCGCGCGCAGCCGCCCGGCGCGCCACGAGGCCCAGACGAGCAGCACGACCGCCAGGGCGGTGCCGACCGCGACGGGTGCGACGGTCTCGTGCGTGCCGAGCAGCACCGCGGCGGTCAGGCAGACCGGCGGCACCAGCGCGGCCGCGGGCGCCGCCCGGCCGGAGCCGAGCGCGAGCCGCACGGCGACCGCCGTGCCGACGAGGGCCAGCAGGTACGGCGGCACGAGCAGCCACCCGGAGCCGCCGAGCGGCGGCTGCAGGGTCAGGGCGTCCTTCCAGCCGAGCACCGACCCACGCAGCACGGCGAGCACCGACGCGGGCGTGGGCAGCGCGCCGGAGGCGTCGGGCGTCGCCAGCGGTCCGCCGGCGACCAGCCCGACGACCACCAGCACCGCCGTGACGACGAGCGGCGACCACCGGGCGCCGAGCACCCCGACGGCCGCGCCCAGCACCACGCCCCCCAGCACCGGCGCGAGCAGCACGCCGCCGCCGTACACCGGCAGCAGCGGGGTCAGGGCGGCGGCGACGGCGGCCGCGAGCACCAGCACGTCCACCACCGCGCGGCCGCCGCGGGGCAGCCCGCGCGGCGCGCTGCGGGCGGGGGCCGGGCGGCCGGAGCCGCCGGTCCGGCGCGCGCGGCGGCCGGGTGGCGGCGGGCCCGGGGGCGCCGGGGCGTCCGGGGGCGCGGGGACGGTCGTCGTGGTCATCCGGCGGCCGCCAGACGCAGGGCGCGGGGCAGGTCGTCGAGCGCGCCCACGACGGCCAGGGTGAGCGTGCGCTGCGTGCGGACCTGCACCTCCGCGCCGGGGCGGCAGGACAGGACGACGGTGCGGGTGCCCTCGGGCACGTGCCGGGCCGCGGCGCGCAGGTCCGCGTCGGCGACCACCGAGCCGGTGACCAGGAAGGCGAGCGTCACGTCCGGGGCCTCGCGGGCGACGCGGCGGCCGAGCAGCACGGAGGCGGTGCCGTCCGGGCCGACGGCGATGCCGGAGCAGTCGTCGAGGAACGGGCGGCGCGCGGTGGTCCGCACCCGCCCGGCCCCGGCGAGCACGACGAGCGGGTGCTCCTCGGCCAGCACCCGCACGCCGACCGACGCCACGACGCTCACCGCGAGCTCGAGCTCCGCGTCGTCGTGGCCGCGCACGTAGTCGCGCGGGTCGGTGGCCAGGGCGATCGCCGTCTGGGTGCGCCGGGTGTCCTCGTACTGCTTGACGGTGAGCTGGCCGCGGCGCGCGGTCGTCCGCCAGTGGATCGAGCGGCGGTCGTCGCCCACGACGTAGTCGCGCAGCGCGTGGAACGCCAGGTCCATGTCCGACAGGTCGCGGGTCGAGCCGCCCTCCAGGTCGCGCAGCAGCCCGGCGTCCGCGCCGGACAGCACGACGACCCGCGGGTGCACGTAGAGGTCCTCGGCGCCGGTGGTGACGGCGTGCCGCACCGCGAGCCCGAGCGGGTCGCCCCGCACCGCGCGCACCGGGCCGACCGTGACGACGGCGCGCCGCTCGGTCGGGACCGCGAACAGCTCCTCGTGCTCATCGCCCGGCGCGAGCGCCGGCACGTCCAGCTCGGCCCGGCCCTCGCCGACCTGGAGCTCGAGGCGCACCGCCCGGGTGCGCCGGCCCTCGGGCGCGGTGACGACCACGCCGCCGAACGCGCGCTCCCCCACCCGCACCCGCCGGTCCGCGAGGTCGAGCCGCACGGCGTGCGGCAGCCGGCCCCACGTCATCGCGACGGCGACCAGCAGCGCCACGACCCCCGCGGCGCCGGCCGCGGCGAGCTCGAGCCAGCCGAGCACCGCCCCCGCGGCGAGCCCGGCCGCGCCCAGCAGCCCCGTGCCCCAGCCCACGCCGGACAGCCGGGTGCGGGACCGTCGGACGGTCCGCCCCGGCTGCCGCGCCGTGGTGCTGGTCACGCGCGCGCCACCGGCGGCGGGGTCGCGGACAGGACGCGCTCGACCACCTGGGTGGTCGTGGCGCCGAGGAAGTCGGCCTCGGGGTCCAGCACGAGGCGGTGCGCGAGGACGGGGACGGCGAGGTCCTTCACGTCGTCCGGGATGACGTACGCGCGCCCCGCCGCGGCGGCCTGCACGCGGGCGCACCGCACCAGCGCGAGCCCGCCGCGGACGCTCGCGCCGAGCGCGGTCTGCGGGTCCTCGCGGGTGCCCTCGACGAGCCGCGCGACGTAGTCGAGCACCGACCCGTCGACGTGCACCGTCTGCGCGAGCTCGGCCATCTCGACCATGCCCGCGGTGGTGACGACCGCGCCGAGCTCCCGGGTGCGGTCGCGCGCCCCCGACAGGATCTCCACCGTGGACGTGCGGTCCGGGTAGCCGAGGGAGGTCCGGACCAGGAACCGGTCGAGCTGCGCCTCCGGCAGCCGGTACGTGCCGGCCTGCTCGATCGGGTTCTGCGTCGCGATCACCACGAACGGCCGCCCCACCGGGTGCGTGACCCGGTCGACCGTGACGTGGCCCTCCTCCATGACCTCGAGCAGCGCGGACTGCGTCTTCGGCGAGGCGCGGTTGATCTCGTCCGCCAGCAGCACCGACGTGAAGACCGGGCCGGGGTGGAACTGGAACGTGCGCGCGCCCTGGTCCCAGATCGTCACGCCCGTGACGTCGCTGGGCAGCAGGTCCGGGGTGAACTGGATCCGCTGGTGGGTGCCCTGCACCGACGCCGCGATGGCCTTCGCCAGCGACGTCTTGCCGGTGCCCGGGGCGTCCTCGAGCAGCACGTGGCCCTCGGCGACCATCGCGGTCAGCACCAGCCGCACGGGGCGGTCGGCGCCGAGCACGGCGCGGGAGACGTTCGCGACCAGGGCGGTGAACGTCTCGGAGAACCAGGCGGACTGCTCGGGGGTCATCGGGGGGTGTCTCCTGTCGGTACGGCGGACATCTGTCGGATCGGCAGCGCGGGCGTCATCCGGAGGAGCCGGGGTCGGTGCCCGTGCCCGGGTCCTGCGGATCGGGCTGCTGCGGCTCGGTCCAGATCACCTGGACCTGCACCGACGCCCACGGGCTCCATCCGGTCCCGTTGCGCGCCCGGACCTGCAGGGTGACCCACTCGCGGTTGTCGCCCTCGTACGCCTGCGCCACCGAGGCGTTGGTCGCGGCCATCGAGCCGCCCGGCGACGGGCGGGACCAGCCGGACAGGTCGTACTGGTACTCCTCGACGGGGGTCCCGCCGCCGTCCCCCGGCGCGGTCCACGACAGGGTGGCCTTCGCGGGCCGCCCGGTCGCGTCCGGCTCGGTGGGCTGGACCTGGAGGCCGGTCGGCGCGGCGGGTGCGGTGCGGACGTGCTGCGCGTCGGTGGTCGTGCCGGGACCGAACGCGCCGCAGCCGCGCAGGTTGCAGGCGCGCACCGCCACGGTCACCCGGGCCCCCGCCTGCAGGCCCGAGATCCGCGCGGACGTCCCGTTCACGCTGACCGACCCCGCCGACGTGCTCACCTCGTAGTTCACGACCGGCGAGCCGTTGCCCCCGGCGCGCGACCACTCGATGTCGAACCAGCCCTGCCCGGCCGCCGCGTCCGTGGACCCGCGCACGACCCGCGGCGCCTCGGGGGTGTCGGGGACGCCGAACGCGATCGCCTTGCCCTCCCCCTCCGGGCCCCAGCCGGCCTTGTTGCGCGCGCTGACCCGGAACACGTACTCGGCCCCGTTCTGCGCGCCCGTGAGCGAGTACCGCGTCTGGGACGCGTCCATCTCGAAGGTCCCCGCGCCGGGGCCGCCCGTGACGACCAGGCGGTACCGGTTCACCGGGTCGCCGTTGTCGGCCGTCGGCGTCCACGTCACGTCGATCTGCCGACCCTCGTCCGAGGCGACCGGCTGGGCGACGACGTCCGGCGCCGACGGGGCGGCCGCGGGCACCGACGTCGCCGACGTCGGGCTCCACCCGCTCGGGTCGGGCGCACGGTTGTGCGCCCGCACCTGCAGCGCGTACGCGGTCCCGTTGGCCAGGCCGCGGAACGTGTACGAGGTGCCCGAGGTCGTCACCGTCGCGGGCCCGCCCGGCGGCGCGGGCGAGATCATCAGCGTGTACGACGTCACCGGCGACCCCTTGCTCGCCGGGGCGTCCCACGCCGCGGTGAGCGTGCCGTCGCCGAACGCCGTCCAGCGGGGCGCCGCCGGGGCGTCCGGCACCGCGTCCGGCCGGGCCGGCGCGGAGGACGGGCTGGGGTCGGACCAGTCGACCGCGTTCCGCGCGGCGACGGTGAACGTGTACTCGGTGTCGTTGGTCAGCCCGGCGATCGTGCACGTGGTGCTCGCGCAGCGCGTGACGGTCCCGCCGGGGGTCGCGGTGACCCGGTACTCGGTGATGGGCTCGCCGCGGTGGTCGGGCGCGTCCCAGGAGAGCACCACCGTGCTGTCGCGGACCTCGCCCACCCGCGGGGCGTTCGGGGTCGCGGGCTTGCCGCGCACCCGCAGCGAGATGCCCGCGGACACCTCCCGCGCGGGGTCGTCGGTGGCGTCCCGGACGCGCACCCGGACCACCATCTGCCCCACGAGGTCGTCCGCGGGCCGCAGCACGACGTTCCCGCCGGAGACCGACGCCGTCCCGGTGCCGGGGGTCTCCACGGTGACGCCGACGATCCGCAGCGCCTCCTCGGGGAACGGGTTGTAGGCGCCGGCCAGGACGTCCACGACGCGGTCGCGCCCCTGCACGCCGTCGCCGAGCTCCAGGCTCGACACCTGGGCCACGCGCCGGGTGCTGGCGATCGCGCGGACCTCCACCTGCACGTCCATCGTCGACGACCGCCCGTAGCCGAGCGTGATCCGCAGCGTGCCGCGGGTGCCCTTGGGCGTGCCGACCGCGGAGGACACGCTGAGCCGCGTCCCGGACAGCGTGGCCGTGAACCCGGCGGGCTGGTCGGACGCGAGCTGGTAGGTGTACGTGTCGGCGCCGGACGCGCCTTCGACGCCGCGGGTGAACGCGAGCAGGTCGACGGTGACGGGCGCCTCGCCCGGGCCGACCTCGAGCACGGACGGGTCGAAGGTCGGCGGGTAGTCGTCGAGCGTGTAGACCGTGATCGGCAGGGTGATCGTCGACGTGCGCGCGGTCGCGTCGCCGGGGCCGGTGGCGTCGGTGACCGGCACGGTGATCGACGCCGGTCCGACGTAGCCGGCGGCCGGGGCGAACCGCACCGTCGTGCTGTTGACGAACAGCGACGAGCCGTCCGACCGGGTGGCGGTGAGCTGCGTGGCGTCGGCGACCTGCGCGGTGCGGCCCGGCGCGACCTGGATCTGCTCGCCGAGCGGGATGGTCAGCTCCTCGCCGCTCGCCACCCGGAGCTCCGGCGCGCGGGGCCGGGCCGTCGGCGGGAAGAACCCGAGCGCCGGCACGGAGATGAACGCGTAGGAGCGCACGCCCTCGGCGGTCGTGTTGGTGAGCACGTACGGGATGGTCTGGGCCGTCTCCCCGAGCGTCACGGTGACCGTGCCGTCCGCGCGGACGGACGCCACGTCGGCGGCGGACCGCGGCACGGAGACCTCGAGGTCGCCCAGCGGCCCGCTCGGGTTCTGCGCGACGGCCAGCACGTCGACGTCCACGCTCGTGCGCCCGACCGTGTCGACGGGCGGCACGACGACGTCGCGGGCGACCGGCGGGAGCACGGGGGCGTCCGGGTCGACGGTCACGCTGAGCACCGCACCGGCCCGCGCGCCGCGGGCGTTCTCCGCGGTGTACCCGATCGGCAGCACGCCGGCCTGGTCGCCCTGCACGACGATCCGGTTCCCCTGCACGGACGCCGTGATGCCCGCCGGGACGTCGAGGTCGTCGGCCAGCCGCAGCGTCCCGCCGGACACGTCGGTGTCGTTGTCGAGCACCCGCACCTCGACCCGCTGCCCGGGCCGGATGGTGACGGCGTCGTCGCGGGCCACCACGCGGTTCGAGTCGGTCGGCCGCGCGGCGATGCCCACCCGCACGGTGGCCACGGCGCGCTGGCCCGTCCAGTCCTCGACGGCGTAGGTGAACTCGTCGGTGCCGGCCTCGCCCGGGAGCGCCTCGTACTCGAGGTAGTCGGCACCGACCTCGTTCACCCGCCCCTTGGTGCCGGCGGCGGCGACGCCGAGCAGCGTGATGCCGTCGCCGTCCGGGTCGATGCCGACCAGCGGCACGGGGATCCGCACGGTGTCGCCCGCGAACACCCGCGCGACGAGCGCCTGCGGGCGCGGCGGCGCCTTGGTCTCCGCGTCGGACTCGTGCACCCGGACCGTCAGCGTCGCGGCGGTCTCGTACCCGGTGCCGTCCCGCACGACGAACGTCGCGCGCACCGTCATCGGGGTGCTCGGCGCCTGGTACCGCAGCACGTCGCCCGCCACGAACAGCAGGCCCTGCCCGTCGCCGAGCGGCTCGGCGAACTCGGTCGCGAGGGTCAGCTCGTCGCCGTCCGGGTCGTAGGCCTTCTCCAGCACCGGCACCGTGACCACGCCCCCGGTGCGGACGTCCGCGACCGCGTTCGGCACGACGGGTGGCTGCGTGGTGGAGGACGCGGGCACGGGGGTGACGACGATCTGGCCCGTGGCCGTCGCGGTGCCGTTCGAGACGACGTACTGCAGCGTCACCGGCTCGGTCAGGACGCCGACGGCCGAGATCTGCACGAGCTCGCGCTGCCGGACCGCCACGCGGAGCCCGTCGGGGGCGTCGACCGACAGGAGCAGGAGCACGTTGCCGGCGGGGTCGCTGTCGTTGGCGAGCGGGGCGACGGTGGTCTGCCCGCCCTGCGGGAGCGACGCCGTGTCGAGCACCGCGACCGGCGGCTCCGGCTGCTCGGGCCGCGCGCGGACGTCGATCCGGGCGACGCCGACGGCCTGCTGCGGCGCGGCGGTCACCGTGAACGACACGTAGTAGGTGCCCGCGCCGGCGGCCCGGAAGGTGAACGAGCCCGCGTCCAGGTCGGGGGTGATCGTCGTGCCGGTCTGCTGCTCGACGCCGGCCAGGCGGGGCGGCTCGGCACCGTGGCTGCGCACGGCCGCCAGCGGCTCCAGCACGACGTCCTGGTCCGTGTAGGTCACGGCGTGCACGGGGTCGATGAGCAGCGGGCTCGAGCCGGGCGCGCGGACGTCCACGTCCACGGTGCCCTCGGTCATGGCGGTGCCGTCCGACACGACGACGTGCACGACCGTGCGGCCGAGCTCGCCGCCGTCCGCGACGTACGTCAGCGTGCCGTCCGGGCGGAACCGGGCGGTGCCGCGCTCGGCGGTCGCGCCGACCAGGGTCAGCGGGTCGCCGTCGGGGTCGCGGAAGTCCGACAGCACCGGGTAGGTCGCGGTCGCGCCCTGCTCGACCAGGATCTCGCCGGTGCGCACCTGGGTGGGCGGCTCGTCGATCGAGGGGTCCCGGACGGTCAGGGTGACGCGCGCGGTCGACGGGGCCGTCGCGCCGCGGCCGTCGCTCACCGTGTACGCGAACGACGCGGAGCCGGTCGCGCCGGCGGGCACGGCGAGCTGGAGCGCCCGGCCGCCGTACACGGGCTGGAGGGTGCCGAACTCCGCGGGCAGCGGGTCGACGTCGCTGATGACGAGGATGCCGCAGTCCGAGGACGTGTCGTTGTCGATCACGGGCAGGATCACGGTGCGGCCCGGCCGGACGCCGAACTCGTCGTCGACGGCGTTCGGCGCGGCGGACGACGGCGAGCACTCCGGGACGAGCTGCTGCGTCGTGCGGTCGCCCTCGCTCTGGTCGGTCTGGTCCTCCGGCTCGTCCTCCGGGACGACGTCGGACCAGTCCGGCTCGCGGAGCTCGGTGTCCTCCAGCGGGAGCCACAGCCGGCCGTCGACGGTCTCGTTCAGGGCGACGACCTGCCGGTTCACCCGGAACACCAGGGTGTCGGTGCTGGTCACCCCGGACAGGCTCAGCAGCTCCTGGGCGCCGTCGTCGCACAGGCGCAGGTAGTTGCGCTCGACGGTGGGCCAGGCGGCGTGCGCGCACGTCCCGACCCGCACCGGGGCGGCGGGCACGCCGGACCCGCCGGCCTCGTGCTCCGCGGCCACGGCGCCGGACGACAGGTCGACCTCGAGCAGCGCCGTGCTGCCGGCCACCAGGGCCGTGCGGGCCGCCGGACCCGGCTGCTGCAGCACCGGCCGCGCGACGCCGAGGTCGGCGGACCCGCCCGGCGTGCGCACCGTCTCGCCGTCCAGACCCACCGGGACGTCGCCGACCGCGGTCAGCGCGTCCACGGGCCCGTCGAGGCCCGCGATCTCCTCCGCCGTCGCCGGGCCGCCGCCGTCGGCCGGGGTCAGCCGCGTGACCGCGCCCGTCTGGGCCTCGACGGCGAGCGCGTCGCCGGTGACCGTCGCGACGGCCAGCCCGCCGGAGCCCACGTCGGCGTCGGGCGGGTCGGCGGCGGTCTGCAGCAGCGGCAGGTCCGCGAACGTCCGGACCCACACCTGGCCGTCGGGGTCCACCACCGCGACCGTGCCGCCCGCCATCGAGACCTGGGCCCCGGCCGGCAGCGTGACCTGCGACGCCGCCGTCACCCCCGCGGGGTCGACCACCGACACCGCGCCCGGCTCGACCAGCAGGACGTCGCCGGCGTCCTGCAGCACGTCGAAGTCGGTGCTCGACGCGACGAGCCCGGCGTTCAGCTCCTCGACCTGGGCGTTGTACCGCCCGACCTGCAGCGTGCTCGTCGACGTCAGCCACACCGCGCCGTCGTTGAGGTCCACCTGCGCCAGCGGGAAGCCCGGGTTCACCAGCGCGAGCGTCGCGACCACGGCCGGCACGGTGACGACCGCGGCGGTCGAGGCGGTGCGGCGGCGGCTCCAGGGCCACCTCACGGCACGCACCCCTCGGCCGGGACCGCCGACGCGCGGCGGTCGGCGCGGACGATCGACACCTCCACGCAGACCTCGCCCGTGCCGTCGGCCGGCACCGTCACGGTGCGGTCCTCCACGATCTGCAGCTCCGGCTCGCCCGTCGCGGTGCGCCGGCCCCACAGGTAGGTGTCCCCGTCCTGCTCGTCGGGGTTGGTCCAGGTGAACACGACCGAGCCGTCCGCCTCGCGGGTGCCGACCAGGTTGGCCGGGCTCGGCACGGTCGCCGTGACCGAGCCGGCCGGGCCGGGGAACTCGCTCTCGGCCGCGGGGCCCGGGTCGGTGTCGGGGCGGTTGGTGAGCAGCACGACGGCGACCACGGCCGCCGCGATGGCCACCACCGAGCCGACGGCGGCGAGCACGCGGCCGCGGGACGACGCCGGGGCGGCCGGGGGGACGTCGCGGACGAGCGGGCCGGGGGCGTCCGGCGCGGGGCCGGGTGCCGGGGCCGGGCCGGGCGCCGGGGCGGACGTGGCGGGCACCGTGACGACCGGGCGCAGCCGCGTCGACTCCGCGCCGGCGCCCACGTCGACCGGGGTCCCGGCCGGGACGGACGTGCGCGGCACCGGCGCCACCTCGTGCACCGTCCGCACGCGGGTCGCGTCCGGCTCTGCCGACGGGCCGGCGCCGGAGCCCGCGGGCTCCCCCGGGACATCCGGCACGTCGAGCGGGGTCAGGGGCAGGCCGAGGTCGGCCTCCACCGCGCGCAGGTCGTGCGCGAGGTCCACGGCGCGGGGGTGCCGCTGCTGCGGGTCGCGGGCCATCGCCCGGGCCAGGACGGTCGTGAGGCGCTCGGGCAGGTCGCCGCGCGCGATCGCCACCGGGGTCCCGCGCTCGATCCGGCCGACCAGGTCGGCCGCCTCGTTGCTGCCGCCCGGCCGCTCGAACGGCGACCGGCCCGCCAGCGCCGAGAACAGCGTCGCGGCGAGCGAGTACACGTCGGAGCGGGCGTCGCCGTGGGGCTGCGCCGCGAGCAGCTCCGGCGCCGCCCACGGGATCGACATGCCGACGGCCGGGCCCCCGGCGTCCACGGTCGCCGCGATGCCGAAGTCCGACAGCACCGGGCGGCCGAAGTCGTTGGTGAGCACGTTGCCCGGCTTGATGTCCCGGTGCAGGATCCCCGCGCGGTGCGCCGTCTCCACGGCGGACGCCAGCCGCACGCCGAGCTGCAGCACCTCCGGCACGCCGAACCGCTCGGTCCGGTACCGCTGCCCGAGCCCCGGCCGCGAGCAGTACTCCATCACCAGGAAGGGTCGCCCGTCGCGCGCGACCCCCGCCTGGAACACCGTCACGATCGACGGGTGGTGCGACAGCCGGGCGGTGAGGTCCGCCTCCCGCTCGAACGCCTCCCGGCCGGCCGCGTCGACGCTCGCGAGCAGCACCTTGACCGCCACCGCACGGCGGGGCAGCTCCTGCTCGTACAGGAACACGTCCGCCGATCCCCCCGAGCCGAGCAGCCGCTGCACCGCGTACCCCGGCAGGTGCGGCGGCTGCGAGGCCTCACGCGCGCGCGTCACTCACCCGGCTCCACCGTGAACGTCACGCCGTCGCCGAGGTCGACGAGGTCGCCGTCCCCCACCGCGATCGGCTCGCCCGCGGCGATCCGGCGCGGGGGCAGCCCGCCCGCCGCGACCGTGACGCCGTTGGTCGAGTACAGGTCCGTCACGAGCACGCGCCCGTGCTCCAGGCGGACCTCGGCGTGGGTGCGGGAGATGTCCTGCTCGGGGCTCGGGACCGTGACGAGGCGCGCGTCGGAGCCCTCGGGCGCGCGCTCCGGCTGGGGGGCGCGCCCGATCAGCACGACGCCGTCGACCGGGACCAGGGCGCCCGTGGACAGGGCGATGCGCGGCACCGGTCCCGGGGTCGCGGCCGGGCCGGCGGGAGCCGCGTCGAAGCCCGGGGCGGGCGTGGGCACCACGGCGCCCGACGGCCAGTCGCCCGTCTGGGAGACCGCCCACGACGGGAGGTTCTGCCGGATCGACGCGAGCTCGCCGCTGAGGATCGTCAGGCCGTCGTGGTCGTCCGCCGAGGCGGGGCCGGGCAGGGCCGGGACCGGCTGGGGGGCGGGCGCGGCCGGCGGGGCGGGCGGGGCCGGCGGGAACGCCGCGGCGGGGCGGTCCGCGGGCGCGGGGGCCGGCGCGGGGGCCGGCGCGGGCGGCGGGGCGAGCGGCGCGTCCAGGGCGGCCCACGCGGGGACGGCCGGGGCGGACGGCGCCGCGGGGGTCGCCTCGTCCTCGTCCGGCTCGCCCGCGGCGGGCGCCTCGGCCTCGGCCTCGGCGCGCGCGGGCCCGGGCAGGGGCTCCTCGGCGGGCGCCGGCTCCTCGGCGGGCGCGACCACCTCGGCCGGGGCCGCCTCGTCGGCGCGCTCCGGCTCCGCGGGGGCCTCGGCGTGCTCGGCCGCCTCCGCCGCCGCGACGGCCACCGGGGCGGCGTCGGCCGCGGCCTCCGCCGGCAGCGGCGCGTCCGGCCCGGCCGGCGCCTCCGCGGGCACGGCGGGCGCCGAGACCGGCACGACCGCCACCGGCGTCGGCTGCGCCGCGTGCACGACGGGCTTGTCCTCGACGGCCGGCGCCGGGGTCTCGCCGCCGGTCAGCCGCACGCGCACCCGCGACGCCCGCACGACGCCCGCGACGATCGGCAGCGCCGGCCCGCGGCCCGCGCCGGCGACGCGCACGGTCACCTCGTCGGCCGCACCCAGGGCGCGCTCGGACCAGGACACGACGCGCGGCGCGGACAGCACCTCCGCGCGGGTGCCGCGGACGACCTCGACCTCGACGTCGCCGCGCAGCGCGGTCTGCACCGCACCGGACGCCAGGTCCACGGCGGCGAACGGGTGCAGCTCGCCGATGCCGTGGCGCACGAGCGCGTCGAGCTGCGCGCCGAGGCCGCCGCCCTGCTCGGGGGCGCTGGCCCAGACGTCGCGGACGACCTCCGGCGGCGTCGACGGGGCGAGCAGCAGCACGGCTCCGCCGGCGACGACGGCGTACCAGTCGCCCGGGGTGTACTCGGGAACGGTCACCGAGAGTCCTCCTGGTGGCTTCGGGGTCGCGGGATGGTGGCCCCGTCGACCGTCTCGTCCCATGTCGTATCGGCACCCTCGACCCCGAAAGCAAGCCATCCGGTGCCGTCGTCCGCGATCGGGTCCGCCTCGACGACGACCGCGGTGGCGTTGTCGCGGCCCCCGGCCTCGACCGCGCGGCGCACGAGCTCGGCCGCCGCCGCCCCCGCCCCGGGGGTCCCGGCGAGCACCGCGGCGACGTCCGCCGGGGTCAGCTCGCCGGACACGCCGTCGGAGCACACGAGCAGCCGGTCGCCGGGGCGCGCGGGGAGCATCCAGTAGTCGGGCTCGGGGTCCGCGCCGGTGCCGAGCGCCCGGGTGAGCACGTGCCGCTCCGGGTGCCGCTCGGCCGCCGCGAGCGTGAGCGTCCCGGAGTCCACGAGCTCCTGGACGACCGAGTGGTCGACGGTGAGCTGCGCGAGCTCGCCGTCGGCCCAGCGGTACACGCGGGAGTCGCCGACGTTGAACACCAGCCAGTGCGCGGTCCCGTCGTGCTCCCCGAGCGCGACGCCGGCCACGGTCGTGCCGCCCTCGCGGCGCTCGAAGGTGGCGCGGATCCGCTGCGCGGCGCGCCGGAAGCAGGCGTGCAGGTCGGCGGGGTCGACCGCGGTCAGCCCCGCGAGCCGCGCGAACTCCTCGACCGCGAGCCGGCTCGCGACGTCGCCCGCCTCGTGCCCGCCCATGCCGTCGGCGACCAGGAAGACCGGCGGGTGGGCCAGCAGCGCGTCCTCGTTGAGCGCGCGCACGCGCCCCCGGTCGGACGCGGATCCCCACGTCGTGCGCACCTGCACTCCCCTCGGTCGGTCGGACACCATCCTGCCGGTACTCGGTCGCGCCCCGGCACACCCAGCGCTAGATCCCCAGCTGGTACACGCCCCAGTACGCGAGCACGACCAGCAGCGCCGCGCAGGCGGCGCACGTGCCCCAGAGGACCACGTGCCCGACCGCGCCGCGCGCCATCGGCTCGCCGGACTGCCGCAGGCGGCGCAGCCGCACGACCACGGCCGCCGCGGCGAGCACCGCCGCGAGGCCCAGCAGCCGGACGCCGAGCCAGCCGCCCTGCACGATCCAGCCGTTGCGCTCGTACCCGAGGGCGAGCCGCGCCACGGCCACGAGGTACCAGACGAGCGCCACCACGGTCCCGACCGAGGCCGCGGACAGCAGCGCGAGCCGCCGGGCCAGCACCCGGTCCCGGCCCGGCGCCGGCGCCCGCCCGCGCAGGTGCTGCACGCCCACGGCCGCCCAGCGCGCCAGCGGCAGCAGCACCACCAGGCCCACCGCGCCGAGCACGAGGAACACCAGCACGTCCCCGTTGCCGAGCCAGCGCGGCTGCGGCACGGGCGCGGCCCAGTACAGCTGCTCGGGCTGGTCCCCCGCGATCCGCGGCCACACCGAGCCCGTCTCCGGGAGCCCCTGCACCCAGCCCGTCAGGTCGCGCAGGAACGCCGGGGCGACCGCGCCGGCCACCCGGATGCCGTGGTCGGCGCCGCGGTAGTACCGGACGGTGTAGTCCGTGTTCCCGGCGATCGCGACGTCCCGGATGATCTGCTCGGCGCCCTGCACGAGCGGCATGGACGCGTCGGCGGTGCCGTACGCGACCAGGACCGGCTGGGTCATCTGCCGCTGGTACGGCGCCACGTCGAAGTCCGCGTACTCGAAGCCGCCGCCGGGGATCGACATGCCGACCGCCCGCGGGATCGCCCGGAACACCTGCTGCGGCACCCCGGTGTTGCGCAGGTAGGAGTCGACGGCGAACGCCGCCTGCTGCCGCGCGGGCACGACGGGCGCGGACACCAGCACCACGAACGCGACGTCCGGCTCGTCGACCGCCATCACGGGCGCGATCCAGGCGCCCTCGCTCTCCGCGTACACCCCGACCCGGTCCGGGTCGACGCCCGGGAGGTCGCGCAGCAGGTCGAACGACCGCAGGTAGTCCTCGGCCATCAGCACGTAGTCGCGGTGGCGCACCGTGTAGGTGTCGAGGCGCTTGTTCGGCACGATCGTCGCGACGCCGGCCTCGGCCAGGGCCTCCGCCTGCTCGACGAACGCGTCCTCGAACGCCCCGGTGCCCGCGCCGTGCACGAACACCACGCCGGGGACGTCGCCCTCGACGCCGAGCGGCATCAGCACGCGCGCCTCGACCGTCGCGCCGTCCAGCGGCACCTCCACGACCTTCTCCGCCACGGGGTACGGGCCGGCGGCGGGTGCGCCGGGGATCGCGGTCGACTCGGCCTGCACGGTCAGCGGGTCGGTCATCGGCACCGGCGCCCACTGCGGGCCCATGAGCGCCCCGAGGACCGCGAGGACGATCGCCCCCACGACCGTTCCCGCCGCGACCCGGTAGCGCACCTCGCGATTATCCCCGACCGGACGGCGCTCCCCGGGGACCCGTTCCGCCTCGGTGTCGTCCGTGCCCGTCACCGTGCTCAGAAGCCCAGCCGCCCGAGCTGCTTGGGGTCGCGCTGCCAGTCCTTCGCCACCTTGACGTGCAGGTCCAGGTACACCCGCGAGCCCAGCAGCGCCTCGATGCCCCGGCGGGCCCGGGTGCCGACCTCGCGCAGCCGGGTGCCGCCCCGGCCGATGACGATGGCCTTCTGGCTGTCCCGCTCCACGAACAGGTGCACGCGCACGTCGAGCATCGGGCGCTCGCCCTCGGCCACCTCGCGCGGCACGATCTCGTCCACGACGACGGCCAGCGAGTGCGGCAGCTCGTCCCGCACGCCCTCGAGTGCGGCCTCCCGGACCAGCTCGGCGACCATCACGGCCTCCGGCTCGTCCGTCAGCTCGCCCTCCGGGTACAGCGCGGGCCCCTCGGGCAGGTGCCCGACGAGCACCTGCTCCACCACGTCGACCTGGTAGCCCGACTCCGCCGACACCGGGACGATGTCCGCCCAGTCGCCGAGCTCGGACACCGCGAGCAGGTGCTCCGCGAGCCGCTGCTTGCCGACCAGGTCCGCCTTCGTGGCGATCGCGACGACCGGGGTGCGGCGGCCGAGCTGCGCGAGCTGCTCCGCGATGAACCGGTCGCCCGGCCCGACCTTCTGATCCGACGGCAGGCAGAAGCCGACCACGTCGACCTCGGTGAGGGTGTCCCGGACCAGGTCGTTCAGCCGCTCGCCGAGCAGGGTGCGCGGGCGGTGCAGCCCGGGGGTGTCGACCAGCACGAGCTGGGCGTCCGGGCGGTGCACGATGCCGCGGATCGTGTGCCGGGTGGTCTGCGGCCGGCCGGAGGTGATCGCGACCTTCTGCCCGACGAGGGCGTTGGTGAGCGTCGACTTGCCGGCGTTGGGGCGGCCGACGAGGCACGCGAAGCCGGAGCGGTGGGTCACGGGGGTCTCCGTCACTGGTCCGTGGGGTGGGCCCGGCCGCGGTCGGCGGCGGGCTGGGGCTCGGGGTCGCGGTGCTGCTCGCGCGGCTCGGGGTCGGGGTCGGGCACGCGGGACACCAGGACGCGGGCGACCCGCTTGCGGCGGCCCTCCGTGCCCTGCGCCACCAGGCGCAGGCCGTGGATCTCCCCCGCCGACCCGGGGATGGGCACCTTGCCGAGCGCCTTGGCCAGCAGGCCGCCCGCGGTGTCCACGTCGTCGTCCTCGACGTCGAGGCCGAACAGCTCGCCGAGCTCGTCCTTCGCCAGCCGCGCCGGCACCAGGTACGCGCCGCCGCCGAGGTCCTCGACCTGCGGCGCCGACGGGTCGTGCTCGTCGGTCAGCTCGCCGACGATCTCCTCGAGCGCGTCCTCGATGGTCACGAGCCCGGCGATCCCGCCGTACTCGTCGACGACCATCGCGATGTGCGAGGCGCCGGCCTGCAGCTCCCGCAGCAGCTCGTCGACCGGCTTCGACTCCGGCACGAACACCGCGGGCCGCACGAGCGAGCCGGCCGGGGCCTCGGCGGCGTCCGGGTCGTCCTGCATCCGGCGCACCAGGTCCTTGAGGTAGAGCACGCCCTTGAGGTCGTCGACCTGCTCCCCGACGACCGGCACCCGCGAGTACCCGGAGCGCAGCAGCAGGGACAGCACCTTGCGCAGCGGGGTCGACTCGACCGTCGTCACCATGTCCGTGCGGGGCACCATCACCTCGCGGGTGAGGGTGTCGCCCAGGCCGAGCACCGAGCGGACCATGGCGCGCTCGTCCGCGTCGCCCTCCGGGTCGTCGCCGACGCGCTCGACGATCTCGCGCAGCCGCTCCTCGTCCAGGTCCGCGCCGGCGGCCGGGGCGACCCGCACCAGCGGCCCGGCGACCGCGCGCACCCCGAGCAGCAGCCGCGACGTCGCGACGAGCACCTGGCGCGGGTACCGGTGCCCCAGCGACCGGGGGCTCAGCCGGGCCAGCACCACGGTGAGGAAGGCGCACGCCGCGACGGCGATGACCAGCTCGAGCGACCACGCCAGGTCGGACGCGGCGATCGCCAGCGTGAGGCAGACGGCCGCGAGCATCTCGCACAGCAGCCGCACGACGGCGGCCGACCCGGCGACCGCCCCGCGGTCCTCCGCGAGGCGCCGCACGCGCTCGGCGGCGGGGTGCCGGGCGGTCAGCAGGTCCGCGACGGCGTTCCGGCCGATCCGCAGCACCGCCGCCTCGCCCGCGGACAGCAGGGCCGCCACGAGGACGGCGAGCACCGTGAGGGCCGCGAGCAGCCCCACCGTGCCCGGCGTGACCTCGCTCATCGCCCGGCGAGGAAGGTCAGCAGCAGCTGGCGCTGCAGGCCGAACATCTCCTTCTCCTCCTCCGGCTCCGCGTGGTCGTAGCCCAGCAGGTGCAGGATCCCGTGCGTGGTGAGCAGCAGCAGCTCCTCGACCGTCGAGTGGCCGGCCGTGCGCGCCTGCTCCACCGCGACCTCCGGGCACAGCACGACGTCGCCGAGCAGCCCCGCGGGCGTCGGGTCGTCCGCGCGGCCGGGCCGCAGCTCGTCCATCGGGAAGGACAGCACGTCGGTCGGGCCGGGCTCGTCCATCCACTTCACGTGCAGGTCCGTCATGACCTCCGTGTCGACGAACAGGATCGACAGGTCGGTCTGCGGGTGCACGTGCATCTGGTCCAGGACGAAGCGGGCGAGCGCGGCGAACTCCGCCTCGTCGACCTCGTGGCCGGACTCGTTGTTGACCTCGATACTCATCGTGCAGTGGTGTCCCAGCGTGCGTAGGCGTCGATGATGTCGCTCACCAGGCGGTGGCGGACGACGTCGGAGGAGCTCAGCCGGCAGAACGCGACGTCGTCCACGTCCGCCAGGATCGTCTCGACCACCCGCAGGCCGGAGGTCGTGCCCGACGGCAGGTCCACCTGGGTGACGTCGCCGGTGACCACGACCTTCGACCCGAAGCCGAGCCGGGTGAGGAACATCTTCATCTGCTCGGCCGAGGTGTTCTGCGCCTCGTCCAGGATGATGAAGGAGTCGTTGAGCGTGCGCCCGCGCATGTACGCCAGCGGCGCCACCTCGATCGTCCCGGCCTCCATCAGCCGCGGGATCGAGTCGGGGTCGACCATGTCGTGCAGCGCGTCGTACAGCGGCCGCAGGTAGGGGTCGATCTTCTCGCTGAGCGTGCCGGGCAGGAACCCGAGCCGCTCCCCCGCCTCGACCGCCGGCCGGGTCAGCACGATCCGGTTGACCTGCCGGGCCTGCAGCGCCTGCACGGCCTTCGCCATCGCGAGGTACGTCTTGCCGGTGCCCGCCGGGCCGATGCCGAACGTCACCGTGTTCCGGTCGATCGCGTCGACGTACTCCTTCTGCCCCGACGTCTTCGGGCGGATCGTGCGCCCCCGGGTCGAGAGGATGTTGAACGTCAGCACGTCCGCCGGGCGCGTGGCGGTGCCCGCCGTGAGCATCGCGACCGAGCGGGTCACGACGTCCGGGGTCAGCGGTGTGCCGCCGGCGGCCATCTCGACCAGCTCGTCGACGAGCCGGGCGACCAGCGCGACGTCGCCGGCCGGGCCGGCCAGGGTGATCTCGTTGCCGCGCGCGTGCACGTCCACGGTGCGGAAGCCCGACTCGACCGCGCGGAGCACCTGGTCGTCCATGCCGAGGAGCTCGACCATGGAGACGCTGGACGGGATGGTGATCCGGTGCTCGACCCGCGCGGCGGGGAGCGACCGGTCGGGGCGGTCGGGTGAGGTCTCAGCCATGTGCTCGGCTCGCGCCGTGGCTCCGTTCCGGGAAGGACGTGCGGACCGGGTCAGTCTACCGACCCCGGCCCGCGGACCGCCCGGCCGTTCCCGCGGGCGGGGGCCCATGGTCCCTGGGCAACGCGCGAGGGGCGGGAGCAGACTGCTGGAGGTGGGAGCAACGGCGCTCCCCCGATGTCGTACGCGGAGGTACACGTGGCCAGCTATGTCCAGGACTTCTCCGAGGGTGACAAGGACCAGAAGGATCTGCTCGGCGGCAAGGGCGCGAACCTCGCCGAGATGACCCGCCTGGGCCTGCCGGTGCCGCCCGGCTTCACCATCACGACCGACGCCTGCCGCGACTACATGCGCACGGGCCACCTGCCGCCCGAGCTGCGCGTCGAGGTCACGATGGCCGTCCGGCGGCTGGAGGACGCGCTCGGCCGCGGCCTCGGGGACTTCCACGACCCGCTGCTGGTGTCGGTGCGCAGCGGCGCGAAGTTCTCCATGCCCGGGATGATGGAGACGGTGCTCAACGTCGGCCTGAACGACGCGTCCGTGATCGGCCTGGCGGAGTTCTCCGGCGACGAGCGGTTCGCGTGGGACTCCTACCGCCGGCTGATCCAGATGTTCGGCAAGACCGTGCTCGACATCGACGGCGACCTGTTCGCCGAGACGCTCGACAAGGCGAAGGCCGCCAAGGGCGTGCACGACGACGTCGACCTGGACGCCGCGGACCTGCGGCAGCTCACCGAGCAGTTCAAGGAGATCGTCCGCGTCGAGTCCGGCCGCGAGTTCCCGCAGCACCCGCGCGAGCAGCTCGACCTGGCGATCGTCGCGGTGCTGAAGTCCTGGAACACCGAGCGGGCGCGCCTGTACCGCCGTCGCGAGCGCATCCCGGACGACCTGGGCACCGCGGTGAACGTGTGCTCGATGGTGTTCGGCAACCTCGGCCCGACCTCCGGCACCGGCGTGGCGTTCACGCGCGACCCCGCGACCGGGCGCACGGGCGACTACGGCGACTACCTGGTGAACGCCCAGGGCGAGGACGTCGTGGCCGGCATCCGGAACACCCTCAGCCTGGTGGAGATGGAGGAGGTCGACCCGCAGTCCTACGCCGACCTGCGCCAGGCGATGCGCCGGCTCGAGACCCACTACCGCGACCTGTGCGACGTCGAGTTCACCGTGGAGCGCGGGAAGCTCTGGATGCTGCAGACCCGGGTCGGCAAGCGCACCGCGCCCGCCGCGTTCCGGATCGCGACCCAGCTGGTCGACGAGCACCTCATCACGATGGACGAGGCCCTGGCCCGGGTCAGCGGCGCGCAGCTCTCGCAGCTGATGTTCCCGCAGTTCGACTCCACGGCCGAGCGCACGCTCCTCACCAAGGGCATGGCGGCCTCCCCGGGCGCGGCGGTGGGCCGGGCCGTGTTCGACTCGGCGACCGCGCAGGCCCGGGCCGCCGAGGGCGAGGACGTCGTGCTGGTCCGCCGGGAGACCAACCCGGACGACCTCGGCGGCATGATCGCGGCGGTCGGCGTGCTGACCGCGCGCGGCGGCAAGACGTCGCACGCGGCGGTCGTGGCACGCGGCATGGGCCGCACCTGCGTGGTCGGCGCGGACGAGCTGGACATCGACCCCGTCGCCCGCACGCTCAAGGTCAACGGCCACGCGGTGTCCGAGGGCGACGTCATCGCGATCGACGGCTCCACCGGCGAGGTGTACCTGGGCGCCGTCCCGGTCGTCCCGTCGCCGGTCAGCACCTACCTCGAGTCCGGCCTGGACGCGGCCCTCGACCAGGCCGGCGACGACGAGCAGACCGCCGACCTGGTGACGTCGGTGCACCGGATCCTCACGCACGCCGACGAGAAGCGGCGCCTGCGGGTGCACGCCAACGCCGACACCGCCGAGGACGCCCACCGGGCCCGGTCGCTGGGCGCCCAGGGCATCGGGCTGTGCCGGACCGAGCACATGTTCCTCGGCGAGCGCCGGGTGCTCGTCGAGCGGGTCGTGCTCGCGGAGGACGACGAGGAGCGGCAGTCCGCGCTCGACGCCCTGCTCCCGCTGCAGCGGGCCGACTTCGGCGCGCTGCTCACCGAGATGGACGGCCTGCCGACGACCATCCGGCTGATCGACCCGCCGCTGCACGAGTTCCTGCCGGACCTCACCGAGCTGTCGGTCAAGGTCGCGCTGGCCGAGGAGCGCGGCGAGGTCGACGCGGCGGACGTCAAGCTGCTCGCCGCGGTGCGACGGATGCACGAGGCGAACCCGATGCTCGGGCTGCGCGGCGTCCGGCTCGGGCTCGTGGTGCCCGGGCTGTTCTCCCTGCAGATCCGCGCGATCTGCGAGGCCACCGCCGACCGGCTCGAGGCCGGCGGCACCCCGCACGCGGAGATCATGGTCCCGCTCGTCGGGTCGGTCATGGAGCTGCACCTGGTCCGCGACGAGGCGCTGCGGATCATGGCCGAGGTCGGCGAGACCCGCGGGATCGCGCTGGACCTGCCGGTCGGCGCGATGATCGAGCTGCCGCGCGCGGCGCTCACGGCCGACCGGATCGCCGAGGTCGCGCAGTTCTTCTCGTTCGGCACCAACGACCTCACGCAGACCACGTGGGGCTTCTCCCGGGACGACGTCGAGGGCGCGTTCTTCCCGGAGTACCTCGAGAACGGGGTCCTCACGATCTCCCCGTTCGAGACCATCGACGCGAAGGGCGTCGGACGGCTCGTCCGCATCGCGGTGGAGGAGGGCCGGGCCACCCGGCCCGACCTCACCGTCGGAGTCTGCGGCGAGCACGGCGGTGACCCGGAGTCGATCCGGTTCTTCGACGCGGTGGGCCTGGACTACGTGTCCTGCTCGCCGTTCCGGGTTCCGGTCGCGCGGCTCGAGGCCGGCAGGGCCGCGATCCAGGGTCCCGACACCGACGTCCGCTGAGGGGGCGCACGCGCACCCGCCGCCCCGGTTGGGACACCGGGGCGGCGGGCCGCGGCGCCCGTGGCTCGCGCGTGCAGGGCGGGGCGGGCCGCCGGCGTGAGGTCGACGGTTCCGCCCGAGGTCGCCGGTTGCGCACCCGGTCCGGGAGGCGGAACCGACGACCTCGGCGTGCGGGGCCGGTGTGTGGGGTCAGTCGGCCGGGCCCGCGATCAGGGTGACTGTCGCCGACTGCGACGCGCCCGACGTCGTGGTCCAGGTCAGCGTGACCTGGTCGCCGGGGGCGTGCGCCGCGAGCGCCGCGCTCAGGGCGTCGGCGTCCGCGACCGGCGTGCCGTCGACCGCGGTGATCGTGTCGCCCGCCGTCAGGCCCGCCTCCGCAGCCGGGGTGCCGTCGACGACACCGGCGATCGTGGCGCCGGTCGCGGCCGCGCCCGAGGCGCCGGGCAGACCGGTGGCACCCGTCGTCGCCAGCTGCACGCCCAGGAACGCCGGGTAGCCGAGCGTGATCGAGTCGGTGTCCTGGCCGGACACGATCTGGGTCACGACGTCGAGCACGTCCCCGATCGGGATGGCGTACCCGGTGACGTCGGCGGAGCCCGAGGACGCGGCGGTCGTGATGCCGACGACCTCGCCCTCGTCGTCCAGCAGCGGGCCGCCGGAGTCGCCGGACACGACGTCGGCGTCCACCTCGATCAGCCCGGTCAGGGACTCGCCGGACGAGGCGCCCTCGGCCTGCGTGGTGATCGACTCGTCCAGGCCGGTGACGGTGCCGTCCGCGGCGAGCAGCACGCCGCCGCCCTCGGCGTTCCCGACCGCCGTGACCGCGTCGCCGACCGCGACCCCGTCCTCGTCGTCGTCCAGCGCGACGGTCGTGAGCCCCGAGGCGCCCTGCAGCTGGAGCACCGCGACGTCGGCGGTGGCGTCCGTGCCGACCACCTCGGCGGTGTAGGTCTCCCCCGTGGTGCCGATCGTCACGGTGATCTCGGTGGCGCCCTCGACCACGTGGTTGTTCGTGACGACCAGGCCGTCGGACGTGAGGACGACGCCCGTGCCCGCCGCCTCCGCCGACTGGTACCCGAGGACGGTCGACACCAGCACGACGCCGGCCTGCTGCGCGTCGCTCGCGGTGGTGGCGTCCAGGGTGCCGGTGCCGGTGGCCGTCCCGGTGCCGGGCAGCGTCGTCGAGGGCGCCGAGCCGCCACCCGACTGCGGGCCGCGGTAGCCGAACGCGCCCCCGCCGGCGGACGGCGCCGCCGCCAGGTCCGGCTCGGACGACCCGTCCGGCAGCCCGACCGCGTACGCGGTCCCGCCGAGCACAAGCCCGGCCGCGACCGCGCCGGAGGCGAACAGGGCGACGGCGGTGCGGCGGCGGCGCGAGCGGCGCGGCGGCGGGTACGCCTCCTCGGGCGCGGCGGGCGCGGCGGGCACCGCGGGCGCCGCGGGCGCCGCGTACGCGGCGGTCACGGGGTCGGCCGGCCGGGGCTCGGGCGTGGCGTTCTGGTCCATGGGGCACCTCCTGCGGGGGGCGCCGCGGTGGCGCCGACAGCCCTCAGTCCATGCCGCGGACCCGGACGGGCGCTGGATCCTCCCTGAGCATCCGCCATGCGTCGCGGGCGGGCGCCCGGGGGTCCGGAGACCGGGAGGTCAGCCCGCGAAGCGCTCGGCCCGCTCGACGACGCGGCCGCGCGACGCCTCGGCGTCCCAGGTGTAGACGGTCCGGCCCTCGATGAGCACGTGCTCGGCGCGGGCGTGCACGTCCAGCGGGTCGCCGGACCAGATGACGACGTCGCCGTCGCGACCGGGCTCGAGAGCCCCGACGCGGCCGTCGAGCCCGAGGAACGCGGCGGGGTTCACGGTCAGCGCCTCGAGCGCGGTCTGCCGGGGCAGGCCGTCCTTCACCGCCAGGGTCGCCTGGTGCACGAGGAAGTTGATCGGCACGACGGGGTGGTCGGTGGTGATGGCGACCCGCACGCCGGCGGCGGCCAGCGCCGCGAGGTTCGCGATGGCGCGGTCCCGGAGCTCGACCTTCGACCGGGACGTGAACATCGGGCCGAAGATCACCGGGATGTCCCGCTCGGCCAGCACGTCGGCGACCTTGTGGCCCTCGGTCCCGTGGTTGATCACCAGGCGGTAGCCGAACTCGTCGGCCAGCCGGATCGCGGTGGCGATGTCGTCGTGCCGGTGGGTGTGCTGGTCCCAGGCGAGCTCGCCGTCGAGCACCCGCGCCAGGGTGTCCAGCGCGAGGTCCGCCTTGAACGGCTCGCCCTTGGCCTCGGCGGTGGCGCGCGCGGCGCGGTAGTGCTGCGCGGCGGTGAACGCCTCGCGGATGATCAGCGCGGTGCCGAGGCGGGTCGAGGGGGTCTGCTTCTTCTCGCCGTAGACCCGCTTCGGGTTCTCGCCGAGCGCGGACTTCACGCTGACCGACTCGGCGATCACCTGCTCGTCGATCGTGCGCCCGCCCCAGGACTTGAGGGCGACGCTCTGGCCGCCGATCGGGTTGCCGGACCCCGGCTTCACGACCACCGAGGTGACGCCGCCGGACAGCGCGTCGCGGAAGCCCTCGTCGTCGATGTTCACGGCGTCGATCGCCCGGACGGCCGCCATGTTCGGGCCGGTCATCTCGTTGGTGTCGTTGCCGACCACACCCTCGCCCTCCTCGTGGATGCCCACGTGGCCGTGCGCCTCGACGAAGCCGGGGAGCACCCAGCGGCCGGTGGCGTCGATCACGGTGGCGTCGTCCGGCACGGCGACGCCGGCGCCCACGGCCTCGATCCGGCCGTCGCGGATGAGGACGGTTCCGCCCTCGACGGGCTCGGACGCGACGGGGACGACGTAGCCGCCGACGACGGCGACGAGAGTGGAGGAGGTCATGACCTCCACCGTACGTCGTCGCCCGGGGCACCCGTCCGCGGTGTGGCAGGGTGGCCGGGTGCGATACGTGATCATCGGTGCCGGGGCGGTCGGCGGGACCATCGGCGGGCTGCTCGCGGAGGCCGGGCGCGAGGTCGTGCTCGTGGCCCGCGGCGCCCACCTGGACGCGATGCGGGCCGACGGCCTGCACCTCACCACCCCCGCCGGCGCCCGCGTGGTGTACGCGCCCGTCGCCGCGGGGCCGGACGACGTGGAGCTGCGGCCGGGCGACGTGCTGGTGCTGGCGGTCAAGTCGCAGGACACCGCCGCGACGACCGAGCAGTGGGCGGGCCGGCCGGTCGCGGGTGGGCGGACGGCCGGCGAGGACCTGCTGCTCGTGTGCGCGCAGAACGGCGTCGACAACGAGCGCACGGCCCTGCGCCGGTTCGCGCGGGTGGCCGGCATGTGCGTGTGGCTGCCCGCGACGTTCCTCGAGCCCGGGCGCGTGTCCGCCGGCGGCAGCCCCGTGACCGGCGTGCTGACGCTCGGACCGGTCCCGGGGGGCGAGCCCGACCCGGACCTCGCGGTGGTCGCCGCCGACCTCGAGGCGGCGGGCTTCCGCGCCCCGGTGGTGCCGGACGTCCTCGCGTGGAAGTACGCCAAGCTGCTGAGCAACCTCGGCAACGCGGTCGAGGCGCTCTGCGGTCCGGTGCGCGGGCCGGCCAAGGACCTCGCGTCGGCCGCGACCGCCGAGGCCCGCGACGTGCTGGCCGCCGCCGGGATCGCGCCGGTGGACCCGGCCGTCGAGGCGGCGGCCCGGGACGGGTTCACGCTGGTGCCGCTGCCCGGGGTGGACCGGCGCGGCGGGTCGACCTGGCAGAGCCTGGTGCGCGGCGCCGGGTCCGTCGAGGCCGCGTACCTCAACGGGGAGATCGTGCTGCTCGGCCGCCTGCACGGCGTGCCGACGCCGGTGAACGCGACGCTGCTCCGCCTGGTCGAGCGGGCCGTCGCGCGCGGCGAGCAGCCCGGGACGCACGACGCGGCCGCCGTCCTCGACGCGGCGCGGGTTGCCGCCTGACGATGGCCGACGCCGCCGCACCCACGAGCACCCGGGTGGACCGCTGGGTGTGGGCGGTGCGCCTGACGAAGACCCGCGCGCTGGCGGCGGCCGCGTGCCGGGCGGGGCACGTCCGGGTCAACGGCGACCGGGCGAAGCCCGCCACCACAGTCAAGGCCGGGGACGAGGTGCGCGTCCGCGGCGAGGGGCCGGAGCGGATCGTCGAGGTCGCGCGGGTCATCGAGTGCCGGGTCGGGGCCGCGCCCGCGGCGGAGTGCTACGTCGACCGGACGCCTGCTCCCCCGCCGCCGGAGCAGGTCGCGGTGGCGGCGGTGCGGGAGCGCGGCGCGGGGCGGCCGACCAAGCGCGAGCGCCGGGAGATCGACCGGCTGCGCGGGCGCGAGCGCTGACGCGCCTGGGCGGAGCGGGGCGGGTCGGGGCGGGCCGGGACGGGGGCGGCGGGCGCGGTACCCGCCGTCGAGTGGAGGGTGCTGCCCGACACGCGCGGCGTGTCGCGTCCGAACCCTCCACTCGGCGCGGCGCCAGGCGCGGGGGGCGGGGCCGGGCGCCGGAGGCCCGCCGCGGGGTCAGTCCGGCTGCGGCGGGCCGACCCCGAGGCGGCGCGCCAGGGCCATCGCGTCGACCGGGGCGCGGACCTTGACGTCGTTGTCGAAGTACACGAACACGTCCCGCCCGTCGGGCGCCGGGGCCGCGGTCGGGCCGAGCCGCCGGGCGTCCGCCGGCTCCGTCCCGGACGCCCACGCCCGGACCCGCGCGGCCCACCGGTCCAGGGCCTCGTCGCCGTACCCGGAGACGTAGAGCTCGGCGTCGCCGTGCAGCCGGACGTACACGACGTCGGACGTGACGTCCTCGAGGTACGGCCACTTCCCGGCGGTGTCCGCGACCACGAGACCGATGCCGTGCTCCCGCAGCAGCGCGGGGAACGCGGGCGTCGCGAACGAGGCGTGCCGGACCTCCAGCACGTGCCGCAGCGGGCGGTCGGCCTCGGTGGTGGTCCACGCCCGGCCGTCGAGCCGCTCGTCGTGCCGCTCCGCCAGCGCGGCGGCCGCGGCCGTCGTCCGCGGGAGCAGGTCGAAGAACCGGGCGAGCCGGCCGGGGTCGTAGCCGAGCGTCGGCGGGAGCTGCCACAGCACCGGCCCGAGGGCCGGCCCGAGCGCGAGCACCCCCGAGGCGAAGAAGTTCGCGAGCGGCACCTCGACGTCGGCGAGCTTCTTCATGTGGGTGACGAACCGGCCGCCCTTGACCGAGAACACGAAGTCGTCCGGCACCTCGGCGCGCCAGGCGCGGTACGACTCCGGGCGCTGGAGGGCGTAGAACGAGCCGTTCACCTCGACGGAGCCGAGGTGCCGCGCGGCGTACTCGAGCTCGCGGCGCTGCGGCAGGCCCTTCGGGTAGAACACCCCGCGCCAGGGCGCGTACCGCCAGCCGGAGATGCCGATGCGGACGTCCGAGGCCATGGCCGGACCGTAAGCAGGGTCCGCCGGGGCGGCAACCGCTTCACCCGCGGCCGCCCCCGGCCGTTCAGCGGTTCGACACGCGCCGGACGCCCGGCGGGGGTATGCCTGGTCCGTGCACGCCGACGCCGTCCCGCCGCCCGTCCCCGCCGCCGCGCCGACGCCCGCGGCCCCGGTGCCCGCCACGCCCGCCGCGCGCGGCCGGATCGCCGCCTGGGCGCTGTGGGACTGGGGCTCCGCCGCGTTCAACGCCGTCATCACCACGTTCGTGTTCACCCGCTGGCTCACCAGCGAGGACTTCGTCGCGCCGGACGTCGTGGCCGCCGGCGGCGCCGCCCTGGACGCGGAGCTCGCGCGGCACTCCGCCTGGCTGGGCTGGGGCCTGACCGCGGCGGGCGTGCTGATCGCGCTGCTCGCGCCGCTCACCGGCACCCGCGCGGACGGCTCGGGCCGCCGGCGCCGCGGGCTCGCGGTGCAGACCGCGATCACGGTCGCCCTGTGCGCCACGATGGCGCTGGTCCGGCCCGACCCCGACGCCCTGACCGCGAACGTGCTGCTCGGCATCGCGCTGCTCGCGGTCGGGAACCTCACCTTCGAGCTCGCGTCGGTGCACTACAACGCGCTGCTGCCGCACGTGGCGACGCCCGCGACGCTCGGCCGGGTCAGCGGGCTCGGCTGGGGAGCGGGGTACCTCGGCGGGATCGTGCTGCTGCTGGTGCTGTTCGTCGGGTTCATCGACCCGGAGGTCGGCTGGTTCGGGGTGACGTCCGCGGACGGCGCGAACATCCGCGTCGCTGTGCTGGTGTCGGCGCTGTGGTTCGGCGTGTTCGCGGTGCCGGTGCTGCTGGCGGTCCCGGACGAGCCCGCCGACGCTCTCGCGGCCCGCCGCGAGAGCGTCGTCCAGGCGTACCGGCGGATCGTCGCCGACGTGCGGGATCTGTGGCGGACCTCCCGGAGCACCGTGCTGTTCCTGCTCGCGAGCGCCGTGTACCGCGACGGCCTGGCCGGGGTGTTCACGTTCGGCGCGGTGATCGCGTCGGGGACGTTCGGGTTCTCGGCGAGCGAGGTCGTCGTGTTCGCCATCGCCGCGAACGTGGTGGCCGGGGTGTCGACGCTGCTCGCGGGGCTGCTCGACGACCGGGTGGGGCCGCGCGCGCTCATCGTCGGCTCGCTGGTCGGGCTGGTCGTCGCGGGCGTCGCGACGTTCGTGCTCGCCGGCGCCGGGACGAGCGCCTTCTGGGTGTGCGGCCTGCTGCTGTGCGTGTTCGTCGGCCCGGCGCAGTCCGCCAGCCGGTCGCTGCTGACCCGGGTCACCCCGGCCGGGCGGGAGTCGCAGATGTTCGGGCTGTACGCGACGACCGGCCGTGCGGCGAGCTTCCTGGCACCGCTGGCGTTCGCGACGTTCGTGTCGGTGTCGGGCTCGCAGCGGTGGGGCATCCTGGGTCTCGTGCTAGTCCTCGCGCTCGGTCTCGCCGCCCTGCTGCCGCTGCGGCTGCCCGCGGCGGCGACCGGTGGCGCCCGGAGCCCGCGATGACCACGTGGGAGCCGGACCTGCTCGGGCCGGGCTGGGAACGGACGACCCTGGCGCTGTCCGCGACGGACCCCGACCTGGTCGCGACGGTCGTGCGCCGCTCCCCCGGGTCGCGGGAGCCCGGCGGGCCCGCCGTGCTGCACGTGCACGGGTTCAACGACTACTTCTTCCAGACCCACCTCGCCGCGGACTGGGAGCGCCGGGGCCACACGTTCTACGCCCTGGACCTGCGCCGCTGCGGGCGCTCGTGGCGCGAGGGCCAGGTGCCGCACTACGTCGACGACCTCGCCGAGTACCGCGCGGACCTCGGCCTGGCGGCGCGGCTGGTGCGGGACGTGCCCGGGCACGACCGGCTGACGGTGCACGCGCACTCCACCGGCGGGCTCACCGCCGCGCTCTGGGCCAACAGCCCCGGCGGGCGCACCGCCGTGGACGCCCTGGTGCTCAACAGCCCGTGGTTCGACCTCAACGCCCGGTGGTTCCAGCGCGTGGTGTCGACCTGGGTGCTCGACGGCCTGGCGCCGGTGGACCCGATGCGGGTGCTCGCGGACGGCCCGTCGGCGTACTCGTGGCACCTGCACGCGGCGAACGGCGGGCGGTGGGAGTACGACCGGGCGCTCAAGCCGGCCGAGGGGTTCCCGGTGCGGGCCGGCTGGATGCGGGCCGTCCGGCGCGGCCAGGCGCGGCTGGCGCGCGGCCTGCGGATCGAGGCCCCCGTGCTGGTGTGCACCGCCGCGGAGTCGGGGCCCAACTCGCGGACCAACCCCCTGCTGGACGCCCAGGACACGGTGCTCGACGTCGAGCAGATCTGGGCGCGCGCGCCGCGGCTCGGGGAGGACGTCACGCTCGTGACGATCCCGGGCGGCATCCACGACCTGGCGCTGTCGGCGCCCGAGCCGTACGCGGCGTACGTGGCGGCGGTGTTCGACTGGCTCGGGAGCGTGACCGGGAGCCGCGCGGCCTGAGGGTCGTCAGCCGGCGGCGACGCCCGCGGCGTCGATCAACGTGACCGCGGCCGCGCGCGCCTGGGCCGCGGCGTCCGGGGAGCCCGAGATCGCGGCCGTCGTCTGCGCGCCCTCCGCGAGGATCGCGAGCTGCGCCGCGAGGACGGGCGGTCCGCCGGCCACCTCGACCAGCTCGGCGACGTACGCCTGGAACCCGGCCTTGTGCTCGCGCGCCAGGTCCGCCACCTCCGACGAGCAGCCGCCGAGCTCGCCGAACGCGTTGATGAACATGCACCCGTGGAAGTCGCCCTGCGCGAACCACCCGGCGAGGTAGTCGTAGATCGCGAGCAGCCGGTCGCGCGGGGTGCCGGCGGCGATCACCGCGGCGGTCAGCCCCTCCTCCCACAGGGCGTGCCGGCGGCGGAGCACCTCCGCGACGATCGCGTCCTTCGAGGCGAACAGCCGGTAGAGCCGCTTGAGCGGCACGCCGGCGGCGGCGCGCAGCTCGTCCATGCCGACGGCCTGGATGCCGCGGCTGTAGTAGAGCCGGTCGGCCGCGTCGAGCACCTGCTCGCGGAGGGCGTCGTCGGACCCGGGCTGGACCGGGACCGCGGTCGCCGTCGCGTGTTCGACCATCGGACACCTCACGGGGGTTGCGGGGAAAACGCTCGTTCTCTAGTGTAGGCCACATCGCGGAGAACGACCGTTCTCCACCGAGGGGAGAAGGCAGACCATGCCGTTCATCACTGTGGGCACCGAGAACTCGACCTCGATCGACCTGTACTACGAGGACCACGGCTCCGGCCGCCCGGTCGTGCTCATCCACGGCTACCCGCTCGACGGGCACTCCTGGGAGAAGCAGTCCGCCGCCCTGCTGGACGCCGGCTACCGCGTCATCACCTACGACCGCCGCGGGTTCGGCCGGTCCGGCCAGCCGACGACCGGCTACGACTACGACACGTTCGCCGCGGACCTCAAGACCGTCCTCGACACCCTCGACCTGCGGGACGTCGTGCTCGTCGGCTTCTCGATGGGCACCGGCGAGGTCGGCCGCTACCTCGGCACGTACGGCTCGGACCGGGTCGGCAAGGCCGTGTTCCTCGCGTCGCTCGAGCCGTTCCTGCTCCGGACCGACGACAACCCGACCGGCGTCCCGCAGGAGGTGTTCGACGGCATCCTCGCCGCCGTGACCGCCGACCGGTACGCGTACTTCAGCGCGTTCTACGCCGACTTCTACAACACGGACGAGAACCTCGGCTCGCGCCTGTCCGAGGAGGCGCTGCGCCACTCGTGGGACGTCGCGTCGAACGCCTCGTGGTTCGCGTCCAGCGCCGCGGTCCCGACCTGGGTCACCGACTTCCGGGACGACCTGCCGAAGGTCGACGTCCCCGCCCTGATCGTGCACGGCACCGCCGACCGCATCCTGCCGATCGACGCCACCGGCCGGCCGTTCCACGCCGCGCTGCCGGACGCCGAGTACGTCGAGATCGAGGGCGCGCCGCACGGGCTGCTGTGGACGCACGCCGACGAGGTGAACCGCGTGCTGCTGGACTTCCTGGCGCGCTGACCGCCACCGCCGCGCCCGCGGCGCGGCCGTCCCGCCGCCCCGGCCCCCGGACCCCGCCGCACGCGACCGTGTCGGCGGGGTCCGGCATGCTGGAGGGCATGCCCCACCCGTCCCCCGCGCTCGACGCCGGGCGGTCCCTGTCCGCCGAGCACCGGCCCGACGGGCCGCTCGACGTGCGCCTCACGCTGCTCATGCTGCGCCGAGGCGCCGGGGACCCGACCCTGCGGGTGCAGCCCGACGGCACCGCCTGGCTCGCGCTGCGCACCGCGGACGGACCGGCGACGCTGCACCTGCGACCGGCCGGCGGCGTAGTCGCCGCCACCGCCTGGGGACCGGGCGCATCGCGGGCGCTCGCCGGCGTGCCGGACCTGCTGGGCGCGCGCGACGACCCGCGCGCGTTCGACCCCGCGGGCCACCTCGGCCTCGCCGCCGCACACCGGCGGCTGCGTGGGCTGCGGATCCCCCGGACGGGCGACGTGCTCGGCGCGCTGGTGCCGGCGGTCCTGGAGCAGCGGGTGCTGACGATCGACGCGCACGCCGCGTGGCGCCGGCTGCTGCTCAGGCACGGCAGCGTCCCGCCCGGCCCCGCGCCGGCCGGGATGCGGGTGCCGCCCGACGCGGTCGGCTGGCGGGAGGTCCCCGTGTGGGACTGGCGGCGGGCCGGGGTCGACGACCAGCGCGCGTCCACGATCCTGCGGGCCGCGGCGGTCGCCCGGCGGCTGGAGGAGGGTGCGGGACTCGACCCGGCCGAGCTGCGCCGCCGGCTCGGCACCGTGCCCGGGATCGGGGTGTGGACGGTGGCCGAGACGACCCGGCGGGTGCTCGGGGACGCCGACGCGGTCTCCGTCGGGGACCTGCACCTGCCCCGGCTCGTCGGCGCGGCGGTCGCCGGGCGGCGGGTGGAGCAGGACGAGCTGCTCGAGGTGCTCGCCCCGTGGGCGCCGCACCGCGGGCGGGTGGTCCGGCTGCTGGAGCTGACCGAGCGGGCGGCGGCGCCGCGCACCCGCCCGCGCCCGCGCCGGGCCGCGCGCTTCGCCTGACGCCCGGGCACCCCCGCGCGCCCGCGTCGCGCACCCCGCACCAGCCGCACTCCCGCGCCCCGCACCCCGCACCCCGCACCACCCGCGCTCGCCGCCGAGGTCGTCGGTTGCGCCCCCGGCGTCGGCGCGTCGCACCGGCGTGTCGGGCGCAACCGCCGACCTCGGACGGGCGCGCCGCGCAACCGCCGGCCTCGCCGGCCCGCGGCCAAACCCGGTGGGGTGCCGGCGCGGCGCCGGCGCCGGTGGTCAGTCCAGGAACAGCGCCCGCAGCCGGCGGGTCGTCGCGACCAGGCCGACCGCGATCATCGCCGCGAAGTACGCCACGTGCACCCACGTCCCCCCGCTGAGCTGCCCGGTGGTCAGCCCGCGGATCAGCTCCACCCCGTGCCACAGCGGCATGGCCTGGATGAGCCACTGCACCGGCTCCGGGTACACGGAGATCGGGAAGAAGGTCGCGGACAGCAGGAACATCGGGAGCATGACGATCGCGATCCAGTCCATCTGCTGGAACGTCGTCATGTACGACGTGATCGCCATCCCGAGGCTCGCGAACCCGAACGCGATGAGCAGCACCGCGGGCAGCGACAGCACGGCGGTCCACGCGAGGTTCAGCCCGAGCACCTGCATGACGGTGAGGAACCCGGCGGCGTACACCAGCCCGCGCAGCAGGGCGTAGCAGATCTCCCCCAGCGCCACGTCGAGCGGCCCGAGCGACGTGGAGAGCATCGCGTCGTAGAGCTTCCCGAAGTGCATCTTGAAGAAGACGTTCCACGTCGAGTCGTAAGACCGCCCCGTTCATCGCGGAGACCGCCAGCAGCGCCGGGGCGATGTACGCCGCGTACGGCACGGCCGTCCCGGTGCCGGGGTCGACGTCGCCGATGTAGCTGCCGAGGCCGACGCCCATCGCGAGCAGGAAGAACACGGGCTCGAAGAACCCGGAGACGACGACCACCCAGTTGGTGCTCTTGGTGGCCAGCAGCCCGCGGCGCACGACCACGCGCGCGTTCCCGGAGTACAGCGCGCGCACGGCGGGCAGCCGCCGCAGCCCGGTCGCCGGCCGCCGCACGAGCAGCAGGCCGGCCTCGCGCAGGTCCTCGGTCATCGCAGCCTCCGCTCGAACCGGCGCCGCGCCGCCCACCAGCCCCCGGCCGCCAGCGCGACCAGGAACACGACGTGCACGGCGGCCATGCCCGCCCCGATGGGCGCGCCGTAGGAGGCCGCCCGCCCGAGCTCGGTCCCGTGCCAGACCGGCGAGATCCAGCCGATCCAGTGCAGCCAGCCGGGCAGGGTGTCCAGCGGGTAGAACGTGCCGGAGAACAGGAACATGGGCGTGAACACGAACCGCCGCACGACGGCGAACTGGCCCTTGTCCTCGGTCAGCGACGCGGCGTAGGCGAGCAGCGGCAGGCCGAACGCCATGCCCGCGAGCAGCCCGATCAGCGGGAGCAGCGCCGCCCCGAGCGGGTCCCCGACCGCGCCGAACGCCACGATGATCAGGTAGTACGCCACCGACGTGACGAGCATCCGCGCGCCGACCGCGAGCGCCAGCCCGGCGGTGATCTGCGCGGGCTGCACGGGCGTCGCGTTCACGGCCCAGAACGTGCGCCGCCACTTGAAGCCCTCCATCACCGTGTAGGTGAACTCCTCGGTGGCGATGGAGACGGCCGCGGTGACCAGCAGCGCGGGCGCGACGAACACGAGGTAGTCGACGGGCGCCCCGTCCGGCCCGGTGCCCAGGTCGCCGACGAAGGTCTGCAGGCCGCGGCCGAGGCCGAGCAGGTAGAGCAGCGGCACGCCGATGCTCGACACGACGATGGTCCAGCCGTACGCCTTCGCGGAGCGCAGCCGGTACTCGGCGACGTACAGCGCACCGAGCCGCCGGGGCCGGCGGGCGGCGTCGCGCGCGAGGGCGGCCGGGTCCTGGACCTGGGCGGGGGCGGTCACTCGATCAGGCTCCGTCCGGTGAGCCGGAGGAACACGTCCTCCAGGCTGGACCGCCGCACGAGGCTGGTCGTGGGCCGCATGCCGACCCGCACCGCGTGGTCGAGGACGGCCTCGCCGTCGGACGCGTACACCAGCACCCGGTCGGGCAGGACCTCGATGCGGTCGCCGACGCCGGCGAGCTCGCGGGCCGCGGCCTCGTTCCGGTCGGAGCCGAACCGCAGCTCGGCGACCTCGCGGGAGGAGTAGGTGCGGATGAGCTCGGCGGGGCTGCCCTCGGCCATGATCCGGCCGTGGTCGACGACGACCAGCCGGTCGCAGAGCTGCTCGGCCTCGTCCATGTAGTGCGTGGTCAGCACGAGGGTGGTCCCACGCTCCTTGAGTCGGAACAGCCGGTCCCACAGCACGTGCCGGGCCTGCGGGTCCAGGCCGGTGGTCGGCTCGTCCAGCATGAGGACGGGCGGCTCGTTCACCAGCGCGCGGGCGATGGTCAGCCGGCGCTTCATGCCGCCGGACAGGTCGTCGACCTTGGCCCGCGCCTTGTCCTCGAGCTGCGCGAACGCCAGCAGCCGGTCCGCACGCTCGGCGCACACCGCGCGCGGCAGGCCGAAGTACCGGCCGTACACGATGAGGTTGTCCCGGGCGCGCAACTCGGTGTCGAGGTTGTCCTCCTGCGGGACGACGCCGAGCTGGGAGCGGATCTCGGGCCCGTGGGTGTCGGGGTCGAGGCCGAGGACGCGCAGGTCGCCGGCCGTCCGCGACGACACCGCGCCGATCATCCGCATCGTGGTCGACTTGCCGGCGCCGTTCGGGCCGAGCAGTCCGAAGGACTCCCCCGGCGGGACCTCGAGGTCGATGCCGTCGACGGCGGCGAGGTCGCCGAAGCGCTTGACGAGGCCGCGGGCGGCGATGACGGGTGCTGGCACGGCGACGACCCTAGCCGCGACCCCCGACACCGTCGTCCGGAATCCGCCCCGGAATACCCGCCGCCGCGCGTCCGCTGCACAATGGGCCGAGCAGCGCACCCACCCCACCACCCGAGCACGCCGAGCGAAGAGGACCGCAGTGAACCAGCCCCGCATGAACGTCGAGTCGTTCAACCTCGACCACCGGACCGTCGCCGCGCCGTACATCCGGCTGGCCGACACGAAGGTGCTCCCGGCGGGCGACGTCATCAGCAAGTTCGACATCCGGTTCGCCCAGCCGAACAAGGCGCACCTGGAGATGCCGGTCGTGCACTCCCTGGAGCACCTGTTCGCCGAGCACTCCCGCAACCACAGCGACCGGGTGATCGACTTCTCCCCGATGGGCTGCCAGACGGGGTTCTACCTGATCCTGCAGGGCGAGTGGGCGCAGGAGGACGTGCAGTCCCTCGTCGCGGCGACGCTCGAGGACATCACGGGCGCCACCGAGGTGCCGGCGGCCAACGAGGTGCAGTGCGGCTGGGGCGCGAACCACACGCTGGAGGGCGCCCAGGGTGCCGCGCGGGAGTTCCTCGCGCACCGTGCCGAGTGGAGCCAGGTGACCGCGTGACCGCCGTGAGCGCCCTCGCGGGGGTGGACGCCGTCGTCTCCGTCGCGATGCCGGACGAGGCCGCGCCGTTCCTGGAGCGGGCCGACGCCGTCGGCGACGCGGCGACGGTCGGCGGGGCGGAGCACCACGTGCTGACGCTCGGCGGCCGCGAGGTCCTGCTGGTCCGCAGCGGCATCGGGCTGGCGAACGCCGCCTCGGCCGCGTCGGCGGCGCTGGTGCTGGTCGCGGCGGCCCGGGGCGGGCGCGCGCCCGCGGCGCTGGTGAGCGCCGGCTCGGCGGGCGGCGTCCAGGCGGGCGTGCACGTGGGCGACGTCGTCGTCGGCACCGACCACGTCTACACGAACGCCGACGCCCGGGCCTTCGGCTACGCGCTGGGGCAGGTCCCGGGGATGCCGCCGGTCTACCGCGGCGACGGCGGCCTGCGCGGCGCGGCGCTCGGCGCGGACGCCGGCGACCTCACGGTCCGGGCCGGGCAGATGCTCTCCTCGGACGCGTTCGTCGACGCCCGGCTCGTCGGGCCGGTGCGGGAGCAGTTCCCGGGCGGCCTGTCCACCGACATGGAGACCACCGCCCTGGCCCAGGTCGCGCACGTGTACGGCGTGCCGTTCGTGGCCGTCCGCGGCATCTCGGACCTGTGCGGGCCCGCGGGGGCCGACGACTTCCTCACCCACGTGGACGACGCCGCCGAGCGTTCGGCCGCCGTGGTGCTGGGGATGCTGGCCCGGGTGGGCGCCGCGGCCTGAGTCAGCCGCGGGAGGCGCGGCGCCCGTCGGGCCGGTCGGGGTCGGGGTCGTCGCTGCCGTCCGGGCCGTCCGGCCCGTGCTTGGCCTGGTACATCGCCTGGTCGGCGTCGTGCAGCAGCAGCTCGGTGGTGTGCCACCGGTTCGCGACCGCGACGCCGACGCTGGCGCGCACCCGCGCGGTCTCCCCCGCGACGTCGACCGTGACCTCGCCGAGCGCGGCGGCGACCCCGGCCGCGGCCGCCGCGACGTCCCGCGGCCCGGCGACGAGCAGCGCGAACTCGTCGCCGCCGAGGCGCGCCACCGCGCTGCCCTCCGGCGCGAGCGCGCGCAGCCGGTCGGCGACCGCGACCAGCACCCGGTCCCCGACCGCGTGCCCGAAGCCGTCGTTGACGGCCTTGAAGTCGTCCAGGTCGACGTACATCACCGCGACCCCGCCCGCCTGGGCCGCGGCCTCGTCCGCCGGGGCCCGCGCCGCGAGCGCCGCGTCCACCAGCCGGTGGAAGTGCGCGCGGTTCACCAGCCCCGTCAGCGCGTCGTGGTCGACCATGTGCGCCAGCCGCTCCTCGAGCGACTTCTCCTGCGTGACGTCCACGAGCACCCCGTGCAGCCGCGGGTGGCCGTCGCTGTTGTGCCGCAGCACCGCGTCGTCCCGGACCCACACGTCGTAGCCCTCGCGGTGCCGCAGCCGGTAGGTCGTGGACGGGAACATGTCCCCCTCGGCGGCGGTCGGCACCAGGTCCTCGTGCCGGCGCACGGTCTCCCGGTCGTCCGGGTGCATCGCCTGCGACCACAGCGACGGGTCGTCCAGCCACTCCTGCGGCGTGTACCCGAGCATCCACTCCAGCCGCGGGCTGAGGTACTCGAACCGGCCCTGCGGCCCCGGCTCGGCGATGTACACGACGGCCGGGACGTGCTCGACGATCAGCCGGTAGTGCAGCTCGGCCGACCGCAGCTCGTCGGCCAGCCGCTTCCGGTCGGTGATGTCCTGCGTCATGCCGATGACGTACTCGGGGCGGCCCGCGACGTCCCGCAGCAGCGAGACCGTCAGGTCCACCCACAGGAGGGAGCCGTCCTTGCGGATGAACCGCTTCTCCATGGCGAACCGGTCGCGCAGGCCCGCGAGCGTCTCGCGGAACAGCCGGTCGTTCTCCGCGACGTCCTCGGGCGCGGTGTACGCCGCGAACGGCAGGGTGGCGAACTCCTCCTCCGAGTACCCGAGCATGCGCCGGAGGGTCGCGTTCGTCATCGGGGTGCGGCCGTCCGGGGTCACCAGGCCGATGCCGATGGGCGCCGCCTCGATCGCGGTCTCCAGCAGCACGATGCGCGACGCCTGCCGCACGATCGTGGCGGCCTGCTGGGACAGCCGGTCGACGTACCGGGCGACGTCCGCGCCCCCGGGCTGCGTGCCGTCCATGGCAACCGTCCCTGATCGTGCCCCGCCCGGCGGTCCTGCCGGGTACTTGCCCTAGTCATCGACCGTCGCAGGCAGGTTCTGAGCGTCCGCTGGGACCGACCTGGACCCCTGGGTGGCAGCACCTAGGGCGCGGACGGCCCCAGGTCCGGCCCGGCGACGAACGCGACCCGCGCACCCGCGGCGGCGTGCAGCTCGAGGAGCACGATCTCGTTCCCCTCGGCCCGCAGCAGCGGGCCCGGCACGTACAGCGTCCGGGTCGGGCCGGCGGACCAGTACCGCCCGAGCAGGAACCCGTTCACCCAGACCAGCCCCTTCGACCAGCCGTCCAGCCGCAGGAAGTGGTCCGCGCCGGCCGCGGTGGCGAACGTGCCCGCCACGAACGCGGGCCCGGCGACGGGCTCGTCGACCGGCGTCGCGGGCGCCGCCGCGAGCAGGTCCGCGAGCGCCCCGTCGACGGCGTCCAGCCGCAGCGCGACGGTCTCCCACGCGGTGACCTCCCGCACGGCCGTGCGGGCGCCGCCGACCAGGCCCTTGGGCTCGCCGATCCGCGGCCCGTAGTTGACCCGGCCCTGGTCCTCCAGCAGGACGGTGAGCTCCCCCGCCCGCGCCGGCAGGGCGAGCGTGCGGGTGCCCTCGGCCCGGCTGAGGACGCCCACCGGGTCGCCGTCGAGGGCGACGACCGCGCGGTCGCGGACCTCGCCGAACGTGATCACCCGGTCCTCGGCGGTCACGCGCGTCCGGTAGAGCGTGAAGCCGGACCAGTGCTCCAGCTCGTCCGTGGTGGGCAGGTGGTCCCAGCCCTTCGCCACGCCCAGCAGGTCGGCCGCCGCGGCGAACGGGACGCGGCGGTCGAGCCCGACGGCGGCCTCCGGCGCGGGCGGCGGGTCGGCGGGGACCTCGTCGGGCACCGGCGCGTACCGGGCGATCACCTCGCGCATCGCGTGGTACTTCGCGGTCGGGGCGCCGTGCTCGGCGAGCGGGGCGTCGTAGTCGTAGGAGGTCGTGATCGGCGCGTAGGTCCCCTTGTCGTTCGCGCCGTTGGTGAACCCGAAGTTGGTGCCGCCGTGGAACATGTAGACGTTCACGGACGCGCCCATCGCGAGCAGGTCGTCGAGGTCGCGGGCGTTGGTCTCCGCCGGGGCGACGTGGTGGTGCTGGCCCCAGGAGTCGAACCAGCCGTTCCAGAACTCCATGCACATGAGCGGGCCGCGCGGCTGGTGCCGGCGCAGCAGCTCGAGCCGCTCGGCGGCGCGGGCGCCGAAGGTGACCGTGCGGTGCAGCTCCGGCAGGCCGCCGCGCTCCTGCATCGCGTCGTCCGCCTGGTCGCAGGTGAGCAGCGGGACCTCGATCCCCCGGTCCCGCACCATCGCGACCAGGGCGCGCAGGTACTCCGGGTCGTCGCCGTAGGCGCCGTACTCGTTCTCCACCTGGACCGCGACCACGGTGCCGCCGCGGGTGATCTGCCGCTCCGCCACGAGCGGCAGCAGCTGGTCGTAGTACTGCTCGATCGCCGACAGGTACCGCGGCTCGTGCCGCCGCACGCCGACGTCCGGGTCCGCGAGCAGCCAGCCGGGCAGGCCACCGCCGTCCCACTCGGCGCAGATGTACGGCCCCGGCCGGACGATGGCGTGCAGCCCCTCGTCCGCCACCAGGTCGAGGAACCGGCCGAGGTCGCGCGGACCGTCGAGGTCGAACCGGCCGCGCTGCGGGGCGTGGACGTTCCAGGCCACGTACGTCTCGATGGTGTTGAGGCCCATGAGGCGCGCCTTGCGGATCCGGTCGGCCCACTGGTCGGGGTGCACCCGGAAGTAGTGCAGCGCGCCGGAGATCACCTGGTGGGGCCGGCCGTCGAGGAGGAAGTCGCGGTCACCGATCTCGAACGTCGGCATGGTGGAGGGCTCCTGGGGTTCGTGGGGGCGTGGGGCGAGGGCCCGGCGGCGGGACGCCCCGCCGCCGGGCGCGGTCGTCAGTCGACCGTGAATCCCTGGTCGCCGCCGTACGTGATCGACTGGTCCTGCCAGGCCTTCAGGCCGTCGGCGAGCGTGGTGTCCGAGACGTACGCCTGGCCCACCGTGTCGTTGAAGATGCTGTTCGCGTAGACCTGGTAGGGCAGGTACTGCCAGCCCTCGACGACGTCGGCCGCGGACTGCGAGAGCACCTCGTTGATCTTCTGGCCGCCGAAGTACTCCGACTCCTTGTTCAGGAACTCGTCGGACTCCAGGTCCGCGGTGGTCGCGGGGAAGCCGCCGGCGTCGATCCGGATCGTCGTGCCGTCACCGTTCGACAGGTAGGTGAGGAAGTCGTAGGCGAGCTCCTTGTTCGGGCTGGCCTCCGTGATCGACAGCGCCGAGCCGCCGTTCTCCGACGACGCGGACTGGCCGGCCTCCCACTGCGGCAGCGGGGCGACCCGCCACTGGCCCGCCGACTGGGTGACGCTGGCCTCCAGGTTGCCGGGCATCCAGGCGCCGATGGCGAGCGAGGCGATCGTGCCGTTGCCCAGGCCCTGGTACCACTCGTCGCTCCACGAGGAGGTCGGGGCGACCAGGTCCTCGTCGAGCAGCTGCTGCCACAGCTCGGCGAACGTCGTCGAGCCCTCGTCGGTGAAGTCGATCGTCACATCGGTGCCGTCCACCTGGTACGGGTGGCCGCCGGCCTGCCAGATCATCGACGTCGTGAAGCCCGCGTCGCCGGTGTCGTTGGTGATGTAGACGTCCGGGTCGGCCGCGTGCAGCGCCCGCGCGGCGGTCAGGTACTCGTCCCAGGTGGTGGGGACCGACACGCCGTACTTCTCGAACACGGTGGTGTTGTAGAACAGCGCCATCGGGCCGGAGTCCATCGGCAGGCCGTAGATGCCGTCGCCCTGGTGCACCGCGCTCCACGGCCCGGGGCTGTAGGTGCCCTCGAACTCGTCCGCGCCGAGGTCGGTCAGGTCCGCCAGCGCCTCGCCGATCGCGAACTGCGGCACCGCGTAGTACTCGATCTGCGCGAGGTCCGGCACGCCGGAGCCGGCCGCGACGGCATTCTGCAGCGCGGTGTACTCGTCGGTGTTGGTGCCGGCGTTCACGACGTCGATCGTCACGTCCGGGTGCTCGTCCATGTACGCCTGGGCGATGGGCTCGACCGTGTTGTCCCAGGCCCAGACCGTCAGCGAGCCGCCGTCGGCCGCGTCGGAGCCGGAGCCGCCGTCGGAGCCGCCGGAGGAGCAGGCGGTCAGGGCCAGGGCCAGGGCGCCGGTGACGGCTGCGCCGCGCCAGAGCCGGGAGGAGGTGGTGGTCATGCGAGGTCCTCTCACTTCGTTGTCAGAACGGGACGGGCGGGGCGGGGCGGGGCGCGGTCGGGGACCGGTCACTCCTTGACGGAGCCGGCCGACAGGCCGGACTGCCAGAACCGCTGCAGCAGCAGGAAGGCGGCGATGAGCGGGATGATCGTGAGCAGCGCGCCGGTGAGCACGAGGTTGAAGATGGCCTGGCCCCCGGCGGTGGCGGCCTGCGCGTTCCAGGCGTTGAGCCCGAGCGTCAGCGGGTACCAGTCGGGGTTCTTCAGCATGATCAGCGGCAGGAAGTAGTTGTTCCAGGTCGCGACCATCGTGAAGAGCAGCACCGTGACGATGCCGGGGCCGAGCAGCGGCAGGCAGATGCGGCCGAAGGTGCGCAGCTCGCCGGCGCCGTCGACGCGCGCGGCCTCGAGCAGCTCCGTCGGGATGGCTTCCGCGGCGAACGCCCACATGAGGTAGAGCCCGAACGGCGAGATCAGCGACGGGATGATGACCGACCACGGGGTGTTGGTCAGGCCCATCCGGCTGAACATGAGGAACGTCGGAACGGCGAGCGCGGTCCCCGGGACGGCGACCGCCCCGATCACGATCGCGAACACCCCGCGCTTGCCGGGGAACTGGAACTTGGCCAGGCCGTAGCCGCCGAGCACCGCGAGGGCCGTCGCGCCGCCGGCGCCCACGACCACGTACAGCAGCGTGTTGCCGAGCCAGCGCAGGAAGATGCCGTCGTCGTACGTCAGCGTGTCCGCGATGTTGGAGAACAGGGCGAAGTCGCCGCTGAACCACAGCCCGAACGAGTCGAACAGGTCCGACTGGGTCTTGCTCGCGTTGATCAGCAGCCAGGCGAGCGGGATCAGCGCGTAGATCCCGACGACCGCGGTGAGCACGGTCAGCAGCACGCTGCGGCGCGGCCTGTCCGCGCTGTACCGGCGGCGCGGCGTGCGCAGCCGGGGGCCCGCGGGGCGGCGGGAGGACGCGGCCGGAGCGGGGGCCGGGGCGGAGGTGGTCGTCATCGGGCTCACGCCTCCTTGCGCATGCCGCGCAGCTGGACGACGTAGGCGACGATCATCGTGAGGACGCCCATGATGATCGCGACCGTCGCCGAGTAGTTGTACTGCTGGCCGGAGAAGGACAGCGAGTAGGCGTACAGGTTCGGGGTGAAGGACGTCGTGATCGCGTTCGGCGCGAGGCTCTGCAGGATGCTCGGCTCGTTGAAGAGCTGGAAGCTGCCGATGATCGAGAAGATCGTCGCGATGACCAGGGCGCCGCGGATCGCGGGGATCTTGATGGACCGGACGACCTGCCACTGGCTGGCGCCGTCGAGCTCGGCGGCCTCGTACAGCGAGGCGGGCACGACCCGCAGCGCCGAGTAGAAGATGAGCATGTTGTAGCCGACGAAGCTCCAGGTCACGATGTTGCCGATCGACGCCAGGACCAGGTCGGGCGACAACGGGTTGGGCAGCTGCACCCCGAGCAGGTCGTTGATGTTGCCGACCAGGCCGAACCGGGTGCCGTACATGAAGCCCCACATCAGCGCGGCGACCACGGCGGGCACGGCGTACGGCAGGAAGATCGAGATCCGGAAGAAGCTCTTGCCGTAGAGCCGGCCGCTGTCGATCGCCAGCGCCACCAGCAGCGCGAGGCCGAGCATGATCGGCACCTGCACGACGAGGAACGCCCCGACGCGCCCGACGGCTGCCCAGAACTGCGGGTCGGTGAAGGCCCGCTCGTAGTTCTCCAGCCCGACGAAGGCGTTGCCGCCGACGAGCTGCTTGCGGAACAGGCTGAGGTAGAGCGAGTAGGCGATCGGGGCGAGGAAGACCAGGGCGAAGACGGCCATGAACGGCCCGACGAACCCCCAGCCGGTCCACCGGCCCCGGCGGGCGGGCCGCCGGCCGCGGAGCGCCCGCGCATCGCCGGGACCCGGCACGGCGGCGGGGGGAGGGACGGTCTGCGTCACTGCGAGCCACTCCTTCGGGGTTCGTCCGGCTCCGATGTTGACGTCAACATCCCGGGCGCCGGACCACCGTGCCACGCCGCCGGAACCCGTGTCAACGCCGCGAGGGCCGCCCATGCACCCCAACATGGTGACGTCACCATCGGCGCGGCCGGTCGCGATGGTGACGTCACCACGGCCTATGATCGGCGCCATGGCCCCCGAGTCAGCCGCCCCGGTCGCCGCGCCCCCGCGCGGGCGGTCCGGCCCGTCGATCGCCGACGTCGCCGAGCTCGCCGGCGTCTCGTCGCAGACCGTGTCCCGCGTGTCCACCGGCGCGGAGAACGTCCGGCCCGCCACCCGGGACCGGGTGCTCGCCGCCATGGACGAGCTCGGCTACTCCCCCAACCACGCCGCCCGGGCGCTGCGCTACGGGTCGTTCGGCACCATCGGGCTCATCGCGCACCGCCTCGCGCGCACCGGCGAGTCCCGCACCGTGGAGGCCGTCGTCGAGGCCGCGCGCGCCGAGGGGTACACCGTCAGCCTGGTCGACGTGCAGAACCCCGGCTCGGACGACGTCACGGCCGCCGTGGCGCGGCTGTCGCACCAGTCGATCGACGGGCTCGTCATCATCCGCGCCGAGACCGCCACCCCGGTCGCGCTGGCCCTGCCGCCGCGCATGCCGGTGGTCGTCTCGGACTCCCGGTTCGTCGGCCACCACCCTGCCGTCGGCGCGGACCAGGTCACCGGCACGCACCTGGCGGTCGCGCACCTGCTCGACCTCGGGCACCGGACGGTGCACCACGTCGCCGGGCCCGGCGACTCCGCCCCCGCCCAGGTGCGCGTCGCCGCCTGGCGCGAGCACCTGGTCGGCGCCGGCCGGCCCGTCCCGGAGCTGCTGCGCGGCGACTGGACCGCACGGTCCGGCTACGAGGCCGGGCGCCGGCTCGCCGCCGACCCCGGTGCGACCGCGGTGTTCTGCGCGAACGACGAGATGGCCGCCGGCCTGGTCCGCGCGCTGTACGAGCACGGGCGCCGCGTGCCCGACGACATCTCCGTCGTGGGGTTCGACGACATCCCGCTCGCGGAGTTCCTCTGGCCGCCGCTCACCACGGTGCAGCAGGACTTCCACCTCATCGGCGAGCGGCTCATGGAGCTGCTGCTGCGGCAGATCCGCGAGCGGGCGCCGCTCGAGGACAGCCGGGTGGTCGTGCCGACCCGGCTGGTGGTGCGGGCGAGCACGAGCGCACCGCGGGGCTGAGCCGGGCGGGGCCGGGGCGCCCCGAGCGTCAGCGGGTGGCCTCCCGTTCCCGGCCCGCGGGGCCTGCGGCGTCCGCGTCGTGCGCCCGCGCCCCGCGGGTGACCAGCACCGGGCAGTGCGCCCGCTGCACGACCGCGCGGCTGGTCGAGCCGAGCACCAGGCTGGCGAACCCGCCGCGCCCGCGCGTCCCGACCACCACCAGGCTCGCGTGCCGGGACCGCCGGACCAGCACGTCCGCGGCCCGCCCCTCCGCGAGGTCGCAGGTCACGGTCACGTCGTGCCGGGAGGCCGACCAGGACCGGGCGCGCTCCAGCACCCGCTCCGCGTCGTCCAGCGCGACCTCCCCCGGCGACTGCCGCGGGTAGGCCAGCGTCCAGTACGACAGGCTCGACACCTCGGCCGTCGGCGTCCACGCGGTCAGCGCGACGACCTCCGTGCCGTGCACCTCGGCCTGGTCGCACGCGGCCTCCAGCGCGCCGAACCCGCCGGGCGACCCGTCGAACCCGACGACCACCGGGTCACCGGACCCGCCCGCGTGCGACTCGTCCGGCACCACGACGACCGGCCCGCTCGCGTGGTGCAGCACCCCCGACGCCACCGACCCGACGAGCGCCCCGCTGATCCGGCCGGCGCCGTGCCGGCCCAGCACCACCAGCCGGGCGTCCGCCGCCCGCGCGACCAGCGTCGCGGCCGGCGGCCCGTGCAGCACCACGCCCGCGGCCTCGACGTCCGGCGCCGTCTCGCGGGCGAGCGCCGCGCCCTCGTCCGCGACCTCCTGCACCTGGGCGAGCACCTGCCGGCCCAGCCAGGAGTCCCCGGCCCCGCCGTGCTCCTGGCCGGCGAAGCCCCAGACGTGCACCACCTCGAGGCCCCAGCCGCGCCGCGCGGCCTCCGTGGCCGCCCACCGGACCGCCGCCGCGGACTCGGTCGACGTGTCGTACCCGACGATCACCCGGTCGTCCATGTCGCACCCCCTCGTGCCGATGCGTGTCCCCCACCCTCTCTCCGCGGGCCCCGGCGCACCAGGGCCGGGGGTCCCACCGGTCGCGCGGCCGCTGCCGCGCCAGTGCCGACGCTGCCGCCGAGGTCGACGGTTTCGCGCGACACGCCGGGGCGACACACCGGGGCGAGCGGCGAAACCCTCGACCTCGGCGCCGCGCACACCCGGGGCGCCCGGTCAGGCCCGCCGACGCCTCACGTCGCGAGCTCCACGTCGCACAGCACCGCGAAGTGGTCCGACGGGTACCGCCCGTCCACGGGCTCCGTCCCGGCCAGGCGCGCGCCGTCCGCGCGCACCACCCCGCCGGGCCGGCCGGGCCGCGCGAGCAGGTGGTCGATCCGCTGGTCGATCAGCTCCGTGACCTCCAGCGGCGCCTCGGGCACCCGCGAGCTCAGGGTCACGGCGGCGGGGTCGCCCCCGCCGACCACCCACAGGTCGGTGAGCTGCCGGGTCAGCGCCGCGAGCTGCGGCCCGGACGGCGTGGCGTTGAGGTCACCGAGCAGCAGCACCGGCAGGTCGCCGTCCAGCGCGGCGTCGGCGGCCAGGTCGGCGAGCGCCCACGCCTGCGCCATCCGGTCCTCCGCGTAGCGCGGCTCCCACTCGGCCGTCGCCGCGATGACGTGCAGCGGCCCGGCCGGGTGGTCGAGGCCGAGGTGCTCCGCGACCCGGTCGGCCTGCGTGCCGTCGGCGTCCCGCCAGGTCTCGACGAGCGCGAGCACGTCCGGGCGGGCGTCCGCCAGCACCGCGAGCAGCCCCGGCTCCCGCTCCCGCCACGCGCCCCCGAAGCGCCACCACACGTTCCACGTCATGGCCCGCACGCCGACCAGCGTAGGGACGGCCCGCAGCCACCGCCCGGCGAGCAGGGCGTTGGCGCCCGCGCCCGGCACGTGCCTACCGTGGGGCGGACCCGTGCCCCCGACCGCGAAGGACCACCGCGTGCGCCGACCCGCCCTGCTCCTCGGCACCGGCGCCGTCGTCCTCGTCGTCCTGATCCTCCTGGTGGTGGTCCTCACGCGCGACGACGGCTCCCCCGACGCCGAGCCCGCGCCGGGGCCGGTCGCGTCCACCCCGCCGGCCGCGGCGATGACCACGGTGCTCGCGGCCGGGTTCGACGAGGGCGACGAGGGCTGGGGCCCGCTCGGCGAGGGCGTCGAGGTGTCCACCGCGGACGCGCCCACGCACGCCGGCGCCGGCAGCCTGCTGGTCACCGGCCGGTCGGAGGCCTGGCACGGCGCGGCCGTCGACGTGTCCGGGTCGCTCGCCCGCGGGCAGGTGCACACGGTGTCCGCGTGGGTGCGGCTCGCCGGCGGCGACGACGCGGACGTGCAGCTCACCCTGGAGCGCGACCCCGGCGGCGACGACCCGGTGTACGTGCACGTCGCCCGCGCCGCGGCCACGTCCGGCGAGTGGCGGCAGGTCACCGGGACGGCCGAGGTGCCGGACGGCGACGGCGAGTGGCGGCTGTACCTGGAGACCACCGGCTCGCTGGCGGACCTGCGGCTCGACGACGTCACCGTGCAGCGCCCCGCGTCGCCGGTGCAGACCGACGTCCCCGCGCTCCGCGACGTCGCCGAGGTCCCGCTCGGCGTCGCCGTCGGGCCGCAGGACCTCACGGGCCGGCCGGCCGAGCTGCTGCTCCGCCACTTCGACCAGGTCACGCCCGAGAACGCGATGAAGCCGATCACCGTCCAGCCGCAGGAGGGCACGTTCGACTTCGGCCCGATGGACGAGGTGCTGGACGTCGCGGCGGAGCACGGCCTCGCGGTGCACGGCCACACGCTCGTCTGGCACCGGTCGACGCCGGACTGGTTCTTCGAGGACCCCGACGGCCGGCCCCTGACGTCCTCCCCGGAGGACCGGGCACTGCTGCTCGACCGGCTGCGGGTCCACACCCGGGCCGTCGCGGACCACCTCGCGGAGCGGTACGGCGCCGAGAACCCCGTGCGCTCCTGGGACGTGGTGAACGAGGCGCTCGACCCCGCCCAGCCGGACGGCCTGCGGCACAGCCGGTGGTACGAGGTGCTCGGCCCGGACTACGTCGCCGAGGCGTTCCGGATCGCGCGCGAGGCGTTCGGACCCGAGGTCACGCTCTACCTCAACGACTACGACACCGACGCCCCCGACCGCCGCCGCGCCCTGGTCCGGCTCGTCACCGACCTGCAGGCCGCCGGCGCGCCGCTCGACGCCGTCGGCCACCAGATGCACGTCGGGCTGGACACCGACGTCGACCGGGTCGCCACGACCCTGGACGCCGTCGGGGCGCTCGGGCTGCGGCAGGCGGTCACCGAGCTCGACGTCGCCCTGTCCGGCCGGGACGAGCAGCTCGACCGGACACCCGAGGACCGGCTGGAGCGGCAGGGAGCGCAGGTCGAGGCCCTGGCGTCGGCGTTCGCGGCCCGGGACCTGGAGTTCGTCGGCGTGTGGGGGCTGTACGACACGCGGTCCTGGCTGCGGACGTGGCCGCAGGAGCGGCCGTTCGAGGCGCCGCTGCTGTTCGACGACGACCTGCAGGCGAAGCCGGCGTTCTGGGGGTTCGTGCAGGGGGTCTCGGGGTCCGGCTAGCGCGCCCCCGCCCGGTACACCACGAGCGCCACGTCGTCCTCCGCCCCCCGCGGCGCCATCGACCGCAGCAGGTCGTCCGCGACCTCGGCGGTCGGCGCCCCCGCCGGCTGGGCCGCGACCGCCGCCCGCAGCCGCTCGATCCCCAGCGGCAGCCCCTCGCCCCGGCGCTCGATCAGGCCGTCGGTGTAGATCACGACGAGGTCCCCGTCCCGCAGCGGCTCGACGACCTCGGTCCGCCGGCCGGTCCCGACGGCCAGCGCGGCGCCGCGCGCGCCGTCCAGCAGCTCGACCGCGCCGTCGGCCCGGCGCAGCACCGGCGGGAGGTGCCCGGCCATCGCGTACGTCAGCGTGCGGTCCTCCTCGTCCGCGACCGCGCAGAACACCGTGGTGCAGTCCGCCCCGGGCAGCGTGCGGGCGAACCGCTCGAGCCCGTCGAGCACCGCCGCCGGGCTGGGCGACTCCAGCAGGAGCGCCCGGGTCGCGGCGCGGAGCTGCCCCATCCGCGCGGCCGCGTCGAGGCCGTGGCCCACGCAGTCGCCGACGACGACCGCGCGGCGGCCGGGACCGAGGTCCACCACGTCGTACCAGTCCCCGCCGACCGCGAGGTCGCCCGCCGCCGGGCGGTACCGCGCCACCACGCCGGGCTCGGTCGCCACCTCCGGCACGATGGCGGCCTGCAGCGTGTCGCTGACCACGCGCAGCGCGTCGACCTCGCGGCGGTGCCGCAGGGCCCCGCTCACCGCCGCGCCGATCGTCGTCGCCACCAGGCGCAGGAACGCGCGGTACTCGTCGTCCCACGGCCGCCGGCTGCCGGCCTGCAGGACGACCGCCCCGCACGGCGCGGCGTCGCTCGGGCCGGTCAGCGGCACGACCAGCACGCGGCCGTGCTCCTCGGCGCGGCCCGAGGCGGTGACGCGCGCGACGTCCGACGCCGTCACCCCCGGCGCGCGGGGACCTGTGGCGACGAGCAGCCCCGGCGCCCCGTCGGCGCCCCGCAGGTACAGCTCCGCGCCGGTGACGTCGGCCGACCCTCCGAGCAGGTCCACGGTCTCGCGGGCGATCGCGTCGACGTCGTCGTGCGCCCCGGTCAGCCGGGCGGACAGGTCGCCGAGCAGCCGCATGCGCCGGCGCTCCACGACCTGGGCGGTGGTCTCGGTCGCGATGTCGAGCAGCCCGCGGACCACGTCGGCGGAGTCGCGCAGCGGGGAGTACGAGTACGTGAAGTACGCGTCCTCGTCGTACCCGGACCGGCGGGCGAGCAGGTGCTGGTCGACGGTCCAGGTCGGCTCGCCGTGCAGCATCACGCGCTCCACCGAGGGCAGGAGGTCGTCCCAGACCTCCTTCCACACCTCCGCGAGCGGGGCGCCCATGGCGCCGGGGTGCTTCTCGGAGCCGAGCATGTCCCGGTAGCCGTCGTTGTAGATCATGGTGAGCTCCGGGCCCCAGGTGACGAGGACCGGGAAGCGCGTCGTGAAGCACATCTCGACGGCGACCCGCAGCGCCGTCGGCCACGTGCTCGGCGGCCCGAGCGGCGTCTCGCCCCAGTCCACCTCGCGCGCGAGCGCGCCGGTCGCGCTGCCGGCGGTCACGCGGCGGAACCAGGGGGACCTCACGCGCCGAGATTACGCGTCAACCCGCTCGCCGTCGCGTGGCGCCCGACCCGCCCCGCTGCGCCGCGACCAGCGCACCGAGCGCCAGCACCGCCCCGGCGAGCTGCCAGCCGTTCAGCGCCTGCCCCAGCACCACCCAGCCGAGCGCCGCCGCGACCACCGGGCTCAGCAGCCCCAGGAACGACACCCGCGCGGCCGGCAGCCGCTCGACGCCCCGGAACCACAGCGCGTAGGCGAGCGCGGTCCCCAGCACGCCCAGGTACGCGAGCCCGCCGACGGCCGCGCCGTCCAGCGCCGGCGGCACCCCCTCGACCGCCAGCACGAGCGGCACCAGCAGCAGCCCGCCCGCGGTGAGCTGCCAGCCGGTGAACGCCAGCAGCGGCACGGGCCGGCCCCAGCGCGCGGTCAGCACCACGCCGAGCCCCATGGCGACCGCGCCGCCGAGCCCGGCCAGCACCCCGACCGCGTCCAGCCGCGCGGTGGCCCGCAGCACCAGCAGGGCCACCCCCGCGACGCCGGCGATCCCGGCCAGCAGCGTGCCGACACGCACCCGCTGCCCGAGCAGCAGTGCCCCGAGCCCCGCGACGACGAGCGGCTGCACCGCCCCGAGCGTCGCCGCCACCCCGCCGGGCAACCGGTACGCCGCGACGAACAGCAGCGCGAAGAACACGCCGATGTTCAGCGCCCCCAGCACGGCCGCGCGCCACCACCAGTCGCCGCGCGGCAGGCGCCGGGTCAGGAGGACCAGCAGCAGGCCCGCGGGGAGCGCGCGCAGGGTGGCGGCGAGCAGCGGCCGGCCCTCGGGGAGCAGCTCGGTGGTGACCAGGTAGGTCGTCCCCCACAGCGCGGGGGCGACGGCGGTGGTGAGCGTCAGCGCGAGGGTCGCGCGCGCGGCGGCGGTGGGGGTCGTGCGGGCGGGCGGTGTCCCCGCCGCGCCGCCCTCCGGCAGCGCGGGGCCGGCACGGCCCGCGTCCGGCAGCAGCACGGGGCCGGCGCCCCGGTCGAGAGCCTGCCCGGTCATCCGGACCACCCGCCTCCGTCGTGCGCGACCGGTCGGCCACGACTCACTTACTTAGTATCTAAGATACTTGCCACTAAGCCGGTGTCAAGCGATCGGGTGGCAGGATGGGCGACATGACGGAGCACGACGGGGTCGACCGCATCCTCGGCCAGTGGGCGACCCAGCGACCCGACCTGGACACCGAGGCCATGGGCATCTTCGGGCGGATCTTCCGGCTGGCGCGCGCCGGCGGCGACGCGACGGCGGCCGCCTACGCGCGGTCGGACCTCACCCGGGGCGACTTCGACGTGCTCGCCACGCTGCGCCGCTCGGGCGCCGACCGGCCGCTGTCCCCCAGCGCGCTGTCGGCGACGCTCATGCTGACCTCGGGCGGGATGACGCAGCGCATCGACCGGCTGGAGCGCGCGGGCCTCGTGCGCCGCAGCCCCGACCCGGCCGACCGCCGCGCCCTGCGGGTCAGCCTCACCGAGCGCGGCGCGCAGGTCGTGGACCGCGCGGTCGAGGACGGGCTCGCCGCCGAGCAGCGGCTGCTCGCCGGCATCCCTCCGGAGCGCCGCCGGGAGGTCGACGCGATGCTCCGGGAGCTGCTGGCCGCGGTCGACGCGTCCTGATCCGGCGGCGTCACCCGTCCCGGTACAGGCAGAACGGGTGGCCGGCCGGGTCGAGGAGCACGCGCACCGACGCCTGCGGCTGCTGGTCCGCGACCCGCGCGCCCAGCCGGACCGCGTCCGCGACCGCCTCGTCGAGCTCGACCACCTCGACGTCGAGGTGCAGCATCATCTGCTGGCGCCCCGGCTCCGGCGGCCACACCGGCGCCACGTAGTCCGCGTTCCGCTGCACCGCGAGGTACGCGACGCCGCTCGGGGCCGCCACGACGGCGTGGTCCGGGTCGTCGCCGACGACCTGCCAGCCCAGCACCCGCGCGTAGAACGTCGCCAGCGCCACGGGCTCGGGCGCGTCGATCACCACACCCCACCAGCCGTCGTCGGCGCGCCCCCGCATGCGTCCATCGTGGTCGCCCCCGCCCGGGCGGGCACGTCGGGGCCGCGCGCCGCGGTCAGCCCAGGTCGGCCAGCCGCGGCACCGCCGGGGCCACGTGGTCCCGGACCCAGGCGGCCAGGCTCGTCGACGGCGGGCGCAGGATCACGGACTCCACGCCGAGGCCCGCGTACGGGCGCGCCGCGGCGACGAAGCCGTCGACGTCGCCGGTCAGCAGCTCGTCCCCGCCCATGAGGACGGTGACCCGGATGTCGGCGTAGTCCCGGCCGACCGCGTCGCAGTGCCCGCGCAGCACGTCCAGCTTGTGCGCGACCTCGTCGGGCGTCGTCGCGAACAGGTTGCAGGCGTCGCCGTACTGCGCGACCAGCCGGAGCGTCTTGCGCTCCCCCGACCCGCCGATCAGCACCTCCGGCCCGCGGCCCGGGCGGCTCAGCGGCAGCGGCGAGCACAGCGTCTCGGCCAGCCGGTAGTGCGTGCCCTCGAACGGGCCGTCCGCGCCCGGCGTCCACATCTGCCGGCAGATCTGCAGGGTCTCGTCGAGCCGCTCGAACCGCTCGGCCAGCGGCGGGTACGGCACACCCAGCGCCAGGTGCTCCTTCTCGTACCAGGCGGCGCCGATGCCGAGCGTCGCCCGGCCGCCGGACAGCACGTCGAGCGTCGCGGCGATCTTCGCGAGCAGGCCCGGGTGCCGGTACGTGACGCCGGTGACCAGGGCGCCGAGCTGCACCGTCTCGGTCCGGGCCGCCAGGAACCCGAGCGTCGTGTACGCCTCGAGCATCGGGTCGCTCGCGGGGAAGCCGGCGGGCTCCATCTGGAAGAAGTGGTCCATCACGGACAGCCAGGACAGGCCGGCGTGCTCCGCCGCGTCGGCGGTGTCGGCGAGCTCCTGCCGCAGCCGGGCCGGCTCGACCGCGTCGAACCGCATGAGGTGGGCACCGAGGCGCATGGGGTGACTCCCTGGGGGGTGGCTGCCGGCCCCGGGGCGGACCGGCGTCCTGGACGATGCCCCTTGGAGCGCGCTCGAAGTCAAGGGCGGCGTCTGCTGACGGCAGAACGACGCGCCGGGCCCCGGGCGGCGGCCCGGGGATACGGTGACCGGGACCGCCAGGAGGTGCCCCGTGCCGCAGGCCCGCCCGACCACCCGCCCGCACCCGCTCGCCGCGGGGGCCGGACGCGTCCCCGAGCCGCCGCTGCGCGTGCTGGTCGGCGCGATCCTGCGCCGGCACCGCGAGCGCCAGGGCCGCACCCTGCGGGACGTGGCCGACGTCGCGCGGGTCTCCGTCCCGTACCTGTCCGAGGTCGAGCGCGGCCGCAAGGAGGCGTCCTCCGAGGTGCTGGCCGCCGTGTGCCGGGCGCTCGGCCTGCGGATGGTGGACCTGGTCGGCGAGGCGCACGCCCACCTCGCGCGGGCCGAGGGCCGCGTGGTGCTGGACCTGGCCGCCGCGGACGCGGGCGCGGGCGCGGGCGCGACCCGGGTGGTCCCGTTCCCGGCCCCCACGTCCCCGACGGCGGTCCTCCTGGCGGCCTGACCCCGGCCCGCCCCACCCACCCCGCCACCCCGCAGGGTGGAAGGTTCGAGCGGACCCGCCGTCGGCGTGTCGGTCCACACCTTCCACTCTGCGTGGCCCAGCGGGGGGTCAGGCCGCGGCCGGGGTGGCGCGCTTGATCGTGGTGACCACCGTGTCCGCGATCCCGTAGTCGACCGCCTGCTGGGCCGTCAGGACCAGGTCGCGGTCGGTGTCGGCGCGCAGGCGCTCGACGGTGCGGCCGGTGTGCCGGGACAGGACCTCGTCCACCTGGGCCCGCAGCCGCAGGATCTCGGCGGCCTGCAGCTCCAGGTCCGCCGCGGTCCCCTGGCCGCCGCCGGACGGCTGGTGCAGCAGCACCCGCGCGTGCTCCAGCACGTGCCGCTGCCCGGGCGTCCCGGCCGCGAGCAGCACCGCGGCGGCGGACGCGGCCTGACCGAGGCAGAACGTCGCCACGTCGGGCCGGATGTACTGCATCGTGTCGTAGATCGCGAGCAGCGCCGTCACCGAGCCGCCGGGCGAGTTCAGGTACAGGTGAACCGGCTTGTCGGGGTCCTCGGACTGCAGGTGCAGCAGCTGCGCGATGACGACGTTCGCGACCCCGTCGTCGATCTCCGTGCCGAGGAAGATGATCCGGTCGGACAGCAGCCGGGAGAACACGTCGGAGTGCCGCTCGCCGTTCGGCCGCTGCTCGACCACGACGGGGACCGTGTACTGGCCGGCCATCAGAGGCCCACCCGGTGCTGCGCGGCGTCGGGGCGCACGTCGTCCAGGTGCTCCACCACCCGGTCGACGAACCCGTACGCCAGGGCCTCGGCCGCCGTGAACCACCGGTCCCGGTCGGAGTCCCGCTCGATGGTCTCGACGCTCTGCCCGGTGTGCTCGGCGATGAGGCCCTGCATGGTCCGCTTCGTGTGGGCCATGTTCTGCGCCTGGATCGCGATGTCGACGGCCGTGCCGCCGATGCCGCCGGACGGCTGGTGCATGAGGACGCGGGCGTGCGCCATGACGTTCCGCTTCCCCGGGGTCCCGGCGCTGAGCAGGAACTGCCCCGCGCTGGCGGCCAGCCCCATCGCGAGCGTCGCGACGTCGTTCGGGATCAGCCGCATGGTGTCGTACATCGCGAGCGCGGCGCTGATCGAGCCGCCGGGCGAGTTGATGTAGAGCGCGATGTCGCGGCGCGGGTCCTCGGCGGACAGCAGCAGGAGCTGGGCGCAGACGCGGTTCGCGACGGCGTCGTCGACCTCCTGGCCGAGCACGACGATCCGCTGGTGCAGCAGGCGGGCGGCCAGGTCGTCGTCGAAGGTGCGCGCGGTGGGCGGCGCGGCGGTGGTGAGCACGGGGACCTCCTCGGGTTCGGGTCCCGCCACGCTCGCACCGCCCCGCCCGCCCGGGCCCGCGCCTCTGCCGTCGGCAGATCGGCCACGGGCAGACCCGCTCCGCCCCGCCGAAACTGCAGCACCTGCGGGCTTCCGGGGGCGGAGGGCAGCAGGTGCTGCAGTCTCGGTGACGGGGCGGCGGGCCGGAGCGGGCGGGAGCGGGCGGGCCGGAGCGGGTCAGGGGCGCGCCGGGTCAGGCCAGGACCGCGCCCAGGGCCTCGTCCGCCGCCGAGCCCGCCACGCGCGACGGCTCCGACTCCGCGGCGTCCCCCACCACCACCTCCGCCACGGCCACGCTCACGTTGTCCCACGCGTCGGCGTCCAGCGCCGCCTCGACCAGGTCCGACGCCGCCTCCTCCGGCGACGACGCCGCCCGCAGCAGCGCCAGCACCTTCTCCTCCGGGACGTAGTCGGTGAGCCCGTCGGTCGCCATGAGCCACCGGTCCCCCGCCGCGGCGTCCACCTCGAGCAGCGTCGCATGGGTGGCGTCGGCGGTGTCGCCGGCCAGGCAGTGCAGGATCACGTTGCGCCGGGGGTCCTGGGCGGCGTCGGCGGCGGACAGCACGCCCCCGTCGACGAGGAGCTGCACGAGGGAGTCGTCGCGGGTCACGCGGCGCCCGACGCCGTCGCGCAGCAGGTACGCCCGGGAGTCGCCGATGTGCAGCACCCGCATGGTGTCCTCGCCGCAGAAGACGCCGGTGAACGTGGTCGCCATCCCGGCGAGCTCCGGCTCGCGCCGCACCCGCATCGCGAGGTCCGCGTTCGCGACGGCCAGGGCGCTGCGCAGGTCCTCGTCGGTCCACCGGCGCGGCTCGGCGGCGCTGAGCGCGGCCATGAGCCGGTGCGCGACGGTCCAGGACGCGACGTCACCGCCCGCGTGCCCGCCGACCCCGTCGGCCACGAACGCGTAGCCCGTCGCGGAGCCCGCGGCGTCCTGGTTCTGGGCGCGGTGCGCACCGGTGACGGATCGCAGGGCCGTGACGAGCGACAGCGGCATGCGGCACCTCCGGGAGGGACGGAGTTGTCTCGTGGTCCCACGATGCCACGTCCGGCGGGACCCGACCGTCCCGGGTGGGTGCCAGCGCCCGGGCGGACCGCCCCGGGACGCGTCCCGCACCGGCCGTCGCGGTCAGCGGATGAGGCCCCGCAGCGCCTCCGGCCGCACGTCCTGCTGGCCCGCGATGACCTCGCGCGCCCGGTCGGTGGCGTCCCACACGTTCCAGAGCAGCACCCCGGCGACCCGGCTGCCGTCGAGGTAGTAGACGACGCCGGTGTCGTACGGCTCGACGTGCCAGTCCTCGACGGTCTCGAGCGATGAGTCGAGCCGGCCGACCGCCTCGTACCCGGCCTCGAACAGGTCGGAGTAGAAGAACGGCGTGTGGTCGTACGGCTCGTCGGCGCCGGCGAGGTTCCGGCCGGCCTGCCGGCCCATGGTCGTGGCGTTGTCGACGTGCTCGACGCGGCGCCGCCCGAGGATCCGGTCGGGGTACTGCGCCACGTCGCCCGCCGCGAACACGTCGGGGTCCGAGGTCCGCAACCGGTCGTCCACCACGATGCCGTCGTCCACGTCCAGGCCGGCGGCGCGCGCGAGGTCGGTCTCGACCGCGATGCCGGCGCCCACGACCGCGGCGTCGGCGGCGATCTCCCGCCCGTCCTCCAGCACGACCGTCACGCCGTCCGGGCCGGAGGTGCCGGAGGCGACCCGCGCGCCGCCGAGCACCTCGACGCCCCGCTCGACGTACATCCGCTCCAGGTGCGCCGCGAGCCCGGCCGGGAACGTCGCGGCGGTCAGCGTCTGCTGCGGGTGCACCAGGGTGACCCGGGTGTCGTTCTGCGCGAGGGCGGCCGCGAGCTCGGTGCCGATGTAGCCGCCGCCGACCACGACGACGTGCCGCCCGCCGCCCGCGAGGTCCCGCAGCCGCTCGTAGTCCCGGACGGTCCGGAAGTACAGGACCCGGCCGGACTCCTCGAGGCCGCCGACGCGCCGCGGGTGCCCGCTGGTCGCCAGCAGCAGCCGGCCGTAGCGGAGCGTGACGTCCGCGTCGGTCGTGACGGTCCGCGCCGCCCGGTCGATCGCGACGACCGACTCCCCCAGGATCAGCTCGGCCCCGGTGTCCTCCGCGGTGTGCAGCCAGACCTGGTCGAACGTGAACTCCGGGTCGGTCCAGAGCGCCTTGGTGAGCGCCGGCCGGGTCACCGGGGCGGTCGGTTCGCGGCCGATCACCGCGATGCTGCCGTCAGGGTCCACCTCGCGGATGCCGCGCGCGGCGGCGTCGCCCGCCATGCCCGCCCCGACGATGACGTAGTCGTAGCTCTCCCGCACGGTGCTCACCCCTGTCCTCGTGGCGTCCTGCCTGCTCAGCCTCGCGCGCCGGGTCGCAGACCGCCACCGGGGTGTCAGGCCGGCAGCGCCCCCGCCACGACGCGCCCGCGCGAGACGACCGCCACGATGTTCTCGACCCGCAGTGCCGTGACGTCCTCCCACGGCCGCCCGCGCAGGACGACGAAGTCCGTGCCCAGCCCGGCCCGCAACCGCCCCGTGATGCCCCCGAGCCGGACGGCGTCCGCGGCGTCCGAGGTGGCGGCCCGGAGGGCGCGCGCGGCGGACCAGCCGAACATGGCGGCCATCTCGCGCACCTCCTCCATCTGGTCGCCGAACTGCACGAACTGCCCGGACGCGTCGGTGCCGAGCACGAACCGCACGCCGGCCTCCGCGGCCCGGGCGAACCCGGCGTCCCGCAGGGCGACGACGTCCCGCGCCTTGGCCTGCGCCTCCGCGGACACCGGGCGGCGGGCCTCGGCGATGATGTCGTTGATCAGCAGCGTCGGCGCGACGGGCAGGTCCCGCTCCACCAGGGCGTCCAGGTGCCGCGGGTCGATGCCGGTGCCGTGCTCGATCGAGTCGGCGCCCTCCTCGAGCGCGATGTCGAGGCCCTCGGCGGTGTGCGTGTGCGCGGCGACGAGCATGCCGAGCGCGTGCGCCTCGTCGACGGTGGTGCGGATCTCCTCGCGGGTCTGGTTCCGCCAGCCGACCTTGTCGCCCATGGAGAGCACGCCGCCGGAGGTGTAGATCTTCACGCCCGCGGCGCCGGACCGGGCCCACACGCGGACGAGCTTGCGGCACTCGTCCGGGCTGTCCGCGGTCGGCGGGCGGTGCGGGTAGTGCGGGGGGACGAACAGGTCGCCGTGCCCGGCGGTCATCCCGACCTGGCCGTGCGACAGCAGGCGCGGGCCGGCGAGCACCCCCGTGTCGAACGCCCGGCCCACGGCGAGCTGGACCGAGTCGGCGGCGAGGTCGCGCAGCGTGGTGACGCCCGCGCGGGCGCAGCGCAGGGCGTTCGCGGCGACGTGCAGCGACCGCTCCTCCGGCGGGGTGAGGATCGGCCAGGCGGACGGGTCCGCGGCGGGCGGGCCGGCCGGGTAGCCGAGGTGCACGTGCGTGTCGACCAGGCCGGGGATCACGCTGAGGTCCGCGTGCCGGGCGGGCGCCTCCTCGACGGCGAGGATGCGGTCGCCGGACCAGGTGAGCCGGGCGGGGCCGACCTCCCGGTCGCCGTCCCAGAGCGGGAGGCCGTCGAGGACGTGCTCGGTGCCGGACATGCGGGGCCTTTCGACGAAGCGGAGAGCAGGGTCAGAGGGCGGGCGTGATCTCGCCGACCACGCGGCCGTCGAGGTCGACGAGCGGCAGGTGCCGCCAGCGGTCGAACGCGCCGCAGGGGTGGCTGATGCCGAACCGCAGGACGGTGCCGGGCGCCAGGACGGTGCCGGGCGGGACGCGGAGGAACGCGTGGTGGTCGTTGACCCCCGTGACCTCCCAGCCCGCGACGTCGCGGCCTTCGTCGCCGGGGACGCCGAGCACCACGGGCAGCCGGTCGTCGGTGGGCGCCTCGCGGCGGCCGAAGCCGACGACCGCCAGGCCCTCCTCCGGCTGGGACAGGACGGAGGCACGCAGCTCGAACGCGGCGACCAGCGCGCCGGTGCCGCGGCCGGACCCGAGCGGCGAGGTGCGCGCGTAGATCCCGTGGTCGTGCGTGACGTAGCAGCCGGAGCGGAGCACGGTGGTGACCGGGCTCTCCCAGCGCGCGGGGGCGAGCTCGCGGAGCACCAGGTCGGGGTAGGACGACCCGCCCGCGGTGACGACGGGCACGCCGGCGACCAGTCCCTCCGCGGCGATCGCGCCGACCAGCGCCCGCACCCGTCCGAGCAGCTCGACGGCGCCGCGCGGGGCGGCGGGGTCGTCGCCCGCGGGCATGAGCCCCTCGAACGCGGACACCCCGGCCAGCCGCACGTGCGGGCTCGCGGCGACCCGCCGGGCCAGCGCCAGCGCCGCGCCGTCGTCGCGCACGCCGGTGCGCCCGCCCGCGAACCCGAGCTCCACGAGCAGCGGCAGCGCCCGCGCGGGCCGCAGCTGCCCGAGCTCGGCCAGCAGCAGGTCCAGGCCGGCGTCGCTGTCGACGTAGCAGAGGTACTCGGTCGCCGCGTCGGCGGCCAGGAGGTGCTCCGCCACCCACCGGATCGCGAGCGGGTCCACGAGCACGTTCGCGTGCAGCACCCGCCGCACGCCCCAGCCCGCGAGCGTCCGGACCTGCGCGGGCGTCGCGGCGGTGAACCCCCACGCGCCGGCGGCGGCCTGGCGCTCCACGAGGTCCCGGGACATGTGCGTCTTCGCGTGCGGGGCGAGCGCGACCCCGGCGGTGCGGCACCAGTCCGCCATGACCCGGATGTTCCGGTCGATCGCCGCGTCGTGCAGGATCATCGCCGGCAGCTCGAGGTCCGCGACCGTGCGGTCCCCGCGGCCCCCGGCGCCGGCCTCGGCTCGCCGCCCGGTCATCCGCGCGCCCCCGTCGGCTCGGGGCGGCCGGCCCGGAGCACCCGCCCGGCGCGGACGCCGGTGAACTCCCCGTCGTCCACGACGACCCGCCCGGCCAGCACCGTGTACCGCACGCCGGTCGGCCGCTCCCACGGGCGTTGCGGCGTCCCGGCGTGCCCGATGGTGGCGGGGTCGACCACGGCCACGTCGGCGAGCAGTCCGGGCAGCAGGCGCCCGCGCCCGGGCAGGCCGAGCGCGTCGACGGCGAGCGAGGTCATGGAGCGGACCGCCTCCGGGAGGTCGAGGACGCCGAGGTCGCGGACGTACCGCCCGAGCACCGTCGGGAAGCACCCCCAGCCGCGCTGGTGCGCGTGGCCCACCGGCACGGAGTTGTCCGAGCCGACGGCCACCAGCGGGTCCGCGAGGATCTCCCGGACGTCCGCCTCGGCCATCAGCTCGTAGACCATCATCGCCCCCGGGTCGGCCAGGACGAGGTCGCAGAGCGCCTCCCACGGCTCGATCCCGCGGCGAGCGGCGACCTCCGCCACGCTGCGGCCGAGCAGCGCGGTGTCGGCGTGCATGCTCAGCAGCACCCCGGCGGGCGTCGTCTGGGTCCAGGACCCGGCGCCCGGGCCGCCGGCCAGCGCGCGGGCGGCCAGCGCCGCGCGGGTCGCGGGGTCGGACAGCCGGGCGACCAGCGCCGCGCGCCCGCCGACCTGCGCCTCGGCCGGCAGCAGCGCGGTGAGGAAGCTCTCCCCCGTCGTGTACGGGTAGGCGTCGCCGTGCACGTCGATGCCCTCGGCGCGCGCGGCCCGGAGCGCGGCCAGCAGCTCGCCCGCGCGCCCGTGGTTGCGGCGGCCGGCGGCCTTGCAGTGCGAGACCTGCACCCGCACGCCGGTGCGCCGGGCGACGCCGAACGTCTCGGCCAGCGAGTCCGCGAGTCCGTCGCCCTCGTCCCGCATGTGGGTGGCGTACGGCCGGCCCCAGCGGGCGGCGACGGCGGCGAGCGCGGCGACCTCGTCGGCGTCGGCGTACACCCCGGGCGCGTAGATCAGGCCGCTGGACAGCCCGAAGGCGCCCTCGGCGAACGCGCCCTCGGCCAGGGCGACCATCCGGTCCAGGGCGCCCGGGGCCAGCCGCTCGGCCATGCCGTTCGCGCTGATCCGCAGCGTGCTGTGCCCGACCAGGGACGCGACGTGGTTGGTCGGCCCGTGGCGCTCGACGGCGTCCAGGTACTCCGCGAACGTGCGGGGCCGGTGCCGCCCGACGCCCGCCGCCACCGTGCTCGAGATGGGCTGGTGCAGGTCGACCGCGCGCTCGTCCACCAGCGGGGCGGCCGAGTTGCCGCAGTTGCCGACCACCTCGGTGGTCACGCCCTGCAGCACCTTGAACGGCTGCGGCTCGGCCATGAACGGCACGACGTCCGAGTGCGTGTGCGCGTCCACGAACCCGGGCGCGACCACGAGCCCGCGGACGTCGAGCACCCGCGCACCGGCCGGGGCGGCCAGGCCCGGCCCGACGGCCGCGATCCGGTCGCCGGCCAGCGCGACGTCCGCGACGACCGGGGCCGCGCCGGTGCCGTCGACGACGGTCCCCCCGCGCAGCACCAGCGTCACGTCGGTCACGTGAGCTGCCCCATCCGCTCGGTGACCACGGCGTCGGCGATGCTCAGCACCGCGTACGCCAGCATCGTCACCGCGGCCACCGTGATCGCGGAGGCCCACATCGCGTCGTACCCGAACGAGCCCGCGGCCTTCGAGATCGCGCCGCCGAGGCCCTCGCCGGTGGACAGCCACTCGGCGATCATCGCGCCGGTCACCGCCGACGGGACGGCGATCCGCGCGGAGGCCAGCGTCGACGGCACGGCCGCCGGCAGGGCCACCTTGCGCAGCACCGTCCAGGACGAGCCGCCGTACGCGAGCACCAGGTCGCGGTGCTCGCCGGAGACGCTGCGCAGCCCGTACAGGATGTTCGCGAGCGCGGGCAGGAACACCACGAGGATGACGATGGCCGTCACGCCCGCCTGCCCGATCCCGAAGATCAGCGTGATCAGCGGGGTCAGCACCACCAGCGGGATCGACCGCAGCACCATGGCGGTCGGCATGACGATCCGCTCCAGCACCGGCGACACGCAGAACACGACGGCCAGGACGAACGCGGCGGCGAGGCCGACGACGTAGCCGATGCCCGCGTCCCGGACCGTGACCGCGAGGTCCGCGGCGATGGTCGCGCGGTGGTCCGCGGCGCCCTCGGCGGTGACGACGTAGGCGAACACGTCCCACGGCCGCTTGCCGATCAGCGGGCTGACGTCGAACATCTCGAGCACGGCCACCCAGACGCCGAGCGCGACGACCACGGCCGCCGCGAGGGTGCCGGCCCGGCGGGCGACGAACCGCCCCGTGCCGCCGTTCACGAGCGCCGCTCCGTCGCCCAGGGGGTGAGGACCCGCCCGACCAGCCCGACGAGCGCGTACCCGCCGAGCGCGATCAGCCCGGCCAGGATGCTCAGCGCCCACACGCGGTCCGGCTGGATCTGGCGCTGCGCCGCGTTGAGCGCCACGCCGATGCCGGAGTCGATGCCGCCGAGGTACTCCCCGACGACGGCGCCGAGCAGCGCTGCCGGGACCGCCACCTGCAGGGCGGTGACGATCGCCGGCAGCGCCGACATGAGCTGGACCTTGCGGATCTGCGTCCACCGCCCGCCGCCGTACGCGGCGACGAGGTCCAGCGCGCTCCGGCCGGCCGAGCGCATCCCGAGGACGGCGCCGACGAGCGTCGTGAAGAACACCAGCAGCGCGCCGAGGAAGATCGCGGACGCCCGCCCGCCGAAGATCACCATGACGATCGGGCCGATCGCGGTCACCGGCAGGCACGCGCTGATGACGCCGAGCTGGGTGACGACGTCCTCCAGCCGCGGCACGACCAGCACGACCGCCGCCAGCGCGAGCCCGGCCAGGTTGCCCCACAGGTAGCCCTGCGCGGCGCGGGTCAGCGTCGGGACGACGTTCGCCTCGTAGAACGGCCAGCCGTCGGCGACCGCCGAGCGCGCCACGTCCACCGGCGACGGGAACGAGGTGCTGTTCTCCAGGTTCGCGGTCATCGCCCACCACAGGGCGAGCAGCAGCACGATGCCGACCGTGCCGCCGACCCACGGGCGGGCCAGGGCGCCGCGGAACCGCGCGACGGCGTCGCTCACTCGTCGCCCTTCCCGCCGGGCGCGAACAGCAGCCCGGACAGGTGGTCGACGACCTCGTGGAACTCCTTCGTCCGCATCATCTCCGGCGTGCGGGGGCGCTCGAACGGGATCTCCACGACCTCGACGATCCGGCCCGGGCGCGCGGACATCACCGCGACCACGTCGGACAGCAGGGCCGCCTCGGCGATGCCGTGCGTGACCATGAGCGTCGTCGCGGAGCGCTCGGTCCAGATGCGCTGCAGCTCGAAGTTCAGGCGCTGCCGGGTCATGTCGTCGAGCGCGCCGAACGGCTCGTCCAGCAGCAGGAAGTCCGGCCGGACCGCCAGCGCCCGGGCGATCGACGCGCGCTGGCGCATGCCGCCGGACAGGTGCGCGGGGCGGGCCTTCTCGAAGCCCCGCAGGCCGACCAGGTCGAGCAGGTCGTCCACGATGCCGTCGTCCCGGCGCTTCTGGATCTCCAGGGGCAGCCGGATGTTCTTGCGCACCGACCGCCACGGCAGCAGCGCCGGGTCCTGGAACGCGATGCCCATCCCGTCGGCTCGCTTCCCGGCGGCCACCGGGGTGCCGTTGACCGCGACGGTGCCGGCAGTCGGCGTCTCCAGGCCGGCGAGGATGCGCAGGATCGTCGACTTGCCGCAGCCGGACGGGCCGAGCAGCGACAGGAACGACCCGCGCGGGGTGGACAGGCTCACGTCCTCGAGCGCCGTCACCGACCGGCGGCCCGAGCGGAACTCCTTGCTCAGGCCGGTGATCTCGATGCCCGGCGCGTCCGCGGACGTGGGCGCACCCGCCCCCGCGGCCGAGGGGGACGGCAGCGCGGAGGCGGGTGCGGACCGGGGGGAGGACGTCACGAGAGCAGGTCCGGGTTCTCGGCGTACACCTCGTCCAGCAGGGAGAGGTCGAACAGGTCGTCGGCGGCGATCTCGATGCCGGCGTACGCGAGGGACGCGATCGTGCCCTCCTGCAGCTCGTCGCTGATGGTCAGCAGGCCGTTCGCCGCGGTGTCGTCCGACTCGATCAGGGTCGCCTGGCGCTCGAAGGACAGGGTGATCGCGTCGGCGTCGTACTGCTGGTCCTTGCCGTAGGTGTTCACGGTCAGGTCCACCGCGCGCGCCGGGTCGTCCAGCGCCGCGCGCCAGCCCTCGGCGGTCGCGAGCAGGAACGCCTTGACCTGCTCCGGCTGCTCGTCGATGGCCTGCTGCGAGGTCACGAGCACCTCGCCGACCATCGGCAGGCCCTCGTCCGCGAGCAGGAACTCCGTCGCGGGGAAGCCGGCCTTCTCCAGGGCGGCGGCGCCGGTCGTGGTGTAGCCGATGAAGCCGTCGACCTGGCCGGTCGTGAGCATCGAGGTGTCGGACAGCGGCACCGTCGTGACGTCGGCGGCGTCGATGTCGTTCGCCGCGAGGAACGCGTTCCACACGAGCGTGTTCGAGTCGGAGACCGCGATGGTCTTGCCGGCGAGGTCGTCCGGCCCGGCGATCGGGGCGTCCGCGCCGGACACGAGCGCGAACGGGTTGCGCTGGTAGGTCGCGCCGATGATCTTCAGCTCCGCGCCGCCCTGGATCGCGGGGGCGGTGATGAGCGGGGAGGACAGCCCGACGAACGCCTGGCCGGTCGCGACGGCGGCCTCCGCGCTGGTGGCCGACGAGCCGCCCGCGGTGAGCGTGACCTCGGGGAAGCCGGCGTCGGTGTAGAGGCCGTCCTCGACCGCGAGGTACTCGCCCGCGAACTGCTGGTTCTTCAGCCACGACAGCTGCACGCTGACCGCGTCGAACGAGGTGCCGTCCGTCTCGCCGCCGGAGCCGGCCGCGGCGTCGTCGCCGCCACCCGAGCAGGCGGACAGCAGCAGGCCGGCGACGGCCACGGCGGCGGCCAGGCCGGCGATCCGGCGCCGGGGGCGCGGGGTCGTGATGGTGCGGGTCACGTCAACCTCGATCACGTCGTGCGGCCACCCGGACACATCGGGTGGCCGCGGTGCCAGGGGGAGGGCGTCGGCGGACGGGTCCGGCGACGTGCTCCATCAGACAGGCCGGGCCGCGCCCGTCGCCATGTGGGATCCTCCGAACCTGCCCCGCCCGAACCGTGCGGTCCCTTGTGCGACCGACCGAGCGCGTCACGCGCCCGTCACACGAGCCGCCCGCCGCGGGGTCGGCCCGGCGGATCGCCCAGCACCCGGGGTCCGGGCGGTGCCGCGTCGTTGGTGGATCGCACGAGGCCGCAGGCCACGGCCCTGTGGTTGGCTTCCGGACGAGCGTGGGGCGGACCGCGCGCACCACGACCACGACCGGGAGAGGCGAACGTGTGGCCGACGGCTGAACTCCATGTGCACATCGAGGGCACGCTCGACGCCGACCTCATCCGCGTGCTCGCCGACCGCAACGGCGTGCCCGTGCCGGAGGGCGCCGGCCGCGGCGCCCCGTTCCGCGACCTCCAGGAGTTCCTGGACGTCTACTACGCGAACCTCGACGTGCTGCGCACCCGCGCCGACTTCCGGGACCTCGGCGCCCGGTACCTGGACCGCGCCGCGGCCGCGGGCGTCCGGCACGCGGAGGTGTTCGTCGACCCGCAGTCGCACACGGAGCGCGGCGTGCCGGTGGCCGACGTGCTGCTCGGCCTCGCGGACGCCCTGGCCGGCGCGCGCGAGCGGCACGGCATGTCGGGCGGGCTGATCGTCTGCTTCCTGCGGCACCTCGGGCCGGACGCCGCGATGGCGGCCCTCGAGGCCGTGCTCCCCCACCGGTCGCTGCTGCTCGGGATCGGGCTCGACTCCAGCGAGGTCGGGTTCCCGCCGTCGCTGTTCCGCGACGTCTACGAGCGCGCCGCCGCCGAGGGCCTGCGCCGCGTCGCGCACGCCGGCGAGGAGGGCGGCCCGGACTACGTCTGGGAGGCCCTGGACGTCCTGGGCGCCGAGCGGATCGACCACGGCAACCGCGCGCTCGAGGACGTCGAGCTGGTCGCGCACCTGCGCGAGACCCGCACCCCGCTGACCGTGTGCCCGCTGTCCAACGTCGCGCTGCGCACCGCCGGGCCGGACCTCGCCGACCACCCGATCGCCGTCATGCTGGACGAGGGCCTGCGGGCGTCGGTGCACTCCGACGACCCGGCGTACTTCGGCGGCTACCTCGACGACAACGTGCGCGCCCTCGTGGCCGCCGGGACGGTCACCGAGGACCAGGTGGGCGTGCTCGCCGCCAACGCCGTGGTGTCGTCGTTCCTGCCCGAGGCCGGGAAGGCCGCGCTGCTCGCGGAGATCCGCGCGCACGCGCTCGCCGTCGGCGCGGCCGTGCCGGCGCTCGCCCTCGACGCCGCGGCGGTCTGAGGCGGTCCGGGGCGTGCAGAGCAGCGAGGTGACCACCGGCCGGCGCGTGGCGGTCGTGCTGGAGCCGGGCGACGAGGTGCTGGCGTCGCTGGCGGAGGCGTGCCGCGCGCACGGCATCCGGCAGGGGTTCGTCCCGGTGTTCTCCGGCGCGTTCCGGTCCGTGCGGTTCATCGCCGCCGACACCCCCGTCGCGGACCAGGAGCCGCCGCTGCCGCAGGAGGTCACCGTGACCTACTCCGAGGGCATCGGCAGCGGGACGATCCTGTGGGACGCCGAGGCGGAGGTCGCGACGCCGCACGTGCACCTCGCGGTCGGGGTGAAGAACGCGGCCGCTGCGGGGTTCGCCGGGCACCTGCTGGGCGCCGAGGCGCACTACACGGTGGAGGTCCTGGTCGAGGAGGTCGTGGCGCCGGCGATGCTCCGCGTCCCCGACCCCCGCGCGTGGGGCATCCCGACGCTCCGCTTCGCCTGACCGGGGCGCCCCGCCCGGGTCAGTCGGTCTCGTCCAGGCAGGTCATCGCCAGGAACAGGTCCACGCGGTCCGACATCGTGCTCATGTCCCGGTTCGTCAGCTCCTCGATGCGGGCGATCCGGTAGCGCAGCGTGTTGGTGTGCAGGTGCAGCTGCCGCGCCGTCTCCTGCCACGCGCCGCCGCCGTCGAGGAACGCCCGCAGGGTCCCGACGAGGTCCGCGTTGTGCCGCTCGTCGTAGGACAGCAGCGGCGCCAGCACCTCGCGGGCGTAGCCGGACCGGGTGCTCTCCCCCAGCATCCGCAGCAGCGCACGGTGCGACTGCACGTGCAGGGCGGTCGAGACGACGACCGGCTCGGTCCCGGACGCGTTCTGCACCCGCTCGACGGCCGTCGCGATCGCCGAGTTCAACCGGCTGACCCCGCTGACCGGGTCGCTCAGGCCCACCCGGAGCTGCCGCCCGGCGAGCAGCAGGTGGTACTCCTCGGTCAGGTGCTCCGCGAGCGGCCGCTCGTCGTCGCCCGACCCGTTGACCAGCAGGATCGCGAGGTCGTCCGCACGGCAGCCCATGACGCGGTGGCCGCGGGCCGACAGGGTGCGCTGGAGCATCTCGAGCACCGCCGCGCGCGGGAACCGCGGGTCGTCCACCCGCGCGGCGACGATCGTCGTCTCGTCCTGCGGGGCCATCCCCTCCAGCCGCATCCGCGCGGAGATCGCTCCCGGGGACGCCTCCTGGTCCCGGATCGCGGTGATGAGCGCCGCCACCTGGGTGTCGCGGGTCTCCCGCCACCGCGCGGCGAGCTCCATCTCGACCCGCAGCGCCCCGACCAGGGCGTCCAGGGCGAGCGTCACCTCGTCGGAGAACGCGCGGTGGTCGCCCCAGCAGCCGAGGAACCCGGACCGGTCCCGCGCGCCGGTGCGCACGACGGTCGCGGGGCCGCGGTCCCCCGCGACGATGACCCGGCGCTCGTGCTCGCGGGCGATGACGGCGTTCCACTGCTCCGCGACCTGCGCGCGGTCCGGCGCGGCCCCCGCCGACGCGAGCAGCGTGCCCGTCTCGTCGATCACCCAGCAGCCGACCGCGAACTCCGCCGTGAACTGCCCCAGGAGCTCCGCGACGCCGCCGCCCCGGGACACCGTGTCGGCGATCCGGCGGCTGAACCGCATCGTGCGGCTCGCGACCCCCGCGGGCGAACCCGGCTGGCGCGCCGCGACCTCGTCCGCGATCCGGCGGAACGACACCCCGGGCGACACGGTGAGCAGCGTGAGGCCGCGCGCCCGGCAGGTCGCGATCACCTCGTCCGGGATGACGCCGATCTCGATCAGCCCGATGATCAGCGCCGCGACGTTCTGCTGCGCGAGCGCGCCCAGGAACGTCGCGGCCCCGTCGGGCCGGTCCAGCCACAGCCCGGAGGTCAGCACCACGTCGCCCGTGGACAGGAACCGCGACGGGTCCGGCAGGTCCGTGATGTAGGCCGCGGTGACCGGGCGGTCCAGGGCGTCCGGCTCGGCCGCGACCACGCTCAGGCCCAGGTCCGGGAGGTCCAGGAGGTCACGGACGTCCACTGCTCACCACCCCGGTCCGCCTCGGCACCGCGCCAGTGTACGAGGGCGCCCCGACCCGCCCGCGGGGCCGTCCGCGCGCGTCCGCCCGGCGGCGCACCGCCCGGCGAGGGCAAGATGTCCTGGTGAGCACCGACCTGGTCCCCGGCCCCGCGCGCCGCCTGCGCACCGCCCTGTTCGTCGACTTCGACAACGTCTACATCGGGCTGCGCCGCCTGGACCCGGACGCCGCCGAGGCGTTCGCGACCGACCCCGGCCACTGGCTCGGCGAGCTCGAGTCCGGCTCGGACGCCGACGGCGACTTCGCCCGCCGGTTCCTCGTGCGCGCCTGCTACCTCAACCCGTCCGTGTACTCCCGGTTCCGGCCGAACTTCACGCGCGCCGGCTTCCAGGTGGTCGACTGCCCGTCGCTCACCCAGCAGGGCAAGAGCAGCGCGGACATCAACCTCGTGCTCGACGCGGTCGACGCGCTGGCCGCCGACGCGCGGTACGACGAGTTCGTCATCGTGTCCGCGGACGCCGACTTCACCCCGCTCGCCCAGCGCTGCCGCGCCGCGGACCGCCGGGTCACGATCATCACGGCCAGTCCCGCGGCGAGCGCCTACCGCGCCGTGGCGGACACGGTCATCAACGCCGACGAGCTCGCCGACCTGGTGACCGTCGGCGGCCCGGCGGCGGCCGCGGAGGCGGAGGCCGAGCCGCAGGTCGCGACCGAGCCCCCGCCCGCCACGCCGTCCGCCGCTCCCGCGGCGACTCCCGCGACCGCGACCGCGACCGCGACCGACGCGACCGGCGCCGGGTCGCTCGCTGCGCGCCGCGCCGTCCTGCAGCGCGTGCGCTCGGCCGACCGCCCCGTCCCGACGGGTGCCGTCGCGCAGGCCGCGCAGCAGGCCGACCCGACCCTGCCGGCGACCCGCTGGGCGGGCGCGGGCGGGTTCCTGCCGTGGCTCGCGCAGGCCGTCCCGGAGCTCGGCGTCGCCGCGCGACCCTCCCCCGGCTACGTGTGGGACCCCAAGCGCTTCGGCGAGGCGGACCTGCCGGGCGCCGCCGCCCCCGCACCCGGCACCGACCCGACGGCCCTCCAGCGCCAGGTCATCTCCGTGACCGACACCCCGGGCCTGAGCCGGGACAACTACCGCGTCCTGCTCACCGCGCTGGCCGAGGACGTCCGGGCCCACCCGTTCGAGCGCGCCGCCACCGCGCGCCGGGTCCGCGACGCCTGCCAGGAGGCGGGCGCGGCGGTCGGGCGCTCCACGGTGAACTTCGTCATCTCGGGCGTGCTGTACGTCGGGCTCGAGCTCGACGCCGAGGTCACCGCCGAGGACGTCGCGGAGGCCTGGGCGGACAACGTCATCGGGCTGTGCCGCGGCGCGCGGATGGAGCTCTCCGAGGCCGACGAGTGGGCGATCGACGACTGGGTCGGCGGCGGCCTGCTGGAGGAGCCGGAGGACTGACCCGCTCCCGGTCCCCTCAACCGGGGGCGCCCGCGCGCCGATGAGCAGGGATGCCCTCCCGCCGTCGTCGCCCGCCGCCCGGGTGGCCGGCGCCGTCGGACCCGCGGGGGTGGGTGCCGGCCGAGCCGCCGCGCCGCCGGTCGCGGTCGGCCGTGGTCCTGCCGTGGCTGGTCGTCGGGGTGCTGGCCGCGGTGTACGGGGCGCAGTGGCTCCCCACGATCGCGGAGGGCCGGCTGCCGTGGCTGTCCGGACTGGTGCCGGCGACGGCCCGCGACCACCCGCGCCCGGGCGTCGAGGAGGCCGGGTCGCGCCTCGCCCCGGAGGTCACCGTCGCGGCGCCCGGCGGCACGTACGCGTTCCTGGAGACGCGCCCGGGCCCGGACGGCGAGCCCGCCCCGGTCGGCTGGTCGCCCTGCCGTCCGGTGCACGTGGTCGTCGACCCCGCGGGCGCGCCGTCCGACTTCGCGACCCAGGTGCAGGGCGTGCTCGCGGAGGTGTCCGCGGCCACGGGCCTGGTCCTCGCCGACGACGGGACGGTCACCGAGGCGGCCTCCGCGGACCGGGACCCCTTCCAGCCGGAGGTCTTCGGCGACCGCTGGGCGCCGGTGCTCGTCCGGTTCACCGACGAGGCCACCGTCCCCGACCTGGCCGGCGACGTCGCGGGCGTCGCGCACACGCTGATGATGGCCGACCCGGTGTCCGCGGAGGCGTTCATCGTCTCCGGGAGCGTCTACCTCGACGTCACGCTGCTCGACCGGCCCGGCGGGTACCTGCCGGTGCTGCGGCACGAGGTGGCGCACCTGGTCGGGCTGGACCACGTCGACGACCCCACGCAGCTGATGCACCCGGTGACCCCGGTGGACACGTTCCAGCAGGGCGACCTCGCGGGCCTCGCGGCGGTCGGCCGCGGCCCCTGCGCCCCGGGCCTCTGACCCGCCCGCCGGGAGCCCGCCCCGCCCCCGCGCACCGGGCGCCGAGACTGCAGCAGGTGCTGGTCCCGGGGCGGCGGTTTCAGGCGGCGGTTGCAACGAGTAGGTCGTTGAGTCGTTGTGCGGGATTCTGCCAGCCGAGGGTTTCGCGGGGTCGGCCGTTGAGCTCGCGGGCGACGGCGTCGAGGTCGTCCTGGGTGTAGGTGCGGAAGTCGGTCGAGGACCGGGGGAAGTACTGGCGCAGCAGCCCGTTGGTGTTCTCGTTGCTTCCGCGCTGCCAGGGCGAGTGCGGGTCGCAGAAGAACACCCGGCAGCCTGTGGCCAGGGTGAACGCCGCGTGCTGGGCCATCTCGGATCCCTGGTCCCAGGTCAAGGTCTTGGCCAGCTCGCCCGGGACCCGGCCCATCAGGTCGATCAGGACCCGGGTGACCTCCTCGGAGACCCGGGAGTTCGGCAGCGCCCCCAGCATCACGAACCGGGTGGACCGCTCGACCAGCGTGATGATCGCCGAGGACCCCCGCGCCCCGATCACCAGGTCACCTTCCCAGTGCCCCGGGACCGCCCGATCAGCGGCCTCGGCGGGTCTGGTCGAGATGTTCAGGTCCCCGATCCAGGTCTTCGCGCCCCGGCCGGCCGACGCAACCCGTGACTGAGGTCGGCGCGCTGCGCGCCCCGAGCGCAGCGCGACCTGCCGGTCCAGCTCCGCGCGCATCCCGCCGCGGGCCTGGTAGTAGATCGCCTGGTAGATCGTCTCGTGGGACACCCACTGCTCCGGTCGGTCGGGGAACTCCTGACGCAACCAGTGTGCGATCTGCCGAGGCGACCACCGTTGCGCGAGCTTGGCGGCGACCACCGGCCAGAGTCGACCCGGGAACGGCGCGCGACCCTTGACGTTCGCGTTCCCGATCAGCTTGCCGGCCCGGGGGCGCCGCGCGCGCCGGGCGGCCCGGGCGTGGGCGTTGCCGTGGGCGTAGACCCACCGGTAGGCCCCGCCGCGACCGGCCCGACCCGAATGAGCACCACCAGGATGCCGCGACCCGGCCCCACCCAAGTGCATACCCCGGTAGGAGTTGTTCCGCGTGACCTCACGCCAGACCGTCGAGCGATCACGCCCGATCGCCCGACCGATCGCCGGGAACGTCAGCCCCTGACCGAACAACACCTCGATCTGCGCCCGCTCCTGCAGCGACAACCTCGAACCAGCCATGCCACGCACCCTCCCGGTGAGGACCACGTTGCAACAACCACCTGACGCCAAGGGCGCGTGAGGCAGCACCTACGGCAGTCTCGGCGTGGCCGGGGCGGGCAGTGCGGGGAGGGCCGGGTTGTCGATCGCCGCGCGCAGGGCCGCCGCGTGCTCCGCGGCGCCCGCCTGGCCCAGGGCCGCGCGGTGGCCGGCCGCGCGGGCGACCAGCTCCCGCATGCCCCGCCGCGCCGCGAACGCCTCGAGCTCCGCGACCCAGCCCGCGGCGGACGGCAGCCCGCGCGGGACGGCGTACCCGCAGAGCGCGTCCAGGCAGTGCGCCTCCACCCACGCGTGCGCGTCGCGCTGCCGCCGGCCGGCCTCGGGGGCGTCGGTCAGCAGGTCGAGCGCGGTCGCCTCGTCGCCCCGGGCCGCCGCGAGCAGCCCGCGGCCCCGCAGCGCGTAGCTCTCCCAGCACGGGTCGCCGACCTGGCACGCGAGCGCGTACGCGCCCTCCAGCCCGGCCTCGGCGGCGTCCAGGTCGCCGGCCCGCAGCAGCACCTCGGCGCGCTGGGTCCGCGGGAACGGCAGGAACGACGTCCAGCCGAGGTCCTGCGCGACCGCGCACGCCCGGTCCAGCACCGCGAGGGCCGGGTCCCGCTCGTCCCGCAGCACCCGCAGCCGCCCCAGCGCCGTGAGCGCGTACGCCTCGGCGCGCTGGTCGCCCGCGGCGCGCGCGTCCGCGACCGCGGCGTCCAGCACCCCCACCGCGTCGGCGTAGTCGCCCTGGTCGGTGCGCCCGATGCCGTCGAACACCCCGACCCAGGCGCGCAGCCGCGGGTCGTCGCCGCCGAGCCGGGTCGCCCGCCCGAACCAGACGGCCGACCGCGGGTACCGGCCGCGGAGCGTCTCGACGTGCCCGAGCTCGAGCGCGGCGCGGGCGGCGACGTCCCGGGCGCCGGCGCGGCGCGCGACGTCCAGCGCCTCGTGCAGGACGGTGATCGCCTCCTCGTCGCTGCCGCGCACGCCGTGCACCAGCACCCGCCCGAGCGACCCGAGCGCCTGTGCCAGCCGGGCGTCGTCCCCCAGCGCCCGGGCGCCGTGCACCCCGGAGCGGAGCAGGTCGATCGCCCGCTCGTACGCCCCGACGTGCGCCGCGTTCTCGCCGCCCTCGACCGCGGCGTCCACGGCCGCGGGCGAGCGGGCGGGCTCCGGCGCCGGGCGGGGGCGCAGCGCCGCGGCGAGCGCCGGGGACGGCTCGACGCCGAGCTCCCGGCGGAACAGCGCCCGGCACTCCGCGGCCCGGCGCTCGGCCCCCGCCCGGTCGCCCGCCGCGACCAGGGCGCGGACCCACAGCTCGTGCCCGCGCTCGGCGAGCGGCTCGGCGGCGACCAGCCGGCCCGCCAGGTCGACGGCCGAGCCCGCCTCGCCCCGGGCCAGCCGGGCGTGCGCCGCCTCGTGCAGGATCGCGGCCGTCATCCCCGCGACCCGCTCCCGCTCGGCCGCGAGCCACAGCTCCAGGGCGGCGCTGCCGCGCGGCGTGATGCCCTCCAGCAGCGCCCCGCCGAACCCCGGCAGGGCCAGCGCCTCGGCCCAGGACCCCGAGCCGAGCACCCGCACGTCCACGACGGTCCCGGGGTGGAGGGTCAGCGTCAGCGGGTCACCGCCGAGGTCGGCGACGCCGTCCAGCGCCCGGCGCAGCTGCGAGAGGTTCCAGCGCAGCGCCGCCCCGGGGTCGTCGGCGTCGTCCACCAGCAGGTCCGCGAGCCGGCTGCGCGGCACCGGGCGCTGCGCGAGCACGAGGTACGCGAGCAGCAGCCACGCCTTGCTGCCCCGCGGCGCCGGCGCCGGGACGGGCCCGGACGCGACCGAGCCGGCCCGCTGCACGCCCGGCGGGCCGAGCAGGGCGATGCCCCCGGTCACGCGCCCCTAGGCGGCGTCTCCCGCGATGTTCACCAGCCACGTCACGCCGTGCTTGTCGGTGAGCATCCCGAAGGCGTCGCCCCAGGGCGCGGTGGCCAGCGGCTCGACCACCGTCCCGCCGTCGACCAGCTTGTCCCAGTAGCCGCGCAGCTCCGCGTCGGCGTCGGCACCGCCGCTGAGGGACACGGAGAAGTTGTCGCCCGGCGTGTACGCCATGGCGTTCGGGGTGTCGGCGGCCATGAGCACGAGCCCGTTCGGGGTCTCGAGCTGGGAGTGCATGACCTTGTCCTTCTCGGCCGGGTCGTCGCCGGCCTGGAAGTCGCCGAAGGTGCTGACGGTCAGGTCGCCGCCGAACACGGACTGGTAGAACTCCATCGCCTCGCGGGCGGTGTCACGGAAGCCGAGGTACGGGTTGAGTCGGACGGGCATGGCGCACTCCTGGACGTCGGACGGCCGGGCGGGTGTGACGTCGATCACACTGCCGCCCGGCCGTCCCGCCCGTCAAGGGCGCCTACCCCCGGACGTCCGCGGTGACGAGCAGGTACTCCCAGTCGAGCACCGTCCGCCCGCCCGCGGTCCGGGCGAACCGCGCGCCCAGCGCGGCCAGGTCCGCGTCGAGCGCCGCCGTCCGGTCCGGGTCGTCCGCGACCGCGCGGTACACCGCGATCGTCGGGCCGTAGCGGGCCTTGAAGTAGTCCCGGAACTCCTCGGGCGTCGCGAACGCGTCGACCGTCAGCGTGCGCCGCTCGGCGCGCACCCCGGCGACCCGGTCCCCGAGCAGGTCCCGGACGTGCTGCTCGTCCCCCCACAGCGGCGGCGGCTGCGCGCCGGGCGGCGGGGCCGGGGCGTACGGCTTCATCGCGGCGAACATCTGCCCGATGAACCCGCCCGGCGTCCAGGCGATCAGCCCGATCCGGCCGCCCGGGCGGCACACGCGGGTGAGCTCCCACGCCGCGGCCGCGTGCCGCGGGGCGAACATCACGCCCACGCAGGACAGCACGACGTCGAACGCGTCGTCCGCGAACGGCAGCGCCTCCGCGTCCGCCTCGCGCCAGTCGAGGGTCGCCCCGCGCGCGGCGGCCGACCGCCGGCCGGCGTCCAGCAGGGCCGGCGTCAGGTCGGACGCCACGACGTCCGCGCCCGCGAGCGCCGCCGGGACCGCGGCGTTCCCGCTGCCGGCCGCGACGTCCAGCACCCGCTCCCCCGGCGCGACGCCCACGGCGTCCACCAGCGTCGGGCCGAGCTCCGCGATCACCTCCGCCGCGAGCGCCGGGTAGTCCCCCAGCGCCCACATGGCGCGGTGCTTGTCCTTCAGGGCCTGCAGGGTGGGGTCGGCGACCGCCCCGCCGATGACCGTCATCGTCTCGCTCCACCTTCGTGGCTGCGGGGCCCCGGTGGTTCCGGGACCCGGTGCGACCCACGGAACACGCCCGGCGTGTGCGCGGCCGTGTGACGCCTCACACGGGCCGCACAGGTGGGGCACCGGGCGGCCCTGGACCCGCTCCGTACACCTGTCCCCATGACCGCAGACCCCGCACCCCGACCCCGCCGCCGGCTGCGCCGGGCCGTCCTCGCCACCGCCCTCGCGCTCGCCCTGACCCTGGGCGGGACGACCGCCTGGGCCCTCAACCGGTACGTGATCGCGCACGTGGAGATCGCCGACGTGGACGCGTACGAGGCGGCGCAGGCCGGCTCGTCGTCCGGCTCCTCCTCCGCCGACTCCTCGGACGCGTCCGACGCGTCCGACGCCACCGTCACCGCCACCACGTACGACTCCGACGACGCGAGCATCAGCATCTCGACGGTCGTCACCGGCAGCGGCGACGACCAGGTCACGTACTACGTCGCCGACGTGGTCCTGTCCGACGCGACCGTGCTGCGCTCCGCGTTCGCGGACAACCAGTTCGGCACCAACATCACGCAGACCACCTCGGAGATGGCCGAGGACAACGACGCGGTGTTCGCGATCAACGGCGACTACTACGGCTTCCGGGACACGGGCATCGTCATCCGCAACGGCGTCGTCTACCGCGACGAGGGCGCGCGCGAGGGCCTCGCCTTCTACACGGACGGTCACGTCGAGGTGTACGACGAGACCGCCACGACGGCGGACGAGCTGCTCGCGGCGGGCGTGTGGAACACGCTGTCGTTCGGCCCGGCGCTCGTGGAGGACGGCGAGGTGGTCGACGGGATCGAGGACGTCGAGGTCGACACCAACGTCGGCAACCACTCGATCCAGGGCGACCAGCCGCGCACCGCCGTGGGCGTGGTCGACGACAACCACCTGGTGTTCGTCGTCGTGGACGGCCGGTCCCCGGGGTACTCCGCGGGCGTCGACATGACCGGTCTCGCGGAGATCATGCAGTCCCTCGGGGCCGAGACCGCGTACAACCTGGACGGCGGCGGGTCGTCGACCATGTACTTCGACGGCTCCCTCGTGAACGACCCCCTCGGCCGCGGCGCCGAGCGCGGCACCTCCGACATCCTGTACGTCGCGGGCTGAGCCGTGATCGTCCTGGTCCCCGCCTACGAGCCCGACGAGCGCCTGGTGCGGCTGGTCGCCGACCTGCGTGCCACCGCCCCCGACGTGCGGGTCCTGGTCGTCGACGACGGCAGCGGCCCGGCCTACCGCCCGGTGTTCGACGCGGTCCGCGGACCCGGCTGCACCGTGCTGACCTACCCGGAGAACCGTGGCAAGGGCTGCGCGCTGAAGACGGGGTTCGCGTACGCGGAGCGGCAGCACCCCGGGCAGGACGTCGTGTGCGCCGACAGCGACGGGCAGCACTCGGTGGCCGACGTCCTGCGGGTGGCCGCTGCGCTCGCCGCCCAGCCGGCGGACCGGCCCGCGACCGTGCTCGGGATCCGCGCGTTCACCGGGCCGGTGCCCGCGCGGTCCGTGCTCGGCAACCGCGTGACGGCGCGGCTGTTCCACCTCGCGACCGGCCTCCGGCTCCGCGACACCCAGACCGGCCTGCGCGGCTACCCCGCCGCCCTGCTGCCGTGGCTGCGGTCCGTGCGCGGCGAGCGGTTCGAGTACGAGCTGAACCTGCTGCTGCGGGCCGCCGCCGACGGCCTGCCGGTCGAGGAGGTCGAGATCGCCACCATCTACCTGGACGCGAACGCGTCCTCCCACTTCCGGCCGCTCGCGGACTCCGCGCGGGTGCTCGCGCCGCTGCTGCTGTTCTCGGCGTCCTCGCTCGCGGCGTTCGCGGTCGACACCCTGGCACTGCTGGCGCTGCACGCGGTCACCGGGTCGCTGGCGGCGTCGGTGCTCGGGGCCCGGGTGCTCAGCGCGGGGGCGAACTTCGCGGTGAACCGGCGGGTCGTGTTCCGGCGCGGCCGGCGGGTGCCGGCCGGGCGGGCGGCGGCGCGGTACGCGGCGCTCGCGGGGATGCTGGTGGGGGCGAACTACCTGCTGCTGGCGGGGCTCACCGGACTGGGCGTGGGGCTGCTGCCCGCGAAGGTGCTGACCGAGGCGGCGCTGTACCTGGTGAGCTTCCAGGTGCAGCGGCGGCTGGTGTTCGCGCCGGCACCCATGCCGGAGCCGGCACCCGCGCCCGAGCCCGAGCCGGCACCCACGCCCGACCCGGCGCCCACGCCCACGCCGACTGCCCCTACGGCCCCGCGCCCCGCGGGGTCCCGCGCGCCCTGACCCCCGCCCCGAGTGGAGGGTTCTGCCCGACACGCCCGGCGTGTCCCGGCAGAACCCTCCACTCACGGCCGAGGGACGGGAGACGCCGGAGGGACGGGAGACGGCGGAGGGACGGGAGACGCCGGAGGGACGGGAGACGGCGCAGGGGCGGCCACGCGGCGGCGGGCCCCCCAGGGCCGCCGCGGGCCTCAGACCAGGTCGAGCCCCGAGGCCACCGCGAGCAGCTCCTCGATCACCGCGACGACGGCCGGCCCCGGCTCCCGCCGGGTGGCGCGGTGCCGGGCGACGAGCCGCCGCGAGCCGAGGCCGGGCACCGTCGCGACGGTCACCCCGTCCGGCAGCTCCCCCTGCAGCGCCAGCGCCGGCAGCAGCCCGACGCCCTGCCCCGCGGCGATCAGCGCGAGCGCGACGTCGAAGTCGTAGTACACGTGCCGCGCGGTGACCGGCCCGACGGCGGCAGTCACCCGCCCCATCGCCCGGGCGGCCGCGGTGTTCGGCTCGGCGGCGAGCCAGGTGACCCCGGCGAGGTCGGAGAGCTGCGTGGGCGTCGCGACGGCGCCGGGCAGGACGAGCCGCCACGGCTCCTCGAGCAGCACGACGTCCCGCTGCCCGCGCGGCACGTGGGTGTCGGCGTCCTCGTCCCGCTCCAGCAGCACGACGTCCGCGTCGCCCTCCCGCAGCCGGCGCATGGACTCGCCGGGGTCGCGCTCCTCGACCACCAGCTCGATGCCGGGGTGGTGCTCGGCGACGGCGGCGAACGTCGGGGCGACCACCGCGCGGATCGCGGTCTGGAACCCCGCCACGGTCACCCGCCCGGAGAGCTCCCCGCCGAGCTCGGCCAGCGACTTGCGGGCCTCCACGAGCTCCGCCTCGATGCGCTCGGCGGCCTCCGCGAGGATGCGCCCCGCGGCCGTCAGGGTGGCCCCGCGCGGCCCGCGGTCGAGCACCGGCACGCCCTCCTCCGACTCGAGCCGCGAGATCTGCTGGGACACCGCCGAGGGCGTCACGTGCAGCAGGTCGGCGGCCGCGAGCACACCGCCCGCCCGGTGCACGGCGAGCAGGACGGCGAGGCGGCGCGGGTCGGTCGGCACGCAGGCGATCCTAGTTTAGTTTGGCTACACCCCGGTCGCATCATCGTTCGATTGTGCTGAACCCGATCGGGACGCACACTGGTGCCGTCGGACCAGCCCGGACGCGGGTCGCCGACCCTCCCTCCACCCCTCTCGTCCGTCCTGGAGCACGCCCGTGTCCGCTCTCGTCACCGCGCTCGGCTGGGTCGGCGCGGTCACGTGCCTCGTCGCCTACGTCCTCGTCACCCGCGGGACGTGGTCCCCCACCTCCGGGCGGTACCAGCTCGCGAACGTCGTGTCCGGGCTCTTCATGGGCCTGGTCGCCGCGAGCAGCGGCGTCTGGCCGTCCGTGGTGACCAACGCGGTCTGGGCGCTCGTGGGCGTGCACGCCGTGGCCGTGGTGCTGCGGGCGCGCCGGCAGCGCGCGCGCGAGGCGGCGCAGCTCGCGGCCGAGCCGGCGGCCCCCGTGATGACCCCCGAGCCCCTGCGCGCCGTCGACCTGGCGGCCTGACCAGGGCAATCCCCTTGCGAGCGGCCCGCGAGCGCACGACGATCGCCGGATGTGGACCGCCCGCGCCCGGGTGCTGCACGACGTCTCGGCGGGCGACTGGATCCGCCCGCGCCTCGGCGGCTGGGGCACCGTCACCGGCCTGCTGCCCGGCGGGTTCGACGCGTACGCCCGCGTGCTGCACCCGGTCGTCGGGCGGCTCCCGGGCGCCGCGGACGACGCCCCGTGGCTGCCGATGCGGTGGGCCGACGTCGCGGTGGTGACCGGCCGCACCGTGCACCCGCTCGTGCAGTGGCACCGCCTGATCGGCTACGAGGGCCCCGAGCCGTGGAGCCCGCGGTCCGCGCTGTGGCCGGAGGGCGAGCCGCGACCGGGCAGCCTCGCGCTCCCGCAGCTCGGGGCCCTGTGCCGGGCGCTGGCCCCGCACACCGCGACGCCGGACCGGTGCCTGATCGCGATGTGGGAGGGCTGGGGCGCCCTGAACGGCGGGTCGGTCCGGCTGACGATCGAGGACGGGCGCACGACGGCGGTGGAGCCCCTGCCCCGGGCGTTCACCGACGCCGAGTGGGCGGCACCGAGGTTCCGGCTCCCCGACCGGGGCTACCTGCTGCTGGCCGGACCGCTGGACGCCGTGGCGGACGTGGCGCGGGGGCCGTTCGACGACGACGGCCAGTCACCGGCGCTCGTCTGGCCGGAGGACCGTGCCTGGTGCGTCTCGACCGAGGTGGACCACGACTCGACGGTCGTCGGGGGCAGCCGCGCCGCCGTCGACGCGGTGCTCGCCGACCCCGCGTTGGAGGCGGTCGAGGTCGGCCCGGACGACTCGCTCGCGTTCGACGCGGACGCGGTGAACTGACGGCGCGCGGACGTCAGACGTCGAGCACGCGCAGGTGCACCCGCACCGGCCCGCCGACGGTGAGCCCCTCGGCCGCCCGCACCGCCTTCTTCACCGGCAGCGAGTACGCCTTCCGCTTGCTGTCCGGGAAGATCGACGTCCGCCACGTCGTCCCGCCGACCGTCACCTCGACCCGCAGCGACCCGAACCCGCGCGCGAACGCGCCGGCCCGCTCGAGGATCTCGTCCGACGCGTCCTCGGGCACGCTGACGAACGTCCACCGCTCGGTGCGGCGCGCGTCCCACTCCCAGAGCGGCGCCTCGAAGTCGAAGGTCATGCCCCGATGGTGCCGCACGGGTCCGACACGCGCGGACCGGGTCAGCCGAGGTCGAGGTCGAACGCGTACGCGACGGCGTGCGCCAGCGCGCGCTCCTGCTCCGGCGACAGGTAGCCGACCATCCGCCCGAGGGCCCCGACCGGGACGGTCGTCACGTTGTCGCAGCTCACGACCGAGGCACCGTCGAGCCCGTTCTCGGGCCCCACCGCCACCTCGGTGCCGAGCCCCCGTGCGGTGCTGGTGATCGGCGCGACGGTCACCCTGCCGACGTACGGGCGCACCGGCTCGCGGGTGAGCACCACGACCGGGCGCGTCTTGTCGAGCGCGGCGAGGTGGATGGCCCGCATCAGTCGAGACCGCCCACCGGCTGCTGCTGCGCCCACGCCGCGAGTCCGTCCAGGCCGTCCGGGCGACCCATCTCGCCGCGCAGGATGGCGACGTCCCGCTCCATGAGCACCCGGCGCAGCTCGCGCACGAGCGCGCGCTCGACGACCGAGGCCCGGCTGCGGGCCTCGCCCGACGCCACGAGGTCGTCCACCAGCCCCACCAGCTCGTCCGGCAGCCGGACCGTGATCTGCGTGCTCATACCGGAAGACTACCGGCGGTGGGATTCGATGTGAATCCCGCTGGGCATCACGGCACCACGTGCCCCGCCGCGCGGAACAGCTCGTACCACTCCGCCCGCGTGAGCCGCACGTCGGACCCCGCAGCCGCCTCGGTGACCCGCGACGGCGTCGTCGTCCCCAGCACGACCTGCATCTGCGCCGGGTGCCGCGTGATCCACGCGGTGGCGATCCCCGTCGGCGTGACGCCGTACTTCCCGGCCAGCCGGTCGAGCGCGTCGTTCAGCTCGGGGTACGCCTCCCGGTCGCCGAGGAACACCCCGTCGAAGAACCCCTTCTGGAACGGCGACCAGGCCTGCAGCGTGATGTCGTGCAGCCGGCAGTAGTCGAGCAGCCCGCCGTCGCGCTCGACCGACTGGTCCAGCGCGCCCATGTTCGCGGCGACGCCCTGCGCGATCAGCGGGGAGTGCGTGATGCTCAGCTGCACCTGGTTGACGACCAGCGGCCGCGTCACGGACTTCTTGAGCAGGTCGATCTGCCGGGGCGTGTGGTTCGAGACGCCGAAGTGCCGGACCTTGCCGGCGGCCGCGAGCTCGTCGAACGCGCGGGCGACCTCGTCGGGCTCCACCAGCGCGTCGGGGCGGTGCAGCAGGAGGATGTCGATCCGGTCGGTGCGCAGCGCCCGCAGGGAGCCCTCGACGGACTCGAGGATGTGCTCGTACGAGAAGTCGAAGTACGGGCCGTCCTTGACGATGCCGCACTTGGTCTGGATGACGAGCTCGTCGCGCTGGGCGGGCGTGAGGTCCATCGCCTCCGCGAACCGGGTCTCGCAGCCGTGCAGCTCGTCGCCGTAGATGTCGGCGTGGTCGACGAACGCGATGCCGGCGTCCCGGGCGGCCCGGACGAGGGTGCGCACCTCGTCGTCGGACTTGTCCTGGATGCGCATCAGCCCGAGGACGACGTCCGGGACGACGAGGTCGGTGCCGGGGAGGGTGAACGTGTGCACGGGGGGGTCCTTCGGTCGTCGGTGACGGGACACCGCGAGCCTACTGAGCAGCGCCGACACGCGCCCCCGCGCGGCCGCGCCCCGGCCCGCTCACCGCCGGCGCAGCGCCACCCACCCCGCCGCTGCCACGAGCAGCGCGCCCACGACCACGCACGCGATCCCCGCGACCGCGGACCCGGAGCCGGGCTGGTACGTCTGCTCGCTCAGCGGCGCGTACGCGAACCACCCGGACTCGCGCCGGGTCAGCAGCCAGGCGCCGACCCCGGCGACGACGAGCCCCGACGCGGCGGCGAGCAGGGCGAGCGCACGGCGGCGGGGAGCGGGCACGGGCTCGATGATGCCGCGCTCAGGCGTCCACGACCAGGCGCAGCGTCACCGTGTCGCCGACCTCGACGTCCTCGGCCCGGCGCACCGCGTCCTTGATCGGCACGAGGTACCCGCCGTCCCGCGGGAACAGCGAGGTCGTCCACTGGGTGGCACCGAGCGTCGCCGCGACGGGGATCACGCCCCACCCGTAGGAGACCAGCGCGGACGCGGCCCGCAGCGCCGCCGCCTCCTGCTCCCCGATCGGCACGAAGTGGTAGGGCGCCGGCCCGCGCCAGTACACGACCTCACCGCTGAACCGCAGGTCCATCGGGCGAGCGTACCCGGGCATTCCGGGACGAACACCCACAACCCCTTGCCCCCACCCGGACGGCGGGACGACGCTGGACCGGTCCCGGCCGCCGTCGTCCAGGAGCCCGCCGTGTCCGTCTCCACCGCGCTAGACGACCTCCGCGCCCGCGTCCGCGGCCGGGTGGTCACCCCCGCCGACCCCGGCTACGACGCCCTCCGCGTCGTGGTGCTCGGCGGCACCGACCCGCGCCCCGCCGTCGTGGTGCGCCCGCTGGATGACGCCGACGTCGCGGCGGCGGTGACGTTCGCGCGCGACGCCGGGCTGCCGCTCGCGGTGCGCAGCGGCGGGCACAGCGGCGCCGGCCACGGCACGGTGGACGACGGGCTCGTCGTCGACCTGCGCGACCTCACGGCGCTCGACGTCGACCCCGGGGCCCGGACCGCGTGGGTGGAGGCCGGCCTGACCGCCGGGGCCGTGACCGCCGCGACGGCCGCGCACGGGCTCGCCGTGGGGTTCGGGGACACCGGCTCGGTCGGCGTCTCGGGGATCACGCTCGGCGGCGGCGTCGGCTACCTGTCCCGCGCGCACGGGCTGACCGTCGACAACCTGCTCGCGGCGGACGTCGTGCTCGCGGACGGCCGGGTGGTGCGCGCGGACGCCGAGCAGCACCCGGACCTGTTCTGGGCGCTGCGCGGCGGCGGCGGGAACTTCGGCGTGGTCACCCGGATGCAGTTCCGGCTGCACCCGCTGGACGGCGTCGTCGGCGGGATGCTGCTGCTCCCCGCCACGGCCCCGGCGGTCGCCGGGTTCCTGGCCGCGACGCGGGCGGCGCCGGACGAGCTGTCCGCGATCGTCAACGTCATGCCCTGCCCGCCGCTGCCCTTCGTCCCGGCGGAGCACCACGGGTCCCTCACGATCATGGCGCTGGTCTGCTGGTCCGGGCCGGCGGAGGACGCGGACGCGGTGCTCGCCCCGCTGCGGGCGCTCGGCGAGCCGCTGGCCGACCTGGTCCGCCCGGTCCCCTACCCGGAGCTGTTCCCGCCGGCCGACCCGGAGTACCACCCGACGGCCGTCTCCCGCACGCTGCTGCTGGACGAGGTCGACCTGCCGCTGGCGGAGCGGGTCGTGGCACGGCTCGAGGACGCGGACGGGATGCGCGTCGTGCAGCTGCGGGCGCTCGGCGGGGCCATCGCCCGGGTCGACCCCGCGGCCACCGCGTACGCGCACCGTTCCGCCCGGTTGATGGGCAACGTGGCCGCGTTCGTCGACGGGCCGGCCGACCGCGTACGGCGCGCGGAGTGGGTCGCGGGCACGGCGGCGCTGCTCGACCAGGGCGATCCCGGGGTCTACGTGAACTTCCTCGCCGACGAGGGCCAGGAGCGGGTCCGCGCCGCCTACCCCGGGGCGACCTGGGACCGGCTGGCCGCCGTGAAGGCGACGTACGACCCCGGCAACCTGTTCCGCCGGAACCAGAACGTCCCGCCCGCCGGGTGACGGGCGGGACGTCCGTGCGCGGTCAGACGGCGGCGGGGACCCGCTGCTGCTCGCGCTCGGCGGCGGCCTGCTCCTCGGCCACCACCTTCTGGTACACCTTCAGCTCCGGGTAGAGCTCGGTCCCGGTCAGCGGGTTCCGGCGGGTCGTGACGATCCGGTGCACCTGGTAGGCCGCGAGCGCCACGTTCGACGCGAGCGACAGGGCGCTGACCACGAACAGCGCGGTCGGGTCGTGCGAGGAGTCCACGGCGAACGTCGACGAGGACACGAACGTCGGGAACGCCATCGTGAACATCATCCAGAGCGCGAGCGTGTGCGCGCGGTGCTGCAGCCAGGCGCCCCGCTTGAGGGCGAACGCCGGGATGGTGCAGGAGATCAGCAGCGCGGCGCCGGCGTAGAAGGCGTGGTCGCCGACGCAGTTGTAGACGTACGCGAAGTTCCACAGGTCGTACGGGATGATCCAGAACCAGAGCATGTCGGGCCAGATCATGTCCTTGGACTTCGACCGGCTGATCTGGATGCCCGCCCAGCCGCAGATGGTGACGAGGTTGAGGATGCCGGCGACGCCGTTCATGACGTTCCACGGCCCGGGGACCATGTAGACGCCGTCGACCATGCCCTCGGACATGCCGGCGACCTGGAAGTCGCGCAGCACGGCCTCGGCGATGTTGATCGCGAGGATCGCGGCGGGGAACACGAGCGCCCAGCGCTTGGCGGCGATCTTCGGGTGGTACCGCAGGGCCATGAAGCCCAGGCAGCCCGCGAGCGCCGAGTACACCTTCACCCAGTGGAACCAGGTGCCGGTGCTCGACCCCGCCCCGGCGGTGTGCGGCCAGACGAAGATCGTCAGCACCACCGGCAGGGCGACGAAGAACGCCAGCCCGGCGGCCCGCCAGCGGCGGGTCACCTCGTTGAGGCCGATGAGCGCCGCGAGCACGACGCACCACATGACGGCCGAGTACCACGGGATCGATTCGAACAGGAACACGGTTGCTGCCTCCTTGCGAGCGGTGCCGACGCGTCCAGCGGCGGCGTGAGGGGATCAGGACGACGGCGGGAGGGTCCGGCCGACCATGTCGAGCCGGAGGGTCTGGCGGACCAGGGAGACGAGCACCGCGTCCGGGACGTCCGGCTCGGTGCGGACCAGGCCGACCAACCCGTGCACGAGCACGACGAACGTCGCGCGGACGTGCTCGATGGCCAGGCCGTGCCGGGCGGAGTACGCCTCGACGGTGGTGACCTGCAGCGTGTCGACGACGGCGGCGACCGCGCGGTCCACGAACCGCTGGTAGAGCGCGGCGTTCTCGGGGCGGCGCAGGTCGGCGCGCAGCGGGTCCTCGGGGGCGGTCTGGGCGCGGAACAGGGCGATGACGTCGCGGAGCGCCCCGTCGATGTCGCCGATGGTCCGGCCCTCGTCCCAGACCCGGACGGACGCGGCGAAGGCCTCGACCCGGCGGTCGAGCACGCCGTCCACGAGGTCCTCCGTCGTCGGGAAGTAGTGGTAGACGAGGCCGCGGGTGACGCCGGCGGCGCGGGCGACGTGGCCGGCTGCTCGCGGTCCAGGCGCAGGAGCCCAACTGGGTGCACGCGGCGCTGTGGTCGCGGCTCGTGGGCTTCGAGCGGTCCGACCTGGAGGCGGCCGTCGCCGGGCGCACCCTGGTCCGCGGGCCCCTGCTGCGCGGCACCCAGCACCTCGTGGCCGCGACGGACTACCCGTGGCTGCGCCCGACGGTCGCCCCCGTGCTGGAGCGGCTGGCCCGCTCCCCGTACTACGCGCGGGAGACCGCCGGCCTCGACCCCGACGCGATCGTCGCCGCCGCGGGCGAGGTGCTCGGCGCAGACCCTGTGCGCCGCCGCGACCTCGCCGCCGCCCTGACCTCCCGGTGGCCCGGCCGCCGCGGCGCCGTGCTCGCGGCCGCCGTCGAGGCGCTCACCCCCGTCGTGCACGACCCGGCGACGTCCGCGTTCGGGTCGTGGTGGAGCCGGCGGGACATCGCCGTCGTGGACGCCGCCGCCTGGCTCGGCCGGCCGATGACGGAGCCCGACGTCCGGGAGCTGGTCCGCCGCTACCTCGCCGCGTTCGGCCCCGCGGGCGTGATGGATGTGCAGGCGTTCACCGGCCTGACCCGGCTCCGGCCGGTCGTCGCCGGGATGGCGGACGAGCTGCGGGTCCTGCGCGGTCCCGACGGCGCCGAGCTGTACGACCTCCCCGACGCCGGGCTCGCCGACGAGGACGAGCCCGTCCCGGTGCGGTTCGTCGCCGCGTTCGACAACGCCGTGCTCGGGCACCGCGACCGCACCCGGATCCTCCCCGAGGCGCACCGCACCGCGGTCATGCCGGGGTACTCGATGGTGCACGCCACCGTGCTGGTGGACGGGTTCGTCGCGGCGACCTGGATGATCGAGGACGGCACCATCGCGGTGCACCCGCTGGAACCGCTGCCCGATGTCGACGAGGTCCTCGCCGAGGGCGCCCGCCTGGCGGCGTTCCTCGACCTGGACGCCGACCGGGTCGGGACCGGGACCCGGCGGGGGTGAGCGGCCCGTGCCCCTCGCCGCGCGCCTGACCGGGCCCGTCCGCCGGGTGCTCAACCCGCTGGTGCTGCGGGTCGCCGGGCGGTGGGGCTCGCTCGTGGTGCTCGAGCACGTCGGCCGCCGCACCGGGGCGGTGCGCCGCACGCCGCTGATGGCCTTCCGGTCCGGGGACGTCGTCACCGTGGCGCTCACCTACGGCCCGGACGTCCAGTGGCTGCGGAACGTCCGGGCCGCGGGCGGGTGCCGGATGCTGCTGCGCGGGCGGGTGCTCGCACTCGGACCGCCGCGCGCGGTGCCGGCCGCGGTGGCGCTGCCGCGGGTGGCGCCGGTGCAGCGGGCGCTGCTGCGGTGGCCGATCCGGTGCGCCGACTACGTCGAGCTGCCGGTGCTGGGCGGCCGCTGACGGGCCCGCGCCCGGTGGCTCACCGCGTCGCGGTCACCGGGACGCGCTCACCGGGACGCGACCAGGATCACCACCAGCGCGAGGACCAGGAACGGCACGACCTCGAGCACGAGGGACGCGGTGGACCGCGGCGTGCGGTCGGGGCCCGTCCGGAGCACCGGCGCCATCGGGGCGTCGGGCGCGGGCGGGGGGAAGTACGGGGCGGTCGGCTGCTCGGGCGCGGGGACGCCGCTCCGGTCGTCGCCGTGGTCGTCGCGCATGCCACCCACCGATCTGCCGTCGTGGATCCTGCCGGGGCCAGGGTGCCATGCCGGACGCGGCCGGCACAGGGCCGGGCGGGGGCCGGGACGGGCGGGTGCCGGCAGGGTCCGCCGCTAGGGTGACGGCGACCAGGAGGTGACGGTGCACGAGCAGCAGCCGGACGGGTTCGTGCTGACCGACGAGCTGAGCCGGGCGCTGGCGCTCCTGCACGAGGGCCGGAACCTGTTCCTCACCGGCCGCGCCGGCACGGGCAAGTCGACGCTCGTCCGGCACTTCCTCGGCACCACCTCGCGCCGCGTCGTCGTCGCCGCGCCCACCGGCATCGCCGCGCTGAACGTCGACGGGTACACGATCCACCGGCTGTTCGGCTTCCTGCCGACGACGGACCTCGGCGACGTCGAGTCCGGCCGCTACCGCCCGGGCCGGTTCGCCGGCACCCTCGCGTCGCTCGAGACGCTGGTGCTGGACGAGGCGTCGATGGTGCGCGCCGACCTGTTCGACATGCTCGTGGCCGCCCTCGAGCGGTTCGGCCCGCGGCCCGGGACGCCGTTCGGCGGCGTGCAGCTCGTGCTGGTCGGCGACCTGTACCAGCTGCCGCCGGTCGTCACCGAGCACGAGAAGGCGTTCTTCGAGACCCGCTACCCCACCCCGTACTTCTTCTCGGCCGACCGGTTCGCGCGCGCCGACTTCCCGACCGTCGCCCTGACCACCGTGTTCCGGCAGCAGGGCGACGAGCGGCTCACCGGCCTGCTCAACGCCGTGCGGGAGGGCGTCCTCGTCGAGCGCGCCCGCGCCGAGCTCAACGCCCGCACCGACCCCGACTTCGAGCCGCCCGCCGGCGAGCTCTGGCTGACGCTCGCGCCCACCAACCGCGTCGTCGCCGCCCGCAACCGGCAGCACCTCGACCGCCTGCCGGGCGACCCCGTCGTGTCCCGGGCCGTCGAGTCCGGCGACCTCGGCCTGTTCGAGCCGCCCGTCGAGGCGACCCTCCGGCTCAAGGCCGGCGCGCAGGTCATGATGCTGACCAACGACCCGCTCGACCGCTGGGTGAACGGCACGCTGGCCCGGGTCACCGCCCTGCGCCGCGACGACGCGGGCCTGGCCTGCGAGGTCGAGCTGCGCGACGGCACCCGTGCGGAGGTGCGCCCGTTCACCTGGGAGGCCACCCGCCCGGTCGTGGACGGCGGGTCCCTGCGGCGCGAGGTCGTCGGCACCTACACCCAGCTCCCGCTGCGGCTCGCGTGGGCGATCACCATCCACAAGAGCCAGGGCCAGACCCTCGACCGGCTGGTCGTGGACCTGCGCGGCGGCGCGTTCGAGCACGGCCAGGTGTACGTCGCGCTCAGCCGGGTCACCTCGCTGGCCGGGCTCGTGCTGACCCGGCCCGTGCTGCCCAAGGACCTGCGCACCGACCGGCGGATCCTGCGGTTCCTGCGGGCGTCCACGGACCCGGGGGCGGTGGCGCGGCGGTGCGCGATCGGCGTCCTCACGGTCGGCCAGGAGGGCCGGATGTCCCGCCCCCGCCCCGTCGAGCTCGCCGTCGCGTTCGACGACGGCTCCGCGGTGAGCACGCTGATCAACCCGCAGCGGGACCTCGACGACGCCCGGTCCGCGTACGGCATCGCGGTCGACGACGTGCTGCTCGCGCCGACGCTCGCCGACGCCTGGGCCGCGCTCGCGCCGCTGCTCGACGGCTGCGTGCCGGTGGGTGTCGGGGTGGATGCGGCGTCCGGGCTGCTCGACTTCGAGCTCAAGCGGCTCGGCACGGTCGTGCCGCTGCCCCTCGGTGCGGAGATCCCCGCGGGCGCGCTGACCGCCGAGGACCGGCGCGGGCTGGCGGCGCCCTCGGCGCTGGAGCGGGCGCGCGCGGCCCTGCGCGCCGCCGAGCGGGCCGGGGTGCCGGCGTCCGCGGGGACGTCGTTCGACGCCGCGGAGCCGGGCGGGTCCGGCGAGGACGGGACCTACCTGCTGACGCGGGACCCGGACGCCGCTCCCCCGTCGCCGGCCGGGCTGCCGACGGTCACCGCGCTGCTGGCGGCGAGCCGGGTGCTGAGCGGGGTGCTGCTCGGGCACGGGCCCGGGCCGGGGCGCGACGGGGTGGGCGCGGTCGGGCCGGACCCCGCGGTGGCGGCCGTCGTGCGGGACGTCGTCGCCGACCGGCTGACCGCCGCCGCGGAGCGGACCACCGGGCTGCCCGCCGACCTGGTGGCGCGGCTGCGCGTCCTGGAGGAGACGCTCGGGATCGCGGTGGTGGACGCCGTCGTCGGGTCCGCGGGCGACGGGCGACCCGCCATCGGCGAGGTGCTGCGCTCCGGGGCGCGGGTCTGCTTCACCGGGACAGCCGTCGACGCCGCCGGCCGGGTGTGGTCCCGGGACGAGATGACCGTCGCCGCCGTCGGGCGAGGGCTGGTGTGCGCGGCGGGGGTGTCGCGGACGCGGTGCGACGCGCTCGTGGTGGCCGAGGTCGGGACGCAGTCGGGGAAGGCGCGCAAGGCGAAGGAGCTCGGGAAGCCGGTGTACTCGGCGGCGGAGTTCTTCGCGTGGCTGGCGGCGGGCTGACGCCCCCCGGGCCCGCTCCCGGCCGCGCGCTCCGCGGGCTCGCCGGGTGACACGCCTCGCGCCGGCCGGACGGGGTGCGCGTCCCCGGCGGGACGCGCACCCCGTCCGGTCCGTCACTCGTACCGCAGCGACTCCACCGGGTCCGCCCTCGCGGCGCGCGCGGCGGGCAGCGTGCCCGCGAGGAACGCGATGGCCATGATGAGCACGACGATCCCGGCGATCGACGCGGCGTCGAACCCGATGAGCGTCAGGCCCGGGAGGTCCGCGAGGACCGTGTCCCCCAGGACGGTGCTGATACCGGTCCCGGCGATGATCGCGAGCACCGCCCCGATCGCGCTGCCCAGGAACCCGATGAACGTCGCCTCCAGGCTGAACAGCCCGAAGACCCGGCCGCTGCCCATGCCCATCGCCTTCATCAGGCCGATCTCGCGGGTGCGTTCCTGGACCGACATGAACAGCGTGTTCACGATGCCGAACGCGGCGGCGAGCAGCGCGATGACCGCGAACGCGTTGAGCACCAGGACGATTCCGTCGATGACCGTCGTGATCATGCCGAGCTGGTCGTCAATGGTGATCCCCGTGAACCCGGCGTCGGCGAGCCGGTCCTGGAGCGCGTCGATCTCGGCGTCCGTGGCGTCCGGGTCGAACCAGACCGCCGCCTGCGAGTAGCGGTCGGCCTCGTCGGCGGGGATGCCCGTGGACTGCGCCTCGAAGAGCGCGTCCGTCAGCGCCGCGTTGACGAGCAGGCTGGACCCGGTCGGGGACGCCAGGGCCTCCTCGGTCACGCCGACCACGGTCGCCTCGACGCGGTGCTGCGTGCGCAGGGCGTCCGTGATGCCGATCGTGATCGTCCGCCCGACGGCGTCGGAGTCGCTGCCGAGCCCGAGCGGCTCGACGTAGGCCTGCGGCAGGGCGACCTGGAGGTCCTCCGACGCGTCGTCCGGCTCGTCCCCTTCGGCGAGCAGGGTGGTCTGGCCCGCCACGAGGCTGCCCACCGACGCGACGTACCGCGTGCCGTCGCCGAGCTGGACGAAGTCGGGCGTGAGGTTGCGCTGCGCCTCGACCCGTTCGACCCCCTCGATCGACCCGATCGTCGCGACGTCCTGCGGCGTCAGCGCCGTCACGGTCATGCCCGCGATGCCCGCGGCGACGGCGTCGGGGTCGTACTCCGCCGGCCCGCCGCCCCCGCCGAACGGGTCGACCGAGCTCTCGCTGGTCTTCGTGACCGTCATGGCGTCGGAGGCACCGACGCCGCTGACGGTGTCGTCGATGTAGGAGTTGATGCCGGTCCCGAGGCCGTTCGTGAGCGTCAGCGTGAACGCCCCGATGAAGATCGACAGGATCGTCAGCGACGTCCGGGTCTTGGCGCGGAACGTGTTCGAGACCGCCGAGGCGATCAGGTCGGGGGTCTTCACGCCGCCGCCTCCGTGGTGTCGCCGGCGAGGAGCCCGTCCCGGATGCGCAGCTGCCGGTCGCAGCGGGCCGCGAGGTCCTCGTCGTGCGTGACGACGACCAGGGTGATGCCGTTGCGCCGGTTCAGGCCGAACAGGATCTCCTCCACGACGGACCCGGTCGCGGAGTCCAGGTTGCCGGTCGGCTCGTCGGCGAAGATCACGCGCGGGTCGTTCACCAGCGCCCGCGCGATGACGACGCGCTGCTTCTGGCCGCCGGACAGGTTCACCGCCTTGTTCCGGGCCTTGTCCGCCAGCTCGAGCTGCTCCAGCGCCGCCATGCCCCGCCGTCGGCGCTCGGACGCGCCGACCCCCGCGATGGTCAGCGGCAGGGTCACGTTGTCCAGCACCGACGCGTTCGGCGCCAGGAAGAACTGCTGGAACACGAACCCGAAGGTCTTGTTCCGGGTGGCGTTGAGGCGGGAACCCGTGAGCGTGCGGGTGTCCACGCCCTCGAGGGTGAGGGTCCCGGCGGTCGGGGCGTCGAGGAGCGCCAGCAGGTGCATGAGGGTGGACTTGCCGGACCCGCTCTTGCCGAGGATCGCGACGCTCTCCCCCTCGTCGATGTCGAAGCTCACCCCCCGGAGCGCCTCGACGCTTCCGTGGCCGCGGCCGTACGTCTTGCGGACGTCCGCGACCGAGATGAGCGGGCTGGTCATCGCTGCTCCTGTCGTGCGTCCTGGTCTCTGATGGTCACCCCTCCACCCTCGGGCGCCGGAGCGGCTGCGGCGTCCCCTCGTCGCAGACACCTGGGTACCCCGCTGGCGGTACGCCACGACGACCCCACGGGATGAGGACCGCCGGCGGCGGGCTCGGGCAGACTGGCGGACGTGACCGGCGACGACACCGAAGGGCGCGCCCGCACGGCCGACGCCGCCGTGCCCCCGGCCCCCGCCGCGCCGGGGTGGGTCGGCGACGCCGTCGCGGCGGCGCTGATCGTCCTGGTCGCGCTCGTCCCGCTCCCCGCCCACGAGTACCAGCCCGGCACCTGGTGGGAGGTGCTGCTGGTCATCTCGCCCGCCGCGGTGCTCCCCCTGCGCCGCCGGTGGCCGCTGCCCGTCCTCGCCGTGACGCTCGCGCTGTTCGGCGCTGCCTCCTTCGCCGGCGTGCTGTCGCCGGGAGCGAGCCTGGCCTCGGCGATCGCGATGTTCGGGGTCGCCAACCGGTCCACCCGGCGGACCACCACGATCACCGGCGCCGTCGCCGTCGTCGTCGTCTTCCTGCTCTGCCTCCCGGCCGTCCTGGGCAGCGTCCTGGACCCCCGGGTGTTCCAGTTCGTCCTCGCCGTCGCGTTCGCCGCCGCCGCCGGCGACGGGGCCCGGTCGCGGCGCGCGTACGTCGCCGCGATCACGGAACGCGCCGAGCGGGCCGAGCGCACCCGGGAGGCCGAGGCGCGGCGGCGCGTCACGGAGGAGCGGCTGCGGATCGCCCGCGACCTGCACGACGCCGTGGCGCACCAGATCGCGGTCATCAGCCTGAACGCCGGTGTGGCGTCCTCCGCGCTCGACGCCCACCCGGAGCGCACCCGGCAGGCGCTGGGGACCGTCCGGCAGGCCGCCCGCACCGTGCTCGCGGAGATCGGCGACCTCCTCGCGATGCTGCGCGCGGACGAGGCGCCCGGGTCCGTCGACGCGCCCCAGCCCGGCCTCGACCAGCTCGACCAGCTGCTCGCCCCGTTCGCGTCCGCCGGGCTGGAGGTGCGCCTGCGCACGGAGGGCGACCTCGACCGGGTCTCCGGCGCCACCGGGATCGTGGCCTACCGTGTCCTGCAGGAGGCGCTGACCAACGCGCACAAGCACGGTGCCGGGCACCGGGCCCACGTCCTCGTGGAGGTGGGCCCGGACGCGCTCCACCTCTCGGTGGTCAACCCCGTCCCCGGCGCGTCCGGGTCCGGCCCGGGCGACGAGGCCGACCCGCTCGGGTCGGGCGTCGGGCTGATCGGGCTGCGGGAGCGCGTGGCCTCGGTCCGCGGCACCGCCACCGCCGGCACCGCGCCCGGAGGGTGGCGGGTGGCGGCGACGATCCCGCTGTCGAAGGAGGCACGAGCATGACGACCGTCCTGGTGGTCGACGATCAGCCGCTCATCCGTCAGGCGGTCACCGACATCCTCGCGGGGCAGGACGGCATCGACGTCGTGGCCCAGGCCGTCGACGGGCGCGAGGCCGTCGATCGGGCGCTCGCGCTCGCGCCGGACGTCGTCGTCATGGACATCCGCATGCCGGTGATGGACGGGATCGAGGCCACGGCCCGCATCTGCTCGGACGACCGCCTCGCGGGGACCCGGGTCCTCGTCCTCACCACCTTCGAGGAGGACGAGTACCTCGTGGCCGCGCTGCGCGCCGGGGCCAGCGGCTTCATCGGCAAGGGCTCCGAGCCCGAGGAGATCGTCCGGGCGGTGCGCGCCGTCCACGACGGGGACGCGCTCCTGTCGCCCGCGGCGACGCGCGCCCTCATCACCCGCTACGTGACCGCCCCGCCGGCGGTGGACCCGCGCGCCGTCCCGGAGCTCCGGGAGCTCACCGACCGGGAGCGGGAGGTGCTGCTCCTGGTCGCCCGGGGTCGCTCGAACCAGGAGATCGCCGCCGACCTGGTGATCTCGCCGCACACCGCCAAGACGCACGTGAACCGCGTGATGACGAAGCTGCACGCGCACGACCGCGCCCAGCTCGTCATCGTCGCCTACGAGTCCGGCCTGCTCGCCCCCCCGTCCTGACGCGCGGTACCGCGAGCGCGGTACGCAAGATGACGCACCGGCGGGACGCGTCCGCCGCCCACCGGGCCGGAGCATGGCCGGGTGAGCCAGACCACCACCCCCGAGCCCGAGGTCGCGGCGGAGCGGACCACCCGCCCGACCCGGCACGTCCTGCCCGTCTTCGCCGGCCTGCTCGTCGCGATGCTCGTCGGCTCGCTCGACCAGATGATCCTCTCCACGGCCCTGCCGACGATCGTCGGCGAGCTCGGCGGCGTGAGCCACATGCTGTGGGTGACCACGGCGTACCTGCTGACGTCGACGATCATGATGCCGATCTACGGCAAGCTCGGTGACCTCGTCGGCCGCAAGCTCCTGTTCATCGGCGCCCTGGTGGTGTTCCTGGCCGGGTCGGTCGTCGGCGGTCTCGCGCAGGACATGACGTCGCTGATCGCCGCGCGTGCCGTCCAGTGCGTCGGCGGCGGCGGGCTGATGATCCTCGCGCAGGCGATCATCGCCGACATCGCCCCGGTGCGGGAGCGCTCGAAGTACATGGGGTTCATGGGCGCGGTGTTCGGCATCTCGGCGGTGGCGGGGCCCCTGCTCGGCGGCTGGTTCACCGAGTCCGCCCACTGGCGGTGGGCGTTCTGGATCAACGTGCCGCTGGGCATCGCCGCGATCGTGCTCGCCGCCGTGTTCCTGCGGCTGCCCCGGCACGCGGCGCGGGTCCGGTTCGACGTGTGGGGCACGGTCACGATGGTCGTCGCCGTCACGTCGATCATCCTGATCGCGTCCTGGGGCGGCACGGAGCACGCCTGGGGGTCCCCGACGATCCTGACCCTGGTGGTCCTGGCCGTCGTCTTCAGCGCGCTCTTCGTCCTCGCCGAGCACCGGGCCGCCGAGCCGCTCATCCCGTTGAGCATGTTCACCAGCCGCAACTTCGTCCTGGCCACAGCCGCCGGTCTGTTGCTCGGCGTCGCGATGTTCGGCGCGATCGCCTACCTGCCGACCTACCTGCAGATGGTCCAGGGCGTCGACGCGACCGTCTCCGGGCTCATGCTGCTGCCGATGATCGGCGGCCTCATGGTCGGCGCGATCACCACCGGGCAGCTGGCGGCGACGACCGGCCGCTACAAGTGGATGCCGATCGCGAGCATGGTCGGCGTCGGCCTCGGGCTCTGGCTGCTGTCGACGCTGACCGTCGACACGGCTGTGGCGGTCCTGCTGACCTACCTGTTCGTGCTCGGGCTGGGCGTCGGGCTCGGGCAGCAGATCCTCGTGCTGATCGTGCAGAACTCCTTCCCCGACCGGCAGGTCGGCACGGCGACCGCCGCGAACAACTTCTTCCGGGAGATCGGCGCCTCGCTCGGCGGCGCACTCGTCGGCGCGATGTTCACCTCCCGCCTCACCACCCTGCTGGCCGAGCGGATGCCCGCCGGCGGCGCGGGCGGGGGCGGCCTGGACTCCCTCACGCCCGCTGTCGTCCGGGACCTGCCGGACGCCGTCCGCGGCCTCGTCGTCGGCGCCTACAACGACGCGCTCACCCCGGTGTTCGCGACCCTGATCCCGATGGTGGTGGCCGGGCTGGTCCTGGTCGCGCTCGTCAAGGAGGTCCCGTTGCGCGCGAAGCGCGAGTGACCCCGCGTGCGGGGACGGGTCGGGCGAGCGTGCTCGGCGGAGGAGTCCCGCGGGGCGCTCAGCGCCGCGCGAACCGCTCCCACCGCCACGCGAGCAGATCCCGGGACGGTGCGTCCCGCGGCCGGCGCGGCAGCGTCAGCCGCTGCCCGTGCATCGCCTGGAGCCCGTGCCGGAGCATCGGCCCGTCCACCTCGGCCAGGAGCTCCCGGTCCAGGTGCACGACGTGGTCGGGCGTGATGCCGAGCATGTCCTGGTCGTACGCCGCGTGGTGGATCTTGCACAGCGCGAGCCCGTTCGGGGTCGTCGGGACGCCGTGCTCCTCCCCGTCCGGGACGATGTGCGCCGCGTCCAGCAGCGACCCGTGCGCGAGCCGGCACATCGCGCACCGCGTCTCGTACGCGAGCAGGACCCGGGTCCGGAACGCCGGCTGGTGCAGGCGCCGCTTGGCCAGCCGGACGGCGTACGCGCGCTGCGCGACCGTGAGCTCGCGCAGGTCGCCCATGAACCGGAACGCCTCGTCCAGGGCCACCAGGAACGTACGGTCCTCGGGGTAGTCGTCCACGACGTAGACCGGGGCGATCGGGGTGTAGTAGTTCGCGACCTCCTTGCGGAACAGGATGAGCGGCATCCCCGTCGTCATCGCGTTCCGCAGCTTGGCGTTGTCCCCGCCGAACGGGTCGCCCTTCCGGTAGGCGTAGTGCAGCAGCCCGTCGGCGCTCTCGACGTCGTCGTACGGCCCGTTCACCGACGACACGATCGACAGCGTCGAGCTGAAGTCGGCGGGGTTCCGGATGCCGCGCGAGTAGTCGATGATCGGCAGCCGGCGCCCGCCCGTGCGGTAGCCGAGGAGCTCCTCGCGGTGCAGGAACCCGCCGTTCGCCTCCGCCCGTTCGCGCACCCAGGCGATGATCTGCTCGCGGAGGGCGCTCTCGACGGCGGAGTCCATGCCGGCAGCTGACCAGATCCGCCGTGACCAGCGCAAGCGCGGGGTTCAGCGGTACACGTCCCGGCGGTGATCGACCTTCACGACGGTCACGACGACCTGACCGTCGTCGATGACGTAGATGACCCGGTACTGCCCGCGCCGCGCCGACCAGTACCCGGCGAGGTCCCGGACGAGCTGCTTGCCGACCCGGTGCGGGTTCTCCGCGAGCGGCCCGTTGACGAACTCCCAGACGGCCGTGGCCACCGCTTCCGGCAGGTCGTTCTCGATCGCGCGCCGCGCGGCGGACGACCAGCGGATCCGGTAGCTCATCGGCGACGGAGCTCGGTCAGCTCCACCGTGGTCCCCGCCGCGATCTCCGCCTGCGCCGCGCGGAGGTCGGCCATGGTCTCCGGGTCGGAGAGGATCTCCAGGGTCTCCTCCAGCGCCGCGAGGTCGTCCGGCGAGATCAGCACCGCAGCCGGTTCACCGTTGCGCGTGATGACGACGCGCTCGTGGGTGTCGTGGACCGAGCCGACCACGGCCGAGAGGTGCGCCTTGACGTGTGCGAGCGAGGTGGTGGTGGTCATGACCATGATTCTAGTCACGACACGATCCCGTCCGACAGCCCTGGCACACTCACGTCCCGTGATCGACTCCGCCGCCCCCGGCGTCCTGCGCGACCTCCTGGCCGACCGTCCGTGGCTGGTCGTCCTCGTGGTCGGCGCCGTCGTCCTGCTGCTCCGCCTCCTCCGCGGCGCGGGCGCGCCCGTCGCGCGTCCCGGCGAGGTCTGGTTCGCGATGGTCCCGTACCGGGACGGCACGGGCGCGAAGGACCGGCCCGTCGTGGTGCTCTCGAGGCACGGGCGGTGGGTCACCGTCGCGCGGCTGACGTCGCAGGACCAGACCGCGCGGACCACCGACTACGCGCGCGTGCCCCGCCCGCTGCCGGGGCTCACCGGGCGCAGCTGGGTGGACCTCCGGCCGGTGCGGATCCGGCGGTCGGCGCTGCGGCGGCGCACCGGCGAGGCGGGGACGGAGTGGCTGACCTGGTACGAGACCGCCGGACGCCGCTGAGCCCGACCGCCCGAACCCGCCCGCGCGACGCGGCCGGCTGGCTAGGGTCGCGCGCATGGGACGACGAGGGGTGGCCGGCCGCGGGCTGGCGCTGGTGCCGGTGCTGGCCGCGGTGACCCTCGGTGGCTGCGGGGGCCCCGCCGGACCGGCTCCGGCCGGGGCACCCGCGAGCGCCCCGGAGGGCACCGACGCCGAGGCGACCCCGTCCTGGCGCCTCGACGGCACCCCGCAGACCACCGTCTCCTTCGCGGACGGCCCCGCCCTCGCCGCCGCCACGGACGTGACCTTCAGCAACGGGCTCGGCGAGATCTGGGACTGGGAGGTCGTCGCCGGGCCGGACGCGACGACGACGGCCGCCGAGCCGCCCGTGACGCTGGAGCTGCACAACACCGGCAACGACTGCCGGGTGCTCGACGAGCGGTCCCCCTCCGCCGGCACGGGCGCCGACGACGCCGCCGCGTCGACCGCGCTCGTCGAGGACCGCCTCGCGGGCGCCGAGGTCGTCGCCGGGCCCGTCCCGGACGCGGTGGGCCTCGGCGAGGGCCTGGGCGAGGGCGGCCCGACCTACGAGGTCGCCCGGGCGCTCGGCCGCACGACGGACGGCGGGTGGCTGCTGGTGACGGCCCGGGCGTTCACCGCGCTCGGCGTGCAGCAGGTCGTCACGGTGACCTGCCCGACGGGCGACGGCATCGACCTCGCGCGCGGGCAGCTCGCCCAGATCGCGTACGCGGACGTGCACGGCCTCCAGCCGCTCCCCTGACGCCCGCGCGGACGGCGGCCCATCCGGACCGGGTGAGGTGACGCCGCACGGGGCACGGCATCGTCACCGGCATGAACACCCGCCAGGTCGACGTCACCACCTTCGCCCGCGCCGAGACCGACCTCATGCTCTCCCGCCTGCTCGCGCAGTCCGGCGGCGTCAACCGGTGGTTCCACCACCGCACGCCCACGCCGCTGGACGACCAGCCCGTGATCCGGCTGAACCGCGACACGCTGTACAGCTTCGTCGTCGCGGACATCTCCGGCGGCGCCACGCTGACCCTCCCCGACGCCGGCCGCCGGTACCTGTCGGCGATGGTGGTCGACCGGGACCACTATGTGACCGCCGTCCTGCACGAGCCCGGCGAGCACGCGCTGTCGGCGGACCGGCACGGCACGGACGTCGTGCTCGTCGGGGTGCGCACGCTCGTCGACCCCGACGACGCGGCGGACGTCGCGCACGTGGCGGCGCTCCAGGACCGGCTGGGGTTCACGGCGGCGTCGTCCCGGCCGTTCGGCGCGCCGGACTGGGACCGGGCGAGCCAGGACCGCACCCGCGAGGCGCTGCTCGCCCTGCAGCGCGACCTGGACGGGCTCGACCACGCCTTCGGCACCCGGCAGGAGGTGGACCCGGTGCGCCACCTGCTGGGCACCGCCGCCGGCTGGGGCGGGCTGCCGTCGACCGAGGCCACCTACCTCAACGCCGAACCGCGGCTGCCGCTCGGGTCCTACGAGCTGACGGTGCCCGCGGACGTGCCGGTGGACGGGTTCTGGTCGATCTCGCTGTACGACGCGCACGGGTACTTCCCGACCGGCACCGGCGGGGCCGTCAGCCTCAACAGCATCACGGCCGCCCGCGACGCCGACGGGTCCGTGACGCTGCGGTTCGGCGGCGAGCCGGGGCGGCCGAACCAGCTCCCGCTGGTCGACGGGTGGAACTACCTGGTGCGGCTCTACCGGCCCCGCCCGGCGGTGCTCGACGGGTCGTGGACGTTCCCGGAGCTGCGCGCCACGACCGGGTGACGCCCGCGCCGGGTGACCCCCCTGTGCGCCCCGCGACCCCGGGCAGGACCATCGCCCTCACGGAGTCGTCGACGATCGAGGGGGCGGGGACGATGAGCGGGACGATCAGCACCGGCACGACCACGACGGCGGACGCCCGGCGGGAACGCGGCGTCGCGCTGGAGACCTACCGGCACCTCCGGATGATCCTCATCGCGCTGCCCGCGCTGATGCTGGTCGCGTCGGTCGGGATGTTCCTGACCCAGCGGTCGATCCAGGGGTCGATCAGCGCCTACTACACCGGCCCGCTGCGCGACGTGTTCGTCGGGATGCTGGTCGGCCTCGCCGCCTGCCTCGTGGCGTACCGGGGCGCGCCGCTGGAGGACTACGCGCTCAACATGGCGGGCTTCTACGCGCTGTTCGTCGCGTTCGTGCCGCTGCCCGCGCACCTCGACGCGCTGCAGGGCGAGGCGCTCGACGCGGCGGTCGCCGGGATCCGCCTCGTGACCGTCTCGGCGCTGCTCGTGACGGCGGCCTTCCTGGTCGCCGAGTGGCGGACCGGGCACTGGACGGGCCGGACGCTCGCTCACCGGACGGCGACCACGAAGGGCGTGTACCGGGGGTTCACGGCGGTGGGCCTGCTCTACCTGCTGCTGCTCGGCTACCGCATCGTGGAGGGCGACGAGTTCGTGGGGGTGCACCTCACGTCCGCGGTCCTGCTCGTCGCGAGCCTGACGGTCGCGGTCGGGACGCACGCGTTCCCCGGATGGGCCGGCGAGCCGGTGCCGGCCGAACCGCACCTCGGCTGGTACCGGACGATCGCGGGGCTCATGAGCCTCGGGCTCGTCGTGGTCGTGCCGGTCACGCTGCTGCTCGGGGGCCGGGAGCACGTGGGGCTCGTCGTGGAGTGGTGGGAGATCGTGCTGTTCGCGGTGTTCTGGGCGCGCGAGACCCAGCTGAACTGGAACGGCGAGCCGGCGCGGGCCGCGGCGGGCGCGCCGCAGGCCGAGGGAGCCTGAGCCGGGACGCGACGAGGCTGCGGCCTACTGCCAGCTCAGGTCGCTCGCGACCCAGCGCCGCCCGACGGCGCTCCCGTCGAGCACCGGCGCGAGGAACGCCCCGACGAGCGCGGCCGCGTCCTCGAACCGGGTCATGTCGGCGACCACCGGGGCCTTGCGCGCCTCCGGCGGATACAGGCGGTCCCAGCTCGCTGGGGGCGCGAACACCGGCGCCCCCGGCAGACCGCGATGCTCCCACTCCCCTCGCACGGCGGTGATGAGCTCCGACCCGGCGACGTCCTGCGAACGGGCGAGGACGACCAGGTCGACGAGGTCGCGCACCCGGCTGGACGGGATGTCACCGTTCACCCCGTAGGTCGCCTGCGTCGCGCAGAGCTTGTCGGCGATGTGGTCGACCACCGGGTAGAGGCGCATCGCGGGCGCGGCGAGCCCACGCAGGTCCAGGACCGGGTCCGTCCGCAGCTCAGGAGGCGCCGTCATCAGCGACCCCGTCACGAGGTCGACCCCGAAGCTGCTCTTCTTCATGGCCCCGACGTAGGCGTCGACGGCGACCCGGGCGCCGTCGACGTCCGGCTGCCCGCCGACGTTCTGCTCGACGCTCGCGATGACGAACCGGAAGTGGTCGCCGAGCTCGACCTTCGTCGCAGCAGCCAGGGCTTCCACGGCGTCGTCCAGATCGCCGAGGCGGTGGAGCAGGTCCACGTCCTTCGTGGTCCTGGCGTCGTGCACACGCGCGAGCACCGCAGTTCCGCCCTTGAGCACCCAGGGACCGGACGGGTCGTGGAAGACCCGGGCAAGGAACCGGCCGAACACGAACCGCCGGATCAGTGCGGCATTGTCGACACCGGTGGCCTTCGCCGTTGCTTTCGCTCGGTCGGTCACCGCACGCCACAGGGCGACGCCGCTGGTGTACCCGTCGATGGCCGTCACGCGTCGCCCTGACGTCGGACGCGCGCTGCGAGGTCGTCCGCCGCCTGCAGGGTCCGCCTGCCCTCCTCGGACGTCACCCACCGCTGGGCGGCCGTGACCGCCGGCGATGCCGCCAGGGCGATGGCCTGACGGAGAGCGGTGGAGTCGAGCGCAGACCGCAGCTGCGCGGCGCGCATCGCGTCGGCGAACGGCGTCGGTGCCGCGGTGTCGGTCTGCGACACGAGCGACGCCCACAGCTCCCCGAGCGCCGCGACGCGTCCGGCGGCGACGAGCTCCTGCCCGGCGGCGCTGGCAGCGAGCTCACGAGCGAGAGCCGCGGTGCTGAGGCCCACGAGGTCGAGCAGGTGCTCGACGAGGGCCACCCCATCGGGTTGCGCGTACCGGCGCGCGAGCGGCTCGAGCCGCTCCGCGAGGTCGTCGAGGTCGATCACGCCCCTGCGCGCTCCCTGCCCGACGATCTGCGCGACATGGTCCGGGTCGTGGCCGTCGCGCAGGAGGTCGGCGACGGTCCGCTCCTCCGTGGTGACGGGCAGGCCGTCCACGAGGGTGACGTCGGCGGCGGCGAGGGCGAGACGGTGCAGCCGGATGCCACGGCGACTCTGCTTGCGATGGGGAAGCGTGAGCTCGGGCTCGTCGTCGAGCAGATCACCGAGGCGGTGCAGCGCAGCGGCGGACGTGTGGGAGGCGACGCCGGCGCCAACAGGATCCGCCAGGCGCTCCTCCGCGCTGCGAGCCGGGTCGAGGGCCAGCCACGCGGCACGCACGCCGCGATGCTCGGCGGGGATTCCCGCGACGGCGTACACGCCCCGGTCCACGCGCTCGAGCACGTCGGCGCCCGCCAGTCGCGCGAGCTGCAGGCGCGTGACGCCTGCTCGTTCGGCTTGGGCGGTCGTCAGCAGCCCCCACTGGCCCGCTGCGAGCTCGGACACGACGGCGAGGACGCGCGTGCTGGCGGACGGCATGCTACGAAGGTAGCACGCATGTGCTACGAACGAAGTAGCGCGATCGCGGCTGCGCATGGCGGGTGCTACGTTCGTAGCGCTTATCGGATACAAACGCAGCACTGCTGACATCCCCGGACGAGCGGGTGTCCAGACAAGAATGGCAGCCACCCGTGGACGGGTGGCTGCCTTCTCGTCAACCCGAACTGCAGCTTCGTGCAGGTCGCACGGGTGGGGTGTTCGTGGATTGCAGGACCGCAGGTCAGGGGCGCCTAATCTACGAAGGCGCACGGCGCTCCGCACCCTCCAGTCAACGATTCAGCACCCGTCCGACTCGGACCCGTACTGCCCTCCTGCCGGTTCCGCAACGAGAGAGCCGCTCGACGCCCGGAGCCCGTAGCACGGTGCCGGTCGACCGTGAAGCAGCTCCTCGAACCCGTGGTCGTCGATCACGTGAACATGCTGGTCACGCTCACACATGACACGCTCGACGAACACGAGCTTCTGGCTGTAGCCGCGCTCGGGATCCGTCAGGCGCCGCCCGCCGAGGTCGCCGTGCACCAGGAGGGTAACGGCGCGTGATCGGTCGGGCGCCGGCGACCCTCCGAGGCGGCGCGTGTGCATCCTCAAGGTGCGTCGCTCCATGTGGCCCTCATCGACGTGAGCCGTTCCCGCGTACAGAACGGTCTCGCCTCGCAGGGTGGCGACCCAACCGGAACAGTCGGTGGCAGTCATGCCGACACTCCCGATGCGCGCCGGGCGTCCTCGTCATCCCACTGCTCCTGGGAGCGCAGCAGGACCGTGATGACCTGACGGGTCTGGGGCACGGCGATCACGACGAGGTCACCGGCAACGAACCTCACCCGTCCGGGCCCGTAGTTGTACGCCGTGACGGTGATCTGCGGCCCCTCGCACGTCGCGACCACCCGGTGCGGGTCGAAGCCACGAGAGTCGATGTGCTCTCGAGCGTGCGGGCTGAAGTGCCAAGCCCGCAGTTCGCGAGGACACTGGATCCGAGGTCGCTGCTGCGGCGCCGGCAGTGGACGCTTGGCCTGAGCGCCAATAGTCGTGTTCTGGTAGTTCTTCTCGGGATTATTCATCTTGACTCCTAATACGGCGCGAGGCGCTAAGTGCCTCTGCACTTAGCGCCTCTGTACCTGTTTTGATGTAACTTCTCTACTTAAGCGTCGGCCTCTAACCGGACGTCGACGCCTCGACGCCATGCTGGCACCACTCCGCGACACCCGTCAATGCCCCGTCGCGGTTGCGCGTCCCGCCGCCCGGACACACACCGGGGGTGCACGTCGCCGAGGCTCGTACAGCCCTCGCCAACTCGCGCAGCCGATCCTCCAACCTCTCGACGTCTGGCAGGAGCCGGGCCACAGCGGCCGCCCGGCCTACGGCCCGGCGGCGAAGTCGTGGCGATCGCCCACCGAGGGCGATCGGGCAAGGTCGCCCTCCTCAATGAGCGCGACGAGGTCTCGTCGACTGATCCATGAGATGCCGAATGTCGACGCCATCGCGCGCACGGCCTTGTCGTCGCTGACGATGTGCCACTGGGTCTGCCAGAGCTGGTCCTGACCATCCTCGGCGGCGAGCGCCGCTGCGACGATGACTGGGTCAGCGCAGCCCTTGTTGCGATACAGGTCGACGAGCGACTGATCGCCGGGCACCACCGAAGCCATGACCTCGCGGAGCCGCCCGAGCGTCCTGGCGTCGGTCGAGAGCTCGATGCGAGCGATCACGGATCGATCCGGCAGTCCTCGCACCTCGTTCATGACCTCGGCCGTGACACGGCAACGCGCACTGACGAAGGCACTCGCACGCTGGTCGGCCGTCAGCCGCGTCAGCACGTTGGCGTCGAGCAAGTACCGGTGCTCGTTCATCGTGCTGCTCTCAGCAGATGGAGGTCACCGGGCCGCAGTCGGTTCAGGCAGACGACACGGCAGAACTCGCCGGGGGTGATGGCGCCCCGGTCGAGTTGATGGAACATCCGCCGTGTGAACTCTGCGCCGGCGTACTTGCGGACGGCATTGTGCGGCAATGGCGTGCGCGCGAACGGCTTGCCCCGCGCCGCGAACTCCGCACTCAACTGATCCAGGTAGTCGCGAGACTCGTCGGCGGCGAAGACCCCGAGGCGGCGAGCCCGCATCACGAACGCACTCGGTGTGACGCACAGCTGCGCAGCGACCTCCTTGACCGCATCGAGGGAATCTGCCTGCACAGCGTGCACGTCGGCGGCTGGCATCAGGACCTCTTCGGCGAGTTCGTACTCATGGTCGTCGATCAGGTCGCCCGTGTGGTCGTCGTAGCTGACAGGAGCGAATCGCCCGCGCGCCACGAACACAGCAAGCAGGACCAGGGTGAAGATCTTCCGCCCGGCGGGCTCGAACGTGCTCCCGGGCTCACCGCTGGTCAGGAAGATGAAGGGGACCTTTTTGTCGCGCACGCACAGACCCGAGAAGGCGATACCAGGTGGCAACGGTTGTGGCATCACGTTCTGCTGGCTTCGCGACACGAAGACCTGGTTCGCGTCCAGCCGGGCTATGAGGAATTCGAGCGCTTTCTCCTTGGTCTTGCACGCGCGAAGGTCAGTCAGCGTGAACCCGAGCAGCGACCGAAGCTTGTCGGCATCCGCGGCAACGTTTCTGGTTGATCGGCGCAGCCGCCCGATAACTCTGTTCGGAAGGAGCGAGTCGTCGAGATCCTTGATCACTCCCTGTTTGCGGATGAGGTCCTTTACGATGAGTTCGATGTCGCGGAGCTGGACCTTGTTGCGCGAGTTCAAGGAGAACGAGTCCTTGCTCACGCCGGCCAGCAGCTTCCGGGTCTTGTCGTCGAGCTGAGCCTGCACCACGTCAGGGGGCGCGAAGAACAGCGGATACGGTATCTGCGCCTCGCGCGCGAGGTCCGTGAACTCGCTGAACGCGAGCGTCGAACGCTCAAGCGCATGCCGGTACGGGGCGCGCCAGTACGCGACCGAGGAGTCGAACAGCGCGGTGAAGATTGCGCGGTCGAGCGCAACCACATCCCCTTCGACTCGCAGCATGATCGGGCCAAGGTCGTCGTCGTTCGCCCCGCGGCGCATAGCAGCACCATGGCGGATGGGCACTGCGTCGTCAACGACACCTCTCCGCGCTCCACGCGCACGAGGTGGCCAACCTCGCCGAGCCGCACAGCGCCTGGTCTCACAAGCGGTTCCTCGAGGCGATCAACCGAATCGAGGACTACGAAGAGGCGCGCCTTGCTCGCGGACTCCACTTACCGGATCCGCGTGCAAGTCGCACCCCGCGAGCGCCGCCAACCGTGCCCCGAGCACCCACGCTCCGTTCAGAGTGATCAACCGGGACGGCGCAACTCCTGCGGTGCCACCGAACCTTCGCCCTGAGCACCAGGCACAGACGCGCGTGAGGCCCGTCCCAGCAGGGACGGGCCTCACGCGCTACGAAGGGAGTCTCCGCAATCTACGAAGACCTCCGGGTGGAGGTGGCGGGAATCGAACCCGCGTCCGATGACGTGGAACCAGGGCTTCTCCGGGCGCAGTCTGCAGCTGCTTTTCTCGGCCCCCGCGCTCACGCAGACAAGACGCGGACGGGCCTAGTCACCTAAAAGTCCCCGCAGCCCCGGTGACGAAGGCTACGAGCAGTGGCTCCCTAGATGACGCCAGGAACTGAGTCGGAAGCTAGCTCAGGCTGACGGACTTCGAGGCTCGCTCAGGCGGCGAGGGCGAAGTCGGTGCGCTTGTTATCGGCACCTATGGGTTTACACGGAGCGTTAGCGAGATAACCGTGTGTCCTCGGCCCGCTTCTCCTGGCTCGACGATCACCGTCGAAACCGATCACCCCCGATGGGTGCTGCTGTGGAGTTGTCAACCGCCGCGTCCGGTCCCCGGGTGATGCCGGGACGCCGCACGCGACTCGTCCAGCATACGTGTCCAACGCCGGCGGCCGCGACGTGATTCCCGGCCCCGCCTCCGGGTATCCGCTGGCCGCGGCCGCCCCCGCCCGGCCAGACTGCCGCGCATGCGCCTGCGCCCTGTGACCTCGGACGACACCGACCTGCTCGTCTCGCTCGTCGCCGAGGCGGTCAACTGGACCGGCGAGGAGCGGGCGCGCCCCGCGGACGTCCTCGCCGACCCGCACCTGGCCCGGTACGCCGCCGGCTGGGGTCGGGAGGGTGACGCCGGCGTGGTGGCCGTCGAGGACGACGCCACGCCCCTCGGCGCCGCGTGGCTCCGCCTGCTGACCGGCGACGACCGCGGCTGGGGGTACGTCGCCGACGACGTGCCGGAGCTGAGCCTCGCGGTGCTGCCCGCCGGGCGCGGCCGCGGGGTGGGGTCGGCGCTGCTGGACGGGTGCCAGGACCTGGCGCGCGCCGCCGGGACCCGCGCGGTCAGCCTGTCCGTCGAGGACGGCAACGACGGCGCCCGCGGCATGTACGAGCGGCGGGGCTTCCGCCTGGTCGGTCGGGTCGGCGGGTCGGACACGCTGCTGCTCGACCTGCGCTGACGCCTCGACCTGCGCCGGCGACGCGGCCGGTGCACCATACGGCCAGCACCCCGCCGGCCTCCTGCGCCGGCGGCACCCGAGGAGGACCCCCATGGCCGACGACGCCGCGCAGCCCGACGCCGACCCCCGCGACGGCCGGAACGAGACCGCGACCGAGCGGATGGACCGGAACTGGAACGAGCTGCTCCAGGAGCTCCGGGTCGCGCAGACCGGCGTGCAGATCCTCACCGGCTTCCTGCTGACGGTGCCGTTCCAGCAGCGGTTCCTCGACCTCGACCAGTACCAGAAGACCTGCTACCTGGTGCTCGTGGTGCTGGCGGTGGCGGCGACGGGGTTCATCGTCGCGCCGGTCTCGCTGCACCGGATCCTGTTCCGGCGGCACCTCAAGCGGGAGCTCGTGGAGTCGGCGGACACGCTCGCGCAGACCGGGCTGGCGCTGCTCGCGCTGGTGCTGGCGGGGTCGGCGCTGCTGCTGTTCGACGTCGTGGTCGGGCGGACGGCCGGCTGGGTCGCGGGCGTGGCGGTGCTGGTCGGGCTGGCGGTCGTCTGGGTCGCCGTCCCGCTGCGCCTGTCCAACCGGGCCCGGCGGGAGTAACGCCCGCTCAGTACGTCAGCAGCCGCGCGATCACCCGCGCGCCCGCCTCGGGTGACAGGTGCACCGACCCGGTCAGCCTGCCCTCCAGGGTGGCGACGTTGAGCACGCTGATGACCCCGAGCGCGGCGTCCCGGTCCTCCTGCGTGGGCTCGGCAGGCCCGGGGTCGGCCCCGGCGGCGCGGCGGCGGGCGACCCGCAGCCGGGCGACCTGCCGGCACGCCACCTCGAACGACCGCACGTGCAGCTCGCGGAGCTCGTCGGCGTCGCCGGGGTTCCGGATGCCGTAGGTGAGGAACTCGAGCTGGAGCAGCAGGTTCGGGTCGTCCTGCATGGACCGCATCCACGCGGCGAGGACGGCGGTGTCGAGCCGGTCCCCCGCGAGGCCGGGCAGGTCGAGGTCGGGCGCGTCCATGGCGATGCCGAGCCGCTCCCGGGCCAGCGCGAGCAGCACCCCGCGCTTGGAGCCGAAGTGCGCGTACAGGGCGCCCTTGGTGTAGCCGGCCTCCGCGGCGATGTCGCCGACGGACGCCCCCTCGTAGCCCTTGGCGGCGATCACGCGGACGGCGGCGTCGAGCAGGTCGGCGCGCGTGCGGTCCACCTTCTCCCGGCGCTTCTCCCGGGCGCTGCGCTCGCCGCCGTGCCGGGCGACGTTCTCGGACGCGTCGGCCAGGCCGCGGGCCGCCTCGCGCAGGCCGGCGGCGAGCGCGTCGCTGACCTCGGGGACGACGGTCTGCGCCTGCTTGCCGAGCAGGCGGGTGAGCGTGGCGGTGGCCTCGGCGAGCGCGCGCGTGGCGGCGCCGATCGAGTCGTCGGGTCCGGGGTCGTGCTCGGTGCGCGCCATGCCGCCGATCATACGCACGCGGGTACCGATCGGTATGCCGACCGACGAACCCGCTGCCCAACCGCCATATACCGATCTGTATCTACGCGACGGCATCTGCTACGTTCCGGGATGTACCGAACGGTTTGCGATGGAGGGAGCACGTGATGGGCACGGAGGAGGTGCTGAGCGTCCGGGGCCTGCGCAAGCGGTACCCCGGGCGGTTCGGCAAGGGCGGGGTGCAGGCGAACGACGGGATCGACCTCGACGTCGCCGCGGGGCAGGTCGTCGGCCTGCTCGGGCACAACGGCGCCGGCAAGACCACCCTGGTCAACCAGGTCGTCGGCCTGGTCCGCCCGGACGCGGGCACGATCCGCCTGGACGGCGTCGACGCGGTGGCGCACCCGGACGAGGCCCGCCGCCGCACCAGCATCCAGGCGCAGGCCAACGTGCCGATCACCGGCCTCACACCGCGCCGGGCGATCGAGCTGGTCGGCCGGATCCGGGGCGCGGAGCGGTCCGCCGTCCGGGCACGGACGGTCGACCTGCTGGACGCGCTCGACCTCGGCCCGTGGGCCGACACCCCGGCCGAGAAGGTGTCCGGCGGGATCGCGCGGCTCACCGCGTTCGCGATGACGGTGGTCGCCCCCGGGCGGCTCGTCGTCCTGGACGAGCCGACCAACGACGTCGACCCGGTCCGCCGGCGGCTGCTCTGGCAGCAGATCCGGCTGCTCGCCGACGAGGGCCGCGCCGTGCTGCTCGTGACGCACAACGTCCGCGAGGCCGAGCGCGTCGTCGACCGCCTGGCCGTCCTCGACCACGGCGTCGTGCTCGCCGACGACACCCCGGCGGGGCTGACGACCCACCTGCAGGGCACGCTCACCGTCGAGGTCGACCTCTCCCCCGGCACCGCCCCGACCTGGCACCCCGCCGTCCGCGCCGTCTCCGGCGCCCGCGGCCGGGAGACCGGCACTGTGCGCGCCGAGGACGCCGCCGAGGTCGTGCGCTGGGCGCAGGCCGAGGTCGCCGCGGGCCGCCTCGAGCGGTACGCCCTCACCCCGGCGTCGCTCGAGGACGTCTACGTCGAGCTGGTCGGCGACGAGCACCCCGCGGACGCCCCGGCCCTGGCGGGTGAGGCCGCGTGACCGCCGTCGGCCAGACGCTGCTGCTCGCCCAGTGGCAGTTCCGCCGCCAGTCCACCTACCTGCCGCTCATGGTGGTGGTGCAGGTGTTCATGGCCGTCGCGACCGTCGTGGGGTACGGCCTGCTGGTCGGCGACCCCGACCCGGTGACCGCGCTCTACCTGGCGACCGGCGCGCCGACCGTCACGCTCATCACCGTCGGCCTGGTGATGACGCCGCAGATGCAGTCGCAGTCCCGCATCGAGGGCAGCCTCGACTGGATGCGCACGCTGCCGGTGCCGCGGACGCTGTTCCTCATCAGCGACCTGCTGATCTGGACGCTGCTGGCGCTGCCCGGGATGGTGCTCGGCGTGGTCGCGGGCGTCCTGCGGTTCGACATCGACCTGTCGCTCGCGCCCTGGCTGGTGCCCGGGGCGCTGCTGGTGTCCCTGACCGCGGCGGCCGTCGGGTACGCGATGGCGTCGCTGCTGGCACCGGCCCTCGCGATGCTGCTCACCCAGGCGCTGGTGTTCGTCGTCCTGCTGTTCTCCCCGGTGTCCTACCCGGCGGAGCGGATGCCCGGGTGGCTGCAGGCCGCGCACGAGTGGCTGCCGATCGAGCCGATGGCGCAGCTCGTCCGGTCGGGGCTGGCGAGCGACGCGTTCAGCATGCCGGCGCGCTCGCTCGTCGTGCTGCTGGTGTGGTGCGTCGCGTCGGTCGTCGGCGCGACCTGGGCGCTGCGGCGCCGGGCCTGACCGGGCCGGGGGTCCCGACGCCCGCAGGGTGGAAGGTTCGGACGGACTCGCCCACGGCGTGTCCGCCCGGACCTTCCACTCCGCCGGGCGTGCGCCGAGCCGCGCCGGGCCGCGCGCGCCGGGCCGCCCGCCGTCACGCCGTCCGGTAGCGGAACCGCCCCACGACGGACCGCAGCCGCCCCGACATCGTCGCCAGCTCCTCCGCCGCCCGCCGGGACTCCGCGGACCCGTCCCGGGTCACCGCGGCGGCCTGCGCGACGCCCGCGATGTTCGCGGCGATCTCCCCCGACCCGTCCGCCGCCTCCGCGACGTTCCGCCCGATCTCGGCGGTGGTGGCGGTCTGCTCCTCGACGGCCGCCGCGACGGTCGTCTGCAGCTCGTGCACGGCGCCGACGACCCGCGCGATCTCCCGGACGGCCGCCACGGCCCGCGCCGCGTCCTCCTGGATCGCCTCGACCCGGCGCGTGATGTCCTCCGTGGCCACGCCGGTCTCCTGCGCGAGGTCCTTCACCTCGCCCGCGACCACCGCGAACCCCTTGCCGTGCTGGCCCGCGCGGGCGGCCTCGATGGTGGCGTTCAGCGCGAGCAGGTTCGTCTGCCCCGCGATGGCGGCGATGGACTGCACGACGTCCCCGATCTGCCGGCTGGACTCCCCGAGCCGGGCGATGACCTCGCCGGTCTCCTCGGCGGAGCGGGACGCCTGGTCGCTGATCCGGGCGGCCTGCGCGGTGGACCGGCTGATCTCCTGGATCGACGCGTCCATCTGCTGCGCGCCCGCCGCGACCGTCTGGGTCGTCCGGGACACCTGCTCGGCTGCGGCGGACACCACGCCGGCCTGCTCCTCGGTGTGCTGGGCCTGCGCCGCGATCTGCTGGGCGGAGCCGGTGAGCTGCTCGGACGCGGCGGCCAGCGCGACCGACGTCGCGTCGATGTCGCCGACGACGCCGCGCAGGGTGCCGATCGCCCGGTCCAGCGCCTGCGCCGCCCGGCCCGGCTCGTCCCGGCTGGTCAGCCCGACGTCGACGGTGAGGTCGCCGTCCGCGAGCGCGTCGCACGCCGCCCGCACCCGGTTCACCGACCGCACGATGCCGTTCGCCGTCACCAGCCCGAGCGCCAGGGCCCCGGCGATCCCGACGACGATCAGCCCGATGCCGAGGTTGCGGGTGCCCGTGTACGCCGCGTGCGCCGCCGCGACGGACTCCTGCGCCGACGCCTTCTCGCCGTCCACCATCGTGGCGAGCGCGTCCATCATCGTGGCGATCTGCGGGGCGGCGTCCTCGTCGCGCGCGGTGCGCCAGGCGGCCAGGTCGCCGCGCTCGGCCGCGGGCAGCAGCGCGGTGTCCCGCACGTCCCGGTAGGCCGCGAGCGCCGTGGTGAACGCGTCGACCGCGGCGGCCACGCCCGGGTCCGGGGCGGCGGCCAGCACCGCGAGGTCGTCGTCGATCTGCGCGTCCAGGCCGGCGACGTCCCCCGCGAACCCGGCGCGGTCGGCCGCGTCACCGGCGAGCGCGTGGCTCGTCACCGCGAGGCGCATCTCGAGCGTCGCCCGGCGCACGGCCGCGACCCGCTCGAAGCCGAGCAGGTCCTCGGTGTAGACCCGCTCGGTCGCGGCGTCCGTGCGGGCCAGGGCGGCGAGCCCCGAGAACCCGACCGTGCCGGCGACGACCAGCCCGACCAGGACGGCCGCGAGGACGCGGGTGCGCACCCCGAGGTCGCCGAACCGGCGGGGACGCTGCGGTGCTGCGGGTCGAGACATGGGAGGCCCCTGACGTTCGAGTGAGACGAGTCCCACGGCCGATCGACCGGCCGGCACCCCTCGGGATGGGACCGACGTCCCGGTTCGCGGCGCCCGGGCGCCGCGCGTCGCGCCGGGCGCGGCACGGCCCGCGCGAGCAGGATGGGCCCATGGACCTGCCCGTGATGCCGCCCGTGTCGCCCATGCTGGCCAAGGCCGTGCCGGAGATCCCCGACCTCGGCCACACCGAGCCGAAGTGGGACGGGTTCCGAACCATCGTGTTCCGCGACGACGTCGTGCTCGGCAGCCGCAACGAGCGGCCGATGACCCGGTACTTCCCGGAGCTCGTCGAGTCGATCAGGGCGAACACCCCGGAGCGGTGCGTCCTGGACGGGGAGATCGTCGTGGTGGCGGGCGACCGGCTGGACTTCGACGCCCTCCAGCAGCGCATCCACCCCGCCGAGAGCCGGGTCCGGCTGCTCGCCGGCCAGACCCCGGCGTCGTTCGTCGCGTTCGACGCGCTGGCGCTCGGCGACGAGGACCTCATGCGGACCCCGTTCGGCGACCGGCGGGCCCGGCTGGTGGACGCGCTCGCCGGGGCGCAGGCGCCCGTGCACGTCACCCCCGCGACCGCCGACCTCGCCGAGGCGCGGGACTGGTTCGCCCGGTTCGAGGGTGCGGGCCTGGACGGTGTCGTCGCCAAGCCGCTCGACGGCACCTACCAGCCGGACAAGCGGACCATGTTCAAGGTCAAGCACGCCCGCACCGCCGACTGCGTCGTGGCCGGCTTCCGCTGGCACAAGTCCGGGCCGGTGGTGGGGTCGCTGCTGCTGGGCCTGTGGACCGACGACGGCCGGCTGCAGCACGTCGGGGTCGCGGCGTCCTTCCCGATGGCCCGGCGGAAGTCCCTGCTCGACGAGCTCGCCCCCTACCGGGACGGCGACCTCGCCGGCCACCCGTGGGCGCAGTGGGCGGACCAGTCCGCGCACGAGGGCAAGCGGATGCCCGGGGCGGTCAGCCGGTGGAACGCCAGCAAGGACCTGTCGTTCGAGCCGCTGCGCCCCGAGCTCGTCGTCGAGGTCGCGTACGACCACATGGAGGGCGACCGGTTCCGGCACACCGCCCAGTTCCGGCGCTGGCGGACCGACCGCGACCCCGCGACGTGCACCTACGCGCAGCTCGAGGAGCCGGTGGGCTTCCGGCTCTCGGACATCCTCGCCCCGCCCGCCTGACGCTCCCCGCGCGGCGTCGGCGGCGCGCTCGTAGGGTCGGACGGGTCCCGGCACCCACCCGCGGAAGGACCGCCCGATGTCCGCGTCCTCGCTCCCCTCGCGCAGCCCCGGCACCTCGCACGGCCCCGGCAAGCCGCACGACGTCGTCGTCATCGGCTCCGGGTTCGGCGGCCTGTTCGCCACCAAGGCCCTCGCGGACGCGCCCGTGCGGGTCACGGTGGTCGACGGGACCGCGACGCACCTGTTCCAGCCGCTGCTCTACCAGGTGGCCACCGGCGTGCTGTCGGTCGGGGAGATCGCGCCCGCCGCGCGCGACGTGCTCCGCCAGCAGCGCAACGCCCGGGTGCTCCTGGGGGTGGTCACCGAGATCGACGTCGCGAACCGGGTGGTCGTGTCGTCGTCCCCGCTCGGCGAGACGCGCACCTCGTACGACAGCCTCATCGTCGCCGCCGGGGCCGGGCAGTCCTACTTCGGCAACGACCGGTTCGCCGACCACGCGCCCGGGCTGAAGAGCATCGACGACGCCCTGGAGCTGCGCGGCCGGATCTTCGGCGCGTTCGAGCTCGCGGAGCTCGCCACCGACCCGGCGGCGCGCGCCCGGCTCACCACGTTCGTCGTCGTCGGCGCCGGGCCCACCGGCGTCGAGATGGCCGGGCAGCTCGCCGAGCTCGCGCACCGCTCGCTGCGCGGGAACTTCCGGCGCCTCGACCCCGCGCAGGCGCGGATCCTGCTCGTCGACCCGGTGCCGAAGGTGCTGCCCGGCTACCCGGAGCGGCTGCAGGACGCCGCCGCCCGCACCCTGGAGGGCCTCGGCGTCGAGCTGCTCATGGGGCACAAGGTCGTGGACGTCGACGACGACTACGTGGACGTCGAGGACCCGGACGGCAACCGCACCCGCATCGACGCGCAGACGAAGGTGTGGGCCGCCGGCGTCGCGGCCTCCCCGCTGGGCCGCAGCCTGGGCGAGCAGACCGGCGCCGAGGTGGACCGCGCCGGCCGGGTCGTGGTCGAGCCGAACGGCTCGCTGCCCGGGCACCCCGAGGTGTTCGTGGTCGGCGACATGGCGTCCCGGAAGGGCGTGCCCGGGGTGGCGCCCGCCGCGATGCAGTCCGGCCGGTACGCGGCCGAGGAGATCCTGCGGCACCTGCGCGGGGAGCCCACCGGCGCGCCGTTCGAGTACCACGACAAGGGCAGCCTCGCGACGGTGTCCCGGTTCCAGGCCGTCGCGAAGATCGGGCCGGTCGAGACCTCCGGGTTCGCCGCCTGGCTGCTCTGGCTCGGCGTGCACCTGGTGTACCTGGTGGGGTTCAAGAACCGGATCACGACGCTGCTGCACTGGGCGGTGTCGTTCGTCGGCCGGGGAAGGTCGGAGCGCACGGCGACGTGGCAGCAGGTCGTGGGCCGCACGGTCCTGCGCTCGCGCGGCGCGGAGCACCCGACCCAGCGGGCGGGCGACGTCGTGGGGAGCTGACCCGCTCGGGGACGTCAGTCGGCGACGGTCGTGAGGACCAGGCCGAGGTAGTGCGCCAGCGCGTGCTCGATCTCGGCGAGCTGGTCACGGCTCAGGTAGTCCACGGGCTCGCCGTGGACGTGGTCGACGTCGAGCGTCCGGAGCTGGTCCACGAGCACCCGGGTCGTCCGCCCCGCGATCTCCAGCTCGGGCCGGAACACCGACGCCTGCGCGCTCGTGGACGTCGGGGCGATCGTCGCGACCGACCACGGCATGTCGGTCGGCGAGAGGACCACCCCGTAGCGGCGGCCACCCTGCTCGTGCCCCCGCGGTCGACCGAGGTCGACCCGGTAGACCGCGCCGCGGATCACCAGGCGTCCGGCTCGGCGTCGAGGTCCTCGTCGCGGATCCGGGCCGCATCGGCCCGCGCCTGGTCGAGCCAGCGCTCGTGGTCGAGCAGGCGAAGACCGCGACGGAGCGCCGTGGTCGCCGTCTGACCCTCGCGGGCCACGTCGTCGAGGATGCGCTGGTCCTCCGCGTTGGGCCGGAACCCGATGGGCTTGGTGGGCATGCGACCATGGTACGCACCGCGTCCAACACCTGTCGAACAGCCGTCACCCCGCCCGCGCGAACCCCCGGAGCTCCGTCAGCACGACCGGCAGCAGGTCCGGGTCCGTCAGCGACCGGAAGTGCCCCGGCGTGCGCAGCGCCACCGACCGCGCGCCGGGCAGCCCGCTGCCCCCGGGGATGTGCGGGTCCCACACGGTCGCCACCGACACGATCCGCCCGTGGTCGGCCCGCTGCGCCGCGAGCGCGGTGAGCACCGCGTCGTCGGGCCGGAACACCCGGACCGAGGGCAGCGGCAGGTACCGGGCGTACGGGGACCCCGAGAACGGGGTGTTGATCGCGACCATCCCGAGCACCCGGTCCCCCACGTCGGCGCGGCCCATGAGGGACTTCCCGATCAGGCCGCCCTTGGAGTGCGCGACCACGACCACGTCCCGGAGGTCGGCCTCGAGCAGGTGCGCGGCGGCGAGGTCGGCCATGTGCGGGACGCCCTGGCGGTTCAGGCCGAACGGGGCGACGACGTGCACGGGGTGGCCGCGGTCGTGCAGCGCGCGGGCCAGCGGCTCCAGGAACCGCCAGGACTCCCACACGCCGGGCAGCAGCAGCACCGCGGGCCCCCGGGCTGGACTCGGGCGGGTGTACGCGTCAGGGGTGGTGCGCGAGAGCAGCCCGGCCACCTGGCGCGCGGCCGCGTACGCGTAGTCGGCGACGCGCCAGGCCGTCTCGCGCAGCAGGCTCACGACGGGTCCTCCCGCACCCAGCGCGCCACCAGCGGCGCGTGCGTGGCCATCGCGACGTGCCCGGCGCGCGGCACCTCCCGGGCGGTGCCGGACGGCGCGAGGTCCGCGAGCCGGCGGACCCACTCCCGCGAGGCGACGGGGTCCCGCTCGCCGCGGGCGACGACGACGGGGCCGGGCAGCCGGGCGACGCCGGCGGCGGTGTCGTAGGCGAACATGTGCGGCAGCACCGCCGAGTACCACCGCGGCCCCGCGCGCAGGTAGTCCGTCGCCACGACGGCGTTCACCCCGGCGGGCTCGTGGCGGCCGTCGCGCGCGAGCCGGAGCGCCTGCTGCGCGACCGTCGCACCGGACGGGTCGACGACGGGACCGACCAGCACGGCGCGGCGGACGGCCTCGGGGTCGCGGAGCATCGCCTCGGCCACGACCTGCGCGCCCATCGAGTGCCCGACCAGCACCGCGCCGGCGAGCCCGCGGTGCCGCAGCACCGCCAGCACGACCTCGGCGAGGCACGCCGCGCGGCCCGATGGGGTTCACGTGCCCCCAGTAGCTCTCGGGCTGCGGGTGCACCTGCGGGTCGCCGTACACCTCGGACGTCGAGGCGAGCAGGAAGCGCGCGCCCTTGTCCTTGGCCAGACCGAGGGCGTGCAGCGTCCCGAGCGCGCCGACCTTGAGCGTCTGGATCGGCAGCTGCAGGTAGTCCACCGGCGAGGCGGGCGAGGCGAGGTGCAGGACGACGTCGACCGGGCCGGGCACGTGCACGTAGTCGGTGAGGTCGCACCGCAGCAGCCGGAAGCCGGGGTCGTCGGTCAGGTGCGCCACGTTGGCCGGGGTGCCGGTGAGGAAGCTGTCCAGGCACACGACCTCCGTCCCTGCGGCGCGCAGGGCGGTGCACAGGTGGCTGCCGAGGAACCCCGCGCCGCCGGTCACGACCGCGCGGCGGAACGGCTCGCGGGGGCGGGTCATGGCGGGTCCTCCGGGCCGGCGGGCACGCGCGGGGAGGGCGCGGTCCGGGAGGGGGCGGGCTGCGCCGGCGCGGCCAGCAGCGCCCGCAGCCGCCGGACCCGCGGCGGCACCGGCCGTCGCCGGGCCAGCGCGCGCGGCAGGTCGGGCAGGGCGGCGCGGACCCCCCGGCGCCCCGCGGGCGTGCGCACCGCGCCGGCCGCGTCCCGCGCGACGTACGGCCACGGCAGGCGCAGCGCGGCGGTGAGCAGCCGGCTGCGGGTCACGGCCGCCGCCCGGGCGGCGGGGTCGCCGCGGCGCGGGGACGGGTGGTGGTGCACCACGGCCGCGGGGTCGTGCACCAGGACGTGCCCGGCGGCGGCCAGGTCGAGCGCCAGCCGCTCCTCCTCCCCCGGGAACCGCACGACGTCGTCGAACCCGCCGGCGGCGAGGAACGCGCCCCGGCGGACCATCGCCGCGCACGCCACGAAGCCGAGCACCGCGGGCAGGTCCGTGCGCGGGGAGCGCGGCAGCGGCGAGGCGGCGAGCACCGCGCAGAACGGGTCCGGCCGCTCGTCCGGCCCGACGAGGATCCCCGCCTGCACCACGGCGACGCCGGGGTCGGCGTCGAGCACGGCGGCCGCGCGGGCGAGCGAGCCCGGCGCCCACCAGGAGTCGTCGTCCGCGAACGCCACGTAGGGCGTCCGGGCGAGCCGGACCCCGAGCGTCCGGGCCGCGGCCCCGAGGTTCCGGCCGGCCTCGACGACGCGCACCCGGGGGTGGGCGGCGCGCACGGCGCCCGCGGTGCCGTCCGTCGAGCCGTTGTCGACCAGCACGACGGGCGCGCGGTGCCGCCCCAGGGACGCGACCAGCTCGGCGCACCGGTCGCGGCTCATCACGACCACGGTGACGCGCGGGTCCTCGACGGCGTCCCCCACGCCTCCTGTCTACCGCCGGAGGCCCGCGCCCGCGCGCCGGGCGCGGGCTACCCGGCGACCAGCAGCACCCGCAGGTCCCGCGGACCGTGCACGCCCTCGACCCGCACGAGCTCGATGTCGCTCGTCGCGCTCGGCCCGGACACCCAGGTCAGCGGGCGCTCCGGGTGCGCGCCGAGCAGCGCGACGGCGTCCGGCACCCCGGCGACGACCTGGTCCGCCCGCACGACGCACACGTGCCGGTCGGGCAGCAGCGTCAGCGCCCGGCGCCCCTGGTCGGGGGCGGCGTCGAGCACGATCGTCCCGGTCTCCGCCACGGCGACCCGGCAGGCGGTGAGGACCGCGCCGGTGCCGTCCAGGTCGGCGTGCGTGAGCGGCGGGTCGTCCCGGCGCACGGCGACGTCGGCGCCGAGGGCCCCGAGCCAGGCGGCGTCCAGCCCCGGCGGCACGACGACCGACCCCGCCCCGGCGAGCTGCGCGGCGACGGCGGCCGGCAGGTCCGCGGCCGTGGTCCGGGCGACCGCCGCCCGGTAGTCGACCAGCCGGTCCACCAGGCGCTCCACCAGCGCGGGGGCGCCGGGCGCCGCGAGCGAGCCCGCCGCCCGGTACCCCCGTGGGACCGGCCCGGCGGGCGCCGACCCGGCGAGCGCCGCCCGCACCCGTCCCAGCACCTCGGCCCGCGCGTCCCCGGTCATCGCGTCTCCCCCGCCCGTCCGCGGCCCGCCCGTCGCCGGCGCGCGGCCCAGGAGTCCCGGAACGTCCGGCCCGGCAGCGCCGGGGTGTCCCGGCTGACCGTCCACCGCGACCCGGGGAACGGCAGCCGCCGGAACCGGTGCCCGCGCGTCAGCCGCCCCGCGAGCGCCATCGCTCGTCCGGCCCACCGGAACCGCGTGCCGCCCGACAGCACGAACGCCGCCCCGCCCATCGCCGCCGTGACCGCCCCGGGCGCCGCCCGGCCGCCGGGGTGCGTGGCGCGCTCGCGCAGGTGCACCAGCGCGGACGGGATGTCGATCTTCACCGGGCACGCGTCGAAGCACGCCCCGCACAGCGAGGACGCGAACGGCAGCGTGGCGGCGGGGTCGTGCGGGTCGCCGCCGGGCGCGCCGACGCCGAGCAGCTGCGGGGTGAGGATCGCCCCGATCGGCCCCGGGTACACCGAGCCGTACGCGTGCCCGCCGGTCCGCTCGTAGACGGGGCACACGTTGAGGCACGCCGAGCACCGGATGCAGTGCAGCGCCTGCCGCCCGACCTCGTCGGCGAGCGCCCGGGTGCGGCCGTTGTCCAGCAGCACCAGGTGGAACTCCTGCGGCCCGTCCCCGGGCGTCACGCCGGTCCACATCGACGTGTACGGGTTCATCCGCTCGCCGGTCGAGGACCGCGGCAGCAGCTGCAGGAACACCTCGAGGTCGGCGAACGCCGGCAGCACCTTCTCGATGCCCATGACCGTGACGAGGGTGCGCGGCAGGGTCAGGCACATCCGCCCGTTGCCCTCGGACTCCACGACGGCGACGGTCCCGGTCTCCGCGACCGCCAGGTTCGCGCCGCTGACCGCGACGCCGGCCCGCAGGAACCGGGCGCGCAGGTGGGCGCGGGCGGCCTCGGCGAGCACGCGCGGCTCGGCCGTGAGGTCGGGCGGGGCGTCGCCCATCCGGTCGGTGAAGATCTGCCGGATCTCGTCCCGGTTGCGGTGGATGGCCGGCACGAGGATGTGCGACGGCAGGTCCCCGGCGAGCTGCACGATCAGCTCCGCGAGGTCGGTCTCGGTGGCCTCGATCCCCTCCGACTCGAGGTGCTCGTTCAGCCCGATCTCCTGGGTGGCCATCGACTTGACCTTGACCACCTCGCGGGCGCCGGTGGCCCGCACGATGTCCGTGACGATCCGGTTCGCCTCCGCCGCGTCGCGGGCCCAGTGCACGACGCCGCCGCGCGCGGTGACGGAGGCCTCGAGCTGCTCGAGCAGCTCCGGGAGCCGCGCCATCACGTCGGCCTTCACCGCGGAGCCGGCGTCGCGCAGCGCCTCCCAGTCCGGGAGCTCCGCGGTGACGGCCAGCCGCTTGTCCCGGATGGTCCGCGTCGCCCGGCGCAGGTTGCCCCGCATCTGGGCGTCCGCCAGGGTGACGTCCGCGGCCGCCGGGAACGTCGGCCCCCAGCGCAGCGGGTCGTCCGGGTGGGCGGCGGGCTTGGGGGCGACGCCCGGCATCCCGAGCTCGACGATCACCGCGCCACCCCCGCCCGCGGCGCCCGGCGCCCCCGCCGCCCGCCGGGCTCCGGGGCCGGGGCCCACGGCCGCTCCCGTGTCGACGCCAGGATCTCCGCGAGGTGCACCGCGCGCGTCCCGGCCCCGGTCCGCCGCAGGGCCCCGTCGATGTTCATCAGGCAGGACCAGTCCCCCGCCGTCAGCACCTCCGCGCCGGTCGAGCGCACCGCCTCGGCCTTGTCCTGGACCATCGCCGACGACGTCGCCGAGTTCTTCAGGGCGAACGTCCCGCCGAACCCGCAGCACTGGTCGGTGTCCGGCAGGTCCCGCAGCTCCAGCCCCTCGACGGCCCGCAGCAGCCGGGTGGGCCGGTCGCCGACGCGCAGCATCCGCAGCGAGTGGCACGTCGGGTGGTAGGTCACCGTGTGCGGGAACCACGCCCCGACGTCGGTGACCCCCAGCACGTCGACCAGCAGCTCGGTCAGCTCGTAGGTGTGCCCGGCCACCCGCGTCGCGGCGTCGGCGAGCGCGGGGTCGCCGTGCCGGCGGGCGACCACGGCCTGCTGGTGCCGGACGGACCCGACGCAGGACCCGGACGGCGCGACCACCGCGTCCCACTCCCCGTCCAGCACCGGCGCGAACGTCCGGACGTGGTTGCGCACGACGCCGACGGCCTCGGGCGCGTACCCGGTGTTGACGTGCATCTGCCCGCAGCAGGCCTGGCCCGCCGGCACGTCGACGTCGTGCCCCAGGCGCTCCAGCAGCCGGACGGTGGCCGCGGCGGCACCGGGGAACAGCGTGTCGACCAGGCAGGTCGTGAACACGGCGATCCGCATGTCGCTCAGCCTCGCACCCTCAGCGCAGGAACGCGGCGGCGACGCCGGAGTCGACCGGGACGTGCAGCCCGGTCGTCTGCACCAGGTCCGGCCCGGTGAGCGCGAACACCGCGGCGGCCACGTGCTCCGGCAGCACCTCCTTCTTCAGCAGGGTGCGCCGGGCGTAGTAGGCGCCGAGCTCGGACTCCGGGACGCCGTAGGTCGCGGCGCGCTGCGCACCCCAGCCACCCGCGAAGATGCCGGACCCGCGCACGACGCCGTCCGGGTTCACGCCGTTGACCCGGATGCCGTGCTCGCCGAGCTCGGCGGCCAGCAGCCGGACCTGGTGCGCCTGGTCCGCCTTGGTCGCGGAGTACGCGACGTTGTTCGGCCCGGCGAACAGGGAGTTCTTCGACGCGATGTAGACGATGTCGCCGCCCATGCCCTGCGGGATCATCGCCCGCGCGGCCTCGCGGGCCACCAGGAACGACCCGCGCGCCATGACGTCGTGCTGCAGGTCCCAGTCCCGGGTGGTGGTCTCCAGCAGCGGCTTGGAGATCGACAGCCCGGCGTTGTTCACGACCAGGTCGAGCCCGCCGAACGCCAGCACGGACTCCCGCACCAGCGCGGCGACGGCGTCCTCGTCGGTGACGTCCGCGCGCACGGCGACGGCCACGTCCGGTCCGCCCAGCGCGGCGGCCACCTCCTGCGCGCCCTCGAGGTTCACGTCGGCGACCACCACGCAGGCGCCCTCGGCCGCCAGGCGCTCCGCGATGGCCTTCCCGATGCCCGACCCCGCGCCGGTCACCAGCGCCACGCGGGTGGCCAGCGGCTTCGGCTGCGGCATCCGCGCGAGCTTCGCCTCCTCCAGCGCCCAGTACTCGATGCGGAACTTCTCCGCCTCGTCGATCGGGGCGTACGTGCTGATCGCCTCGGCGCCGCGCATGACGTTGATGGCGTTGACGTAGAACTCGCCGGCGACGCGGGCGGTCTGCTTGTCCTTGCCGAACGAGAACATGCCGACGCCGGGCACGAGCACGATCGCCGGGTCCGCGCCGCGCATCGGCGGGCTGTCGCCGGTGGCGTGCCGCTCGTAGTACGCGCGGTAGTCCTCGCGGTAGGCGGCGTGCAGCTCCCGCAGCCGGGCGACGGCCTCGCCCAGCGGGGCGTCGGCGGGCAGGTCCAGCACCAGCGGGGAGACCTTGGTGCGCAGGAAGTGGTCCGGGCAGGACGTCCCGAGCGCGGCGAGCCGGCCGAGCTCCTCGCGGGACACGAAGTCGAGGACCACCTCGGAGTCGGTGAAGTGGCCGACCTGCGGGCGGTCGGTGGACGCCAGCCCGCGGATCACCGGCGCCAGGGCCGCCGCGCGCGCCCGCCGCTCCTCGTCGCCGAGCGCGACGAAGCCGGGCCGGGTGTGCCCGAAGGGGTGCCGGCCGAGGCGCGCGGTCCGGTCCTCGATGTACGCCTCGGCGGTGCGGATGATCTCCAGCGACCGCACCTCCGCCTCGGCGGACGTCGCGCCCCACGCGGTGATGCCGTGCCCGCCGAGGACGCAGCCGACGGCCTGCGGGTTCGCCTCCTTGATCGCCGCGATGTCCAGCCCCAGCTGGAACCCCGGCCGCCGCCACGGGACCCACACGACCCGGTCGCCGAACACCTCGCGGGTCAGGGCCTCGCCGTCGGCCGCGGTCGCGAGCGCGATGCCCGCGTCCGGGTGCAGGTGGTCCACGTGCGGGGCGTCGACCAGCCCGTGCATCGCGGTGTCGATCGACGGCGCCGCGCCGCCCCGGCCGTGCAGGCAGAAGTCGAACGCCGCGACCATCTCGTCCTCGCGGTCCACCCCGGGGTAGACGCCGACGAGCGAGCGCAGCCGGTCGAGCCGGAGCACCGCGAGCCCGCGCTCGGTCAGGGTCCCGAGGTCGCCGCCGGAGCCCTTGACCCAGAGCAGCTCGACGTCCTCGCCCGTCACCGGGTCGGGGGCGGTGCCCTTCGCGGAGGTGTTGCCGCCGGCGTAGTTGGTGGTGCGGTGGTCCGCGCCCAGGCGGTTCGAGCGGGCGATCAGGTCGGCGACGGCCGGGTGCGTCATTGCGGCTCCAGACTCGGGCGGATGTTGAATCGGTTCACAACCGTACCCGGGACGAAGGTCCCGGTCAATCCGACGCCGTCGGTGGGTCCTGTCGGCCACGCCGGGAGCGGTGCCGGTGTCGAAGGCCCCACGGACCCCTCTGAATCGTGACAACGTCGTGATGCGTGGCCCGCCCCGGGTGCAGCCCGGCCGCCCGCGGGCGACAGTGGGGCCATGCCCAACCGCCTCGCGAGGAGCACCAGCCCGTACCTGCGGCAGCACGCCGCGAACCCGGTCGACTGGTACGAGTGGGGCCCGGAGGCCTTCGCCGAGGCCCGCCGCCGCGACGTCCCGCTGCTGGTGTCCGTCGGGTACGCGTCCTGCCACTGGTGCCACGTCATGGCGCACGAGTCCTTCGAGGACCCGGAGACCGCCGCCGCGATGAACAGCCGCTTCGTCAACGTCAAGGTCGACCGGGAGGAGCGGCCCGACCTCGACGCGGCGTACATGGCCGCCACCCAGGCGATGACCGGGCAGGGCGGCTGGCCGATGACCGTGTTCGCCACCCCCGAGGGCGACCCGTTCTTCTGCGGGACGTACTACCCGCCCGTCCCCGTCGGCGGGCACCCGTCGTTCCGGCAGGTGCTCGACGCGCTGTCCCGGGCGTGGCGGGAGCGCCGGGACGAGGTGCGCGGCGGGGCGGCGGAGCTGCTGGCGGCGCTGGGCGGCGGGCGGCCGGGTGCCGCGGGGGCCGGCCCCGACGCCGAGCCGGCCCCGGACCAGGACGGCCCCGCGCTCGACCTCGCCGCCGTCGCGGAGGTGGCCGACCGCGCCCTCACCGCCCTCGCCGCGACCCACGACGCGGAGCACGGCGGCTTCGGCGGTGCCCCCAAGTTCCCGCCGTCCACCGTCCTGGAGTGGCTGCTGCGCCGCGCGGCCCGCACCGGCGACGAGCGGGCCCTCGCGATGGCCACCGGCACCCTCGAGGCCATGGCCCGCGGCGGCATGGCCGACCAGGTCGGCGGCGGGTTCGCCCGGTACGCCGTGGACGCGACGTGGACCGTGCCGCACTTCGAGAAGATGCTCGAGGACAACGCGATGCTGCTGCGGGTGTACGCGCACGCGTGGCGGCTCACCGGCTCGGACCTGGCCCGGCGCGTCGTCGAGGGCACCGCCGGCTTCCTGCTCCGCGACCTGCGCACGCCCGAGGGCGGATTCGCGTCCTCGCTCGACGCCGACACCGCCGGCATCGAGGGCGCGACGTACGTCTGGACCCCGGCGACCCTGGCCGAGGCGCTCGGCCCGGAGGACGCCGCCTGGGCCGCCTCGGTGCTCGGCGTCACGCAGGCCGGCACGTTCGAGGCCGGCACCTCCGTGCTCACGCTGCGCGCCGACCCCGACGACGAGGTCCGGTTCGAGCGCGTGCGCCGGGCCCTGCTCCGCGCCCGGGCGGCCCGGCCGCAGCCCGCGCGGGACGACAAGGTCGTGGCCGCCTGGAACGGGCTCGCGGTCGCCGCCCTGGCCGAGGCGGGCACGATGCTGGAGCGCCGCGAGTGGGTCGCCGCCGCCGCCGACGCCGCCCGGCTGCTCGACGACGTGCACACCCTCACCGGCGGCGACGGCCTGGCCCGGCTCGTCCGCACCTCCCGGGACGGCGCGGTCGGCACGGCCCCGGGCGTGCTCGCGGACTACGCCGCGGTCGCCGAGGGGTACCTCGTGCTCGCGGGCGCCACCGGCGACCCGCACTGGTCCGGACGCGCCGGTGCCCTGCTGGAGACCGTCCGCACCCGGTTCGCCGCGCCCGGGCACGCCTTCCGGGAGACCGCCGCCGACCAGACCGACCCGGTCGTGGCCCGGCTGTCCGGCCGGCCCGACGTCGCGGACGGCCCCTCGGCGAACGGCCAGGCGGCGGCCGCCGGCGCCCTGCTCGCGCACGCGGCGCTCACCGGCTCGGCGACGGACCGGCGCGCCGCCGAGCTCGCCCTCGCCGCCCCGCTGTCGATCGCGCACCAGCACCCGCGCGCGGTCGGCTGGGCGCTCGCCGTGGCCGAGGCCGTCCTCGACGGGCCGCGCGAGGTCGCGGTGGTCGGGCGCGCGGACGACCCGGGACGGGTCGCGCTGGTCCGGACCGCGGTCCGCTCGCCCGCGCCCGGACTGGTCCTCGCGCAGGGCGACCCCGACGAGGTCGCGGCGACCCCGGACGCCGTCCCGCTGCTCCGGGACCGCCCCCTGGTCGACGCCCGCGCGGCGGCCTACGTGTGCCGCGGCTTCGTCTGCGACCGCCCGACGACGGACCCCGGCACCCTCCGCGCGGCCCTCGCCCGACCCGCAACGCGCTGAGACTGCAGGATTCGCGGCCGCACGCGGCTCCCGCGCAGACGGATCCTGCAGTCTCGGCGAGCGCGCAGGGCGAGCGCGCAGGTCAGCGGTCGCGCTTCTCCCGCATCGCGCGCTGGGCCTCGAGGTTGTCCTGGCGCTCGCGCAGGGCCTGGCGCTTGTCCCAGTCCTTCTTGCCGCGCGCGAGGGCGATCTCCACCTTCGCGCGCCCGTCCAGGAAGTACAGCGCCAGCGGGACGATCGTCTGGCCCTTCTCGCGGGTCTTCGACTCCAGCCGGTCGATCTCGTCGCGGTGCAGCAGCAGCTTCCGCTTCCGGCGCGGGGCGTGGTTCGTCCACGTGCCCTGCGAGTACTCCGGGATGTGCACGCCCTCGAGCCAGGCCTCGCCGCCGTCGATCGAGCACCAGCCGTCCACCAGCGACGCCCGGCCGGCGCGCAGCGCCTTCACCTCGGTGCCGGTGAGCACGACGCCCGCCTCGAAGACGTCCTCGATCGTGTAGTCGTGGCGCGCCTTGCGGTTCGAGGCCACCAGCGACCGTCCGCTCTGCTTGGCCATGGCGGCGTCCTCCTGGGGTCTCGTGCGTGCGCGGCGACGCAGCAGCCTATCCGGCGCTCACCCGGGCGCCCACCGGATTCCGCTACAGGCCGAGCAGCGGCCGCGGGTTCACCGTGGCCCCGTTGACGTACACCTCGAAGTGCAGGTGGCAGGCCGCCGACGTGCCGGTGTTCCCGGAGTACCCGAGCAGCTGGCCGCGGGACACCGCCTGGCCGGCGCCGACGACGAAGCTCGTCATGTGGTTGTACGACGTCATGAGCGAGTTCCCGTTCACGAAGCCGTGGTCGACCATCACCTGGTTGCCGAAGCCGTTGCGCCACTTCGCCCACTGCACGGTGCCGTCCTTGGCCGCGTAGATCGGCGTGCCGCAGTACGTGCGCAGGTCGATGCCGGCGTGCAGCCGGTAGTACCCGAGGATCGGGTGCAGGCGCATCCCGTACTCGCTCGTGACGTAGACGGGGTTGATCGACGTCGGGTTGCCGAACAGGGCGCCGCTGACGTTGCCGCTGGGCGCGGGCGGCGCCTGGCCCGCCGCGGCGGCACGGGCGCGCTGCTCCGCGGCGATCTTCTCGATGTCGCTGCGGATCGCCGCCGTCTCCGCGTCGATCTTGTCGATCTCCGCCTGCGCCGCGGCCTTCTGGCTCTCGAGCTGCGCCTTCTTCGCCGTCTGCTCGGCGATCAGGCGCTCGACCTCGGCCTTCCGGTCGGCGGCCTCCTGGCGGGCCTGCTCCGCCTGGGCGACCTTGGCGTCGGCCTCCGCCTTGAGCTCGGTGATCCGCTCGCGGACCGCGGCGAGCCGCGCCTGGGCGTTCTCGTTGTTGGCCTTGATCGTCGCGAGCTCGTCCATCACCTCCTCCTGCGCGCGCTGCGCGGCGGTGGCGAGCCCGTACTGCTCGGTGAACTCCTCGACGGTCTGCGCGCCGACCACCAGGTCGAGGCTCGTGAGCCCCGGGCCACCCTGGTAGGCCTGGCGGGCCATCTGGCCGATCTGGCCGCGGATCTCGTCGGCCCGGGCGGTGTCGGTGTCGATCGTCGACGCGATCGTCGACTCCTGCTCCTCGGCGTCCTGCAGCCGCGCGGCGATGAGCGCGGCCTCCCGCTCGAAGCCGGCGAGCGCGGCCTCCGCGTCCGCCAGCGCCTGCTGCGCGCCCGGCAGCTGCTGCTCGATGTCCAGCAGGGCCTGCGCGGCCTGCTGGAACTGCTCGCTCAGGCCCTCGAGCGCCGCCTCCGCGTCCGCGCGCGCCTGCTCCTTGGCGGCCTGCTGCTGCTCGAGCGCCGACTTCCGGTCGTCCAGGTCGTCCCCGGCTGCGGGTCCCGCCGCGGTGAGCCCGACCAGCACGGCGAGCACGCTCGCGACGGCGCCGGCGACCAGGCGCAGGCGGCGGGGACGGGACGGGCTCGGCGCGCTCATCTCAGACCTTCGTGTAACGGCTCAGGGTGACCAGGGACGAGATCGCGGCGAGCAGGATCGCGGCGGCCACGAGGAACGGCGCGATCTGCCACACCTCGTTCGTCGTGACGAACGGGATCCACGCGATCTGCCCGCCCAGCCAGTCGGCGACGAGGTACTTCGCCCCCGCCCACAGGCCCGCCACGGACAGCACCGCGCCGATGGTCGCGGCGATCGCGCCCTCGAGCATGAACGGCAGCTGGATGAACAGGTTCGACGCGCCGACCATCCGCATGATCCCGGTCTCCCGGCGGCGGCTCATGGCGGACAGCCGGATGGTCGTCGTGATGAGCAGCACGGCCGCGAGCAGCATGACACCGGCGAGCCCGACGGACAGCAGCGTCGCGCTGTTCAGCACCCGGAACAGGGTGTTGTAGAGCTCGCGCTGGTCCTGGACCTTCTCGACGCCCTGCCGCCCCTGCAGCACGTCCGCGACGACCTCGAACTTCTCCGGGTCCGTGAGCTTGATCCGGAGCGACTCGTTCATGTCGTCCACGGTGGTGACCTGCGCCCAGAACTGGCCCTCGAACTGCCGCTGGAAGGTCTCGAACGCCTGCTCCTTCGACTCCTCGAAGGTGCCGGCGATGTACGGCTTCACGTCGGGCGCCTCGAGGGCGTCCATGATCGCCTGCTTCTGCTCGTCGGTGACCTCGCCGCCGGCGCAGGTCGGCTCGGGCGACTGGCCCGCCGGGCAGAGGTAGACCGCCACCTCGACGCGGTCGTACCAGTCGTCCTTCATCTTGCTGATCTGCATCTGCAGCAGCGCGGCCGAGCCGACGAAGGTCAGCGACACGAAGGTCACGAGGATGACCGACACGGTCATCGACAGGTTCCGGCGGAGGCCGATCCCGATCTCGGAGAGGATGAACTGCAGTCGCACGTCGCCCCTCCCCTCAGCGGTCCGAGCCGTAGACGCCGCGGGACTGGTCCCGGACCAGCTCGCCGCCGGACAGCTCGATGACGCGCTTGCGCATCTGGTCGACGATCTCGTCGTCGTGCGTCGCCATGACGACCGTCGTCCCCGTGCGGTTGATCCGGTCGAGCAGGCGCATGATCCCCAGGGAGGTCGTCGGGTCGAGGTTGCCGGTCGGCTCGTCCGCCAGCAGGATCGACGGCCGGTTCACGAACGCGCGCGCGATCGCCACGCGCTGCTGCTCGCCGCCGGACAGCTCGTGCGGGCGGCGCTTCTCCTTGCCCGCGAGGCCGACCATCTCCAGCACGTCGGGCACCGTCGACAGGATGTGGTGCCGCGGCTTGCCGATGACCTGCAGCGCGAACGCCACGTTCTCGAACACCGTCTTGTTCGGCAGCAGCCGGAAGTCCTGGAACACCGCGCCGATCTGGCGGCGCAGGTGCGGGACCTTCCACGACGACAGCGTCGTCATGTCCTTGCCCGCGACGAACACCCGGCCCGCCGTCGGCCGTTCCTCGCGCAGCACCAGGCGCAGGAAGGTGGACTTCCCGGAGCCGGACGCCCCGACGAGGAACACGAACTCGCCGCGCTCGACGTCCAGGGTGATCTGGTCCAGCGCGGGGCGGGCGCCGCGCGCGTAGACCTTGGTGACGTTCTCGAATCTGATCACAGGCGAAGGCGGCCAGTGCTGGGGGACGGGAGGGTGTGTTGCGGGACCTGGCCGCGACGAGCGTAGGCAGCGGCCCGTCGTGACCCGTCCGTGACACGCCGGGCCGGGACCTGTGAGTCGGCCCTCCGCGGTCAGCCTGTCCCGGTTCGTCCGGATTCGGCCGCCGCGCAGCGGCGCGCGAGCCCGCCAGGGAGGCGTTGCCCGTCCGGCGACGCGCCTCAGCCCAGGTGCGGGTGCGGCACCAGCGCCGCCCCCGCCGCCGCCCCGGCGGCCCCCCGCCGCGCCAGCGTCCCCAGCGGGTCCTCCAGCACGTCCGCGAACCCCACCTCGGCCGCCCCGACGAGCTGCGCGTCCGACCCGAGCTCCGACCGCACGAGCAGCGCCTGCTCCCGGATCGGCCCGAGCGCCCGCGCGAACGTCTCCGCGAGCGCCGGCTCCATCGTCGGGTACAGCGCGCCGAGGGTCCCGCCGAGCACGACGACCGCGGGGTTGAAGAGGTTCACCAGCGTCGCGAGCCCCGTGCCGACCCACTCCCCCGTGCGCCGCACCCCCGCCACCGCCCGCCGGTTCCCGACGGCCACGTCGGACAGGACGTCCTCGATCTCCGACTCGCGCGGGTCCCGCCCGGCGGCCCGGATGATCGCGGCGTCCCCGACCTCGGCCTCCCAGCAGCCCCGGGCGCCGCACGAGCACACGCGACCGCCCGGGCGGACGACGATGTGCCCGACCTCCCCGGCGTAGCCGCCGGCGCCCTTGAGCAGCTCCCCGTCGACGACCACCCCGCCGCCGACCCCGGCCTCGCCGCGCACGTACAGCACGTCGCGGCTGCCCCGGGCGGCGCCGCGCAGGTGCTCGGCGACGACGCCGAGGTCGCCGTCGTTGCCGACCGCCACGGGGTACGCGCCCCCGGTGGCCGCGCGCAGCAGGTCGGCCAGGGGCACCTCGTACCAGTGCAGCGACGGCGACCTGCGCACCAGGCCGTCGGGCTGCCGGACGCTGCCGGGCACCGAGACGACGAGCCCGAGGCACACGGACCCGGGCGCGGCGCGGCGCAGCATCTCCTCGGCGAGCCCCGCCACGAGGGCGACCACGCCGGCCACGTCCTGCGGGGAGGTGCCGTGCAGCCGCCGCCGGATCTGCAGGATGTACCCGCCCAGGCCGACGAGGGCGGCGCCGACGCTGGACTGGGTGACGTCGAACGCGAGCACGTGCACCCCGGTGCTCACGGGCTCGACGACGAGCGACGGGCGACCCTTGCCGCGGACGACGCCGGGCCGCTCCCGGACGAGCCCGACCCGGCCGAGCTCGGACGTCAGCGCCCCGACCGTCGACCGGTTGAACCCGGTCGCCGCGACGATGTCGGACCGGGTGGCCGGGCCGTGCACGTGCAGCATCCGCAGGACGGCGGACAGGTTGGCGCGGCGGACCTCGTCGGGGCCGGACGCGTCGGCGCGGCGCACCGGCGGGTCCGCACCGAGCCGCACGTCCGCCTCCGTCCCCTGGCGCCGGGGGCGCCCGATCAGACCCGGCCGGTGGCCCGCGCGCGGCGGCGGGACAGGGCGTCGACGGCCGCGGCGACCGCGAGCACGCCGCCGGTCACAACATACTTGACCCCCGCGGAGTACCCGAGCAGGCCCATCCCGTTGTCGATGACGGCGATGACCGCGCCGCCGATGAGCGCGTCGAGGATGCGCCCCTTGCCGCCGAACAGCGACGTCCCGCCGATGACGGCGGCCCCCACCGCGTACAGCAGCACGTTCGACCCGCCCGCGTTGGGGTCCACCGACGTCGCCCGCGACGCCGCGAACACCCCGGCGACCGCGGCCATCGTCGAGCAGATCATGAAGCACGCGAGCCGGACGCCGGCGACCGGGATGCCCGCCCGCCGGGTGGCCTCGGCGTTGCCGCCGACCGCGTAGATGTGCCGGCCGAACGGGGTGCGGGTCAGCACGAACCCGAGCAGCAGCGCGAGCAGCGCGATGATCGGCACGACGATCGGCACGCCCTGGATGGAGGTGCGCGCCGGGTTCAGGCTGCGCTCCTGGTTGAGCGCGTACACGAGCGCGAGCACCACCGCCGCGAGCACGACGATCTTCAGCACCACGAGCCCGAGCGGCGCGGTCAGCAGCCCGCGGTCGCGCCGGTGCCGCCAGGTGCCGAGCGACTGGAACGCGTACGCGGCGACGGCCACCACCGCGAGCACCCAGCCGATCGCCGGGGGCACGCTCGTTCTGGATGGCCAGGATCACCGGGTCGGTGATGGAGACGTTGCCGCCGGCGCCGATGATGAGCAGCACGATCCCCTGGAACGCGAGGAACGCCGCGAGGGTCGCCACGAACGACGGGATGCCCACGCGCGCGACCAGCAGGCCGATGAGCGTGCCGATCACCACGCCGGTCAGCAGCGTGACGGCGAGCGAGGCGTACCAGGGCCAGCCGAAGTCGGTCAGCGTGGTCGCGAGGATGGCCCCGCAGACGCCGGACGCGAACCCGGCGGACAGGTCGATCGCGCCGAGCAGCAGCACGAACACCAGGCCCATGCCGATGGTGACGACGACCGCCCCCTGCTGGAACAGGTTCGCGACGTTGAGCGCGGACGGGAACGTCTCCGGCTTGGCGATGGTGAACCCGGCGGCCAGCACGGCGAGCGCGAGCACCGCGGGCAGCGACCCCATGTCGCCGCCGCGGACCCGGCGCACGTACGCGCCGACGGCCTCGGAGAACGTGGGCTGCTCGACCGCCCCGGCGAGCGCGGACGGCGAGACGGACGGGGGCTGGAGCGTCGGCGCGGTCATGACGGGCTCCCGTCGGTGCTCGGGCCCGCGGGCGGGCCGGCCGGTCGCCCGGCGCCCATGGAGCCGCTGGTGATGAGCTCGATGATCTCGGCCCGGCTGGTCGAGGCGGCCCGCACCTGCGCGGCCGTCTGCCCGAGGTAGAGCACCGAGATGGAGTCCGCGACCGCGAACACGTCGTTCATGTTGTGGCTGACCAGGATCACCGCGAGCCCGGCGTCGGCGAGCCGGCGCACGAGCTGCAGCACCTGCTCGGTCTGCGCGACCCCGAGCGCCGCGGTCGGCTCGTCGAGGATCACGAGCGTGGAGTTCCACAGCACGGCGCGGGCGATCGCCACGGTCTGCCGCTGCCCGCCGGACAGGCTCGCGACGTGCTGCCGGATGGACCGCACGGTCCGCACCGACAGCGACGCCAGCACCTGCGCGGCCCGGGTCTCCATCGCGTCCTCGTCCAGGCGGATCCCCTTGCGGAGCTCCCGGCCCAGGAACATGTTGTGGACGATGTCGAGGTTGTCGCACAGCGCGAGGTCCTGGTAGACGACCTCGATGCCGAGCTCGTTCGCCGCCGCGGGGTCCGAGATCCGCGCCGGCCGGCCCTGGAACAGCACCTCGCCGGCGTCGAACGGGTAGATGCCCGCGACGCACTTGATGAGCGTCGACTTGCCGGCGCCGTTGTCCCCGACCAGCGCGGTGACCTCCCCCGCGCAGGCCACGAGGTCCACGCCGCGCAGCGCGTGCACGGCCCCGAAGTTCTTGTGCCCGCCGCGGACCTCGAGCGTCGGCGGGGACGCGTCGGGGGCGGTGGGGCGGTCGTCGGCGACGGTCTCGGTCATCGTCCACCTCGTCTCGGGCGGGGACGACCCGGGGCGACCGCGCGGGCCGCCCCGGGTCGCGGGAGCGTCAGGAGATGCCCGCCTGGGCGCACGCGTCGGCGAGCTCGGCGGTGCAGACGTTCTCCTTCGTGGTGTAGCCGTCGGCGATGACGTCCTTCACGTCGTCGAAGTAGATCGCCTCGGGCGAGAGCAGCACCGAGGCGACGTCCTCGCCCGACTCGGTGTCGGTGACGGTCGCGGTCGCCTGGTCCGAGGGGTCCTCCCCGTCGGCCAGGGCGACGGCCAGCGCGGCGGCCGCGTCGGCCTCCTTCTTGACCGCCTTGTAGACCGTCATGCACTGGTCGCCGGCCAGGATGTTCTGCAGCCCCTGGTCGGTGGCGTCCTGGCCCGTGACCGGCACGGTGCCGTTGACCCCGTTCTTCTTGAGGATCGCGATCGCCGCGTTGCCGAGGCCGTCGTTCGCCGCGAGCACCCCGTCGATCTTCCCGCCGGTCTCGGTGTACATCTGCTCGAAGATCGTGCCGGCCTGCTGGTTGTCCCAGTCGGGCACGGCCTGGTCGGCGACCACGGTGTACTCGCCGCCGTCGACCTTCGTGGACAGCGCCTCCACGGCGCCCTCGTTGAACAGCGTCGCGTTGTTGTCGGTCGGCGAGCCGTTGAGGTAGACGATGTTCGCGGTCGTCTTCCCGGCGTCGGTCAGGCACTTCTCGAGCCCCTGCCCCTGCAGCCGGCCGACCTCGACGTTGTCGAACGAGACGTAGTAGTCGGCCCCGCCGCCGAGGGTGAGGCGGTCGTAGTCGATCGTCGCTATGCCCTGGGACTGGGCCTTGGACAGCACGGCCTTGCCGGAGCCGGAGTCGAGGTTGACGATCATCAGCACGTTGACGCCGCTGGTGATCATCTGGTCGGCGATCGTCTGGAACTGCGTCTTGTCACCCTGCGCGTTCTGGATGTCGTAGTCGACCCCCGCCGCCTGGAACGCCTCCTCCAGGTACTTGCGGTCGGCGGTCTCCCACCGCGCGGACGACTTGGAGTCGGGCAGGATCACGCCGACCTTGGCGGTGGTGGTCCCGCCCTCGGTCTCCGTGCTCCCGCCGGACGAGTCGTCGCCGCTGGCACACCCCGCCAGCAGCAACCCGGTGGCCGTGACGGCCGCCGTCGCCAGGAACATGCTTCGTCGCATCGGTCCCCCTTGCGTTGGACGGCGCCCGGGTGCGCGCGTTCCGTGCCTGGGCGCGGACTATGTTGCGAGCGACAACATATGAGCGTCGCGCCAGCGTGCGCAAGGGTCGGCCGCGGAACGACCCCGAACCGTGACCCGCTGGGGGTCAGTTCTGGGCCGAGCGGCGCCAGCGGATGCCGGCCTCGATGAACCCGTCGATGTCCCCGTCGAACACGCCCGACGTGTTGCCGACCTCGTGCTCGGTGCGCAGGTCCTTGACCATCTGGTACGGGTGGAGCACGTACGACCGCATCTGGTCGCCCCAGGACGCCTTGATGTCCCCCGCGAGCTCCTTCTTCTTCGCGTCCTCCTCGGCTTTGCGGACGAGCAGCAGGCGGGACTGCAGGACGCGCAGCGCCGCGGCGCGGTTCTGGATCTGCGACTTCTCGTTCTGCATCGACACGACGATGCCGGTCGGCAGGTGGGTCATGCGGACGGCGGAGTCGGTCGTGTTGACCGACTGCCCGCCGGGGCCGGACGAGCGGAACACGTCGACCTTGATCTCGGACTCGGGGATCTCGATGTTGTCGTCGCTCTGCTCGATGAGCGGGATGACCTCGACCGCGGCGAACGACGTCTGCCGCCGGCCCTGGTTGTCGAACGGGGAGATGCGCACCAGCCGGTGCGTCCCGGCCTCGACGGACAGGTGCCCGAACGCGTACGGCGCCTTCACCTCGAAGGTCGCGGACTTCAGGCCCGCCTCCTCCGCGTAGGAGGTGTCGAGGACCGCGGTCGGGTAGCCGTGCCGCTCGGCCCAGCGCAGGTACATGCGCATGAGCATCTCGGCGAAGTCCGCCGCGTCGACGCCGCCGGCGCCCGCGCGGATCGTCACGACGGCCTCGCGCTGGTCGTACTCGCCGTTCAGCAGCGTGCGGACCTCGAGCTCGCCCAGGTCCCTGCTGATCGACGTGAGCTCCGCCTCCGCCTCGGCGAGCGTGTCGGCGTCGTCCTCCTCCGCCGCGAGCTCGACGAGGGTCTCCAGGTCGTCGATCCGGCCGCCGAGCTTGTCGACGCGGTCGAGCTCGGCCTGCGCCGCGCTGAGGGCGCTGGTGACCTTCTGGGCCGACTCGGGGTCGTCCCACAGGTCGGGCGCGGACGCCTGCTCGGAGAGGTCGGCGATCTTCGCGCGGAGGGCCGTGGGGTCGGACACCGCCTGGATCGACTGGAGCGTGCTGCGCAGGTCGCGGATCTCGGCGGGGAAGTCGGTGGCTGCCACGACGGTCCAGGCTACCGGGTGACGCGCCGTCGCACGCGCACGGGGGTGTCCCCGGCAGCCACTACGGTGTGGGACGTGACGTTGCCGACACCGCTGCCCCCCTCCGGACGCCAGTACCACCTCGCCCACGGCGCGCACCGCGCCACGATCGCGGAGGTCGGCGCCAGCGTCCGCACCTACGCGGTCGACGGCCGCGACGTCGTGCTCCCGTTCGCCGAGGACGCCCTCGCCCCCGCCTACTCCGGGGCCGTGCTCGCCCCCTGGCCCAACCGGCTGGGCGACGGGCAGTACACCTGGGACGGGACCGAGTACCAGGTCCCCGTCACCGAGCCCGACCGCATGACCGCCCTGCACGGCCTCGTGGCGCACGTCCGGTTCGAGCGGGTCGCGGGCGACGACGCCTCCGTGACGCTGCGGCACGACCTGGTGCCGACCCCCGGCTACCCGTGGTCGCTGCGCCTCGACGTCACGTACGCGCTGTCCGACGCCGGCCTGCGCGTGCACGTCGCCGCGACCAACCTGTCCGGCACGGACGCCCCGTACGGCATCGGGTTCCACCCGTGGCTCTCCCCCGGCGACGGCACGGTCGACGAGTGCACCCTGCGCGTCGACGCCACCTCGCAGGTCACCAACGACCCGCGCCTGCTGCCGACCGGCACCCGGCCGCTGTCCGGCGCCGAGGACCGCCGCACCCCGCAGCCCCTGGTCGGCGTCGCGCTGGACGACGCGTTCGTCGACGTGACCCGGGACGCCGACGGCCTGTCCTGGATCGTGCTCACGGGCGCCGACGGCCGCGGCGCCGCCATGTGGATGGACGGCTCGATGGACACCTGGCAGGTGTGCACCGGCAACGGCATCCCGCGCATCGCGCGCCGGGGCGTGGCCGCGGAGCCGATGAGCTGCATCGCGGACGCGTTCCGCACCGGCGAGCGGCTGGTCCGCCTGGCGCCCGGCGCCACGCACGAGGTGGCGTGGGGCATGACGCTGGCCTGAGCCGGCCCGCCCGCACGGACGACGAAGCCCCCGCCGGATCACCGGCGGGGGCTTCCTCGTGTCGGGGGGACGTCAGCCGTAGTACTCGCCGTCGGCCATGACGCCCTTGGTGTACTCCCAGTGCCAGCGCTCGTAGGGGCCGCTGCCGCCCGGCCGGGCCCACGCGGGGTTCTCCCAGCCGAACACCGGCGCGTTCTCGTTCAGCCACTCCCACTGCGCGCCGGTGGTCTGCGAGCTGCACAGGTCGACCGCGAGGCCCCAGCCGTGGTTGCTGCGCCCGGCGGGGGCGGCCAGGCCGCCCTTCTGGGCCTTCACCGCGCGCTGCTCGGCGAGGGTGCGGTAGCCGCTCGACAGGCACAGGTCGGTGCCGAACCGGGTCACCCACATCTCGTTCAGCTCGGCGAGCGCCTCCGCGGCGTCGGCGCGCAGCTTCGTGCTGCCGTCCCAGAGGTAGCAGAGGTCCGACGCGGGGAGCTGGCCGTTGGCGCTGCCGGTGCCGGCCTCGCCGCTGCAGCCGGGCAGGATCTCGCGGTCCTCGCTGCGGCTGGCGCCCACCTCGGCGCGCAGCGCGGTCGCGTCGGAGGACACGAGCGAGGCGGGCGGCAGCACGACCGACGCGGACGACGTCAGCGCCTCGACGGTGGTCGGCAGCGTCGCGTCGGCCTCGGCGTCGGTGAACGTGTCGTCGCTGCGCGCCGCCTCCTGCGACAGCGGCACCGCCACGGTCACCGCGGCGATGGTCAGCAGGACCCCGGCGCGGGTGCCCCAGCGCGCGAGCGGGTTGGACGGCGAGCGGCGGGCGGGGATCGCGGGGTCGGCCTCGGCGGGCGCGGCACCAGCGGGCGCGGAGGCCGCGCGGGCCGCCGCCTCGCGGAGCTGGCGACGGGTCGGCGAACCGGTGGCGGCGGGCTGCGCGCTGTGCGACGCCACGGGACCTCCGATGCTCGCTGACGGACGAGGGCGACCCTCCTCCGAGCGGGCGCGCGAGACCGCGCGGGACCTGCTGACCGGGAGGGCGATCACGAAACCATAACGGCGCCGACGCCCCGCTCCAACCCCCTGCCGGGAAGTTCGTTGACGGATCATCGGCGTGTCGTGGGGAATCACCCACCGGGGTGACCCGAACGTGTGACGAAGGTCCCACGTCCGGGTCAGTCGAACCCGGCGAACCGCCCGGCTAGTGCCGGATCGCGCCCCGCTGCATCGCGTCCCGGACCTCGCCGACCAGCTCCTCGAGGATGTCCTCCAGGAAGACCACGCCGACCGCCCGGCCCTCCTCCTCGACCCGCGCGAGGTGCACGCCGGAGCGCTGCATCGCGGCGAGCGCCTCCTCCACCTCGTCCCCGGGGGCGACGACGGCGAGCGCGCGCACCCGCCACGTCGGCACGGGCAGCCGCCGGGACTCGTCGTCCGCGTACAGCACGTCCTTCACGTGCAGGTAGCCGGTGGGGCTGCCGTCCCGGCCGAGCACGGGGAACCGGCTGTACCCGGTCCGGGCGACCAGGCGTTCGACGTCGTCCGGCGTGACGTCGGCGGGCACCGGGACGAGGTCCGCCACCGGCACCATGACGTCCGCCGCGGTGCGGTCGGAGAACTCGATCGCCCCCGACAGCAGCCCCTGCTCGTCCGCGAGCAGCCCCTCGGCCTGCGACTGCTGGACGATGGACTGCACCTCCTCGGCGGTGAACGCCGACGCGACCTCGTCGCGCGGGTCCACCCGGAACAGCCGCAGCACGTGGTTGGCGACCCAGTTGAGCGCGAAGATCACGGGCCGCACCACCCGCGCCAGCCAGACCAGCGGCGGGCCGAACACCAGCACCGCCCGGTCCGGGCCGGACACGGCGAGGTTCTTCGGCACCATCTCGCCCAGCACGACGTGCAGGTAGACGACCACGAGCAGCGCCACGACGAACGCGATCGGGTGCGCCAGGCTCGTGCTGACCCCGAGGGCGTACAGCGGGTCCTCGATCAGGTGCGCGATGGCGGGCTCCGCCACCAGGCCGAGGCTGGTCGAGCAGACCGTGACGCCGAGCTGCGCGCACGCCAGCATGAGCGACACGTGCTCCATGGCCCACAGGACGGTGGTCGCCCGGCGGTCGCCGCCCTGGGCGAGCGGCTCGATCGCGGACCGGCGGGCGGAGATGATCGCGAACTCGGCCGCGACGAAGAACGCGTTGCCGGCCAGCAGCGCGACGGCCAGGGCGAGGGCGACCCCGTTGCTCATCGGTCGCTCCCCTCGGCTCCGGCGGCCGGCTGCACGACGACCCGCTCGACGCGCCGCCGGTTCATCGACTCGACGCGCAGCCGGACGTCGTCGGCGACGACCTCGTCCCCGACCTCGGGCACCCGCCCGAGCGCGGCCATGACGAGGCCGCCGAGCGTCTCGTAGGGCCCGTCCTCCGGCACGACCAGGCCTGTGGTCTCGGTGAGCTCGTCGGGCCGCAGCAGCCCGGACACCACCCAGGCGCCGTCCGCGCGCCGGGAGGCGTTCGTGCGGCGGCGGTCGTGCTCGTCCGCGACGTCCCCCACCAGCTCCTCGACGACGTCCTCGAGCGTCACGACCCCGGAGGTGCCGCCGTACTCGTCGACCACGACGGCCATCTGGATGCCGTGCTCGCGCAGCTCGACCAGCAGCGGCCCGAGGTGCACGGTCTCGGGGACGCGCGGGGCGTCCACCATGAGGGCGGCGGCCGGGACCTCGCCGCGGCGCTCGTACGGCACCGCGATCGCCCGGCGCAGGTGCACCAGCCCGACGATGTCGTCGGAGTCGTCGCCGATCACCGGGAACCGGGAGTGCCCGGTCTCCCGGGACAGCCGCACGACGTCGGTCGCCGTGTCGTCCCGGCGGAGCACGACCACCCGCTGCCGGTCCGTCATCACGTCCACGGCGGTGAGGTCGGTGAACTCGATCGAGTTCGTGAGCAGCACGGCGGTCGACTCGTCGAGGGTGCCGACCTGCGCGGACCGCTTCACCAGCGCCGCCAGCTCCTGCGGCGACCGCCCGCCGGACAGCTCCTCGCGGGGCTCGACGCCCACCCGGCGCAGCAGCGCGTTCGCCGAGGAGTTGAACAGGGTGATCAGCGGCCGCAGCGCCGAGGTGAACCCGGCCTGCAGCGGCGCGACCCACCGGGCGGTGCCGAGCGGGCGGCTGATCGCGAAGTTCTTCGGCACCAGCTCGCCGAACAGCATCGAGAACCCGTTGACCAGGACCAGGGTCAGCACCACCGCCACGGCGCCGCCGGCCGCCACGCCGAGGAACGAGTCCCGCAGCGGCTCGGCCAGGAGCCGGTTCACCGCGGGCTGCGTCGTGTAGCCGAGCAGCACGGTGGTCACCGTGATGCCGACCTGCGCACCGGACAGCTCGGTGGACAGCCGGCGCAGCGCCTTGAGCACGCTCTGCCCCCGGCGGTCGTCGGGGCGGGTCTGCCCCTCCACGACACCCGGGTCGAGCGTGACCAGCGAGAACTCGCTGGCGACGAACACCGCCGTGCCCGCGGTCAGGACGACGCCGAGCAGCACGAGCAGCCACTCGGTCAGCACGGGTCACCCCCCGCGGGGGTCGCCGCGCGGCGCACGACGGCGCGGGCGGGCGGGGTCAGGAGGCAGGAGGGGCCGGCATGGTCTCCCCCGGGCTCGGCGGCCCGGGAACGACGCCGGCAGCGACTTGAGCTGCTCATGGTGGGGTCGATCATACGAAACCTCCACACGCGCGCTCTACGCTGGGTCGATGACGTTCGCATCCCGCCCCGGCGCCGCCGCCGGCAGCCCTGCCGGCACCCCGGGCGCCGCGTCCACCACGGTGCTCGTCGTCGAGGACGAGCCCGCCATCGCGACGGCGGTCGCCCGCCGGCTCTCCGCCGAGGGCTGGCAGGTCGAGACCGTCGGGGACGGCCTGCAGGCGGTCGACGCCGCGGCCCGCCTCGACCCCGACGTCGTGGTGCTCGACGTCATGCTGCCGGGCATCGACGGCCTCGAGGTGTGCCGCCGCATCCAGGCCGACCGCCCCGTGCCCGTGCTCATGCTGACGGCCCGCGACGACGAGACCGACATGCTCATCGGTCTGGGCGTCGGCGCGGACGACTACATGACCAAGCCGTTCTCGATGCGCGAGCTGGTCGCCCGGGTCAAGGCCCTGCTGCGCCGCCAGCAGCGCGCCGCCCTGGCCGCGGAGCGCGCCGCGTCCGCCCCCGAGGCGGAGCCGCCGGTCGCCGTCGGCGACGTCGTGATCGACCGCGCCCAGCGCCGGGTGCACCGCGACGGCACCGAGGTGCACCTGACGCCGACCGAGTTCGACCTGCTGCTCGCCCTGGCCGCGAGCCCGCGCACCGTGCTCACCCGCGAGCGCCTGCTGGCCGAGGTCTGGGACTGGGTGGACGCCTCCGGGACCCGCACCGTGGACTCGCATGTGAAGGCTCTGCGCAGGAAGCTCGGCTCCGACCTGATCCGGACGGTGCACGGAGTCGGCTACGCCCTCGAGCCCGCGGGAGGCGGCACCGCGTGACGGCCCCGACGCCGCCCCGGCACCAGCGGCCGGCCCGCGTGGGGCGGCTGCCCGACGTGCGCCCGCTCGACCGCCTGCGCTCGATCAAGATCAAGCTCGGCGTCCTGGTCGCGGCGGCCGTGTTCGTCGCGGCGCTGCTCACCTGGATCGGCCTGAACAACGCCCTCGGCCCGACGCGGACGTTCCCGATCGTCATCGTCCTGGCGCTGGTGATGACGCAGGTCCTCGCCCGCGGGATGACGTCGCCGCTCCGGGAGATGACCGCCGCGGCGCGCGCCATGGCCGCCGGCGACTACAGCCGGCGGGTGCGGGCCACCAGCCGCGACGAGGTCGGCGAGCTGGCCGTCGCGTTCAACCGGATGGCCGACGACCTGGAGCAGGCGGACACGGTGCGCCGCGAGATGGTCGCGAACGTGTCGCACGAGCTGCGCACCCCGGTGACGGCGCTGCAGGCGCAGCTGGAGAACATCGTCGACGGCGTGAGCGACCCGGACCCCGAGGCGATGCGGGCGGCGCTCGCGCAGACCCAGCGGCTCAGCCGGCTCGTGGCGACCCTGCTCGACCTGTCCCGGCTCGAGGCCGGCGCCGTCGACCTGCAGGTGACCGAGGTGCCGCTGCAGCAGTTCCTCGAGGAGGCCGCGCAGGAGGGCCGGCTGGTCGGCGCCTCGAAGGACCTGACCTTCCCCGTCCAGGTCGACCCGCCGAACCTCACGGTCCCCGCCGACCGGGAGCGGCTGCACCAGGTGGTCGCCAACCTCGTGCAGAACGCCGTCCGGCACTCGCCGCGGGGTGCGCCGGTCCGCCTGGAGGCGCACCGGTCCGGCGGCTGGGTCCGGCTGGACGTGGTGGACCAGGGCCCCGGCATCGCCGCGGACCAGCGCCAGCGCGTGTTCGAGCGGTTCGCGCGCGGGAACACCCCGGCGATCACGGGCCAGATCTCCACCGGCGGCACCGGCCTCGGCCTGTCGATCGTGCGCTGGGCGGTCACGCTGCACGGGGGGACGGTCGAGGTGGCCGACACCCCCACCGGGTGCACCATGCGCGTCATGCTCCCGTCGCGGCGGCAGAGCCGCCCCACGACCGGCGCGTTCTGAGCCCCGGCTCCACCCGGCGGCGGAGCACCCGCTGAGCAGCGGTTCCGCCTCGCGGCGGATGCTGCGCACCCCGCCGGGCTCCTAGGGTCGGGGCATGCCACCCGACGCGACGCAGATCGAGGTCAGCCACCTCACCAAGACGTTCGGTCCGGTCCGGGCCGTCGACGACCTGAGCTTCACCGTCCGCCCCGGCCGGGTGACCGGCTTCCTCGGCCCGAACGGCGCCGGCAAGACCACCACGCTGCGGATGCTGCTGGGGCTGGTCGCCCCGACCAGCGGCACCGCCACGATCGGCGGCCGGCGCTACGCCGACCTCGAGCGGCCGATGCGCACCGTCGGCGCCGCCCTCGAGGCCGCGGACTTCCACCCGGGCCGCACCGCCCTGGACCACCTGCGGGTGTTCGCCCCGCAGGCCGGGGTCCCGGACGCCCGCGCCGCGGAGGTGCTCGACCTGGTCGGGCTGTCCTTCGCCGCGAAGCGCCGCGTCGGCGGCTTCTCCCTCGGGATGCGGCAGCGTCTCGCGCTGGCGACGACGCTGCTCGGCGACCCGCCCGTGCTGCTGCTGGACGAGCCCGCCAACGGCCTGGACCCCGAGGGCATCCGCTGGCTGCGCGACCTGCTGCGCGCGCTGGCCGCCCAGGGGCGCACGGTGCTGGTGTCGTCGCACGTCCTGTCCGAGGTGCAGCAGACCGTGGACGACGTGGTCATCATCGCCGGCGGCCGGCTGGTGCACGCCTCGACCCTGGAGGAGCTGAGCCGGCTGGCCGCGCCCCGGGTGCGGGTCGCGTCGCCGGACGCCGCGGGCCTGGCCGCGCTGGTCGCCGCCGGCGGCTGGCCGGGTGCGCAGGTCGCCGCCGGCGTCGTCGAGCTGACGGACACCGACGTGGCGACCGTGGGGCACGCCGCCCACGCCGCGGGCCTCGAGCTGCACGAGCTCGCCACCCAGGGCGCCGGCCTGGAGGACGTGTTCCTCCGCCTGACATCGCCGCAGGCCGCCGGCCAGGGCGCGCACGCGGCACCACCCGGTCCCGCGACCGCCGTGCCCACGCCCGACTCGACCGCCGGAGGTGCGCGGTGAAGGACACCCTGGTCTCCGAGTACCGGAAGATCGTCACGACCCGCACCTGGTGGGTCCTGCTCATCGTCATGGTCGTGTACATGGCGTTCATCGGCGGCATGTTCGCCTTCGCGTTCACGTTCGACTCCTCGGGCGTCGAGGGCGTGGAGACCGACATGCCGCAGGGGCTCGACCCGCGCAGCATCGCGATCGCCGTCTACACGCTGCCCGCATCGCTCGGCTACGTGCTGCCCCTGCTGGTCGGCGTGCTGTCCGTGACCGCGGAGTTCCGGCACCGCACGCTCACCCCGACGCTGCTCGCGCAGCCGGACCGGAACACCTTCGTCGTCGGCAAGCTGCTGGCCAGCGTGCCGATGGGCGTGCTCTACGGCGTGCTCGGCACCCTCGCCACGGTCGGCGCCGGCGCCCTGGCGCTCGTCCTGACGGACACCCCGACCATGCTCGACGACGCCGGCATCTGGGGCGTCATCGCCCGCACCGCGCTCGCGCTGGTCGTGTGGTGCGTGCTCGGCGTCGGCCTCGGGTTCGCGATGCCGAACCAGGTCGTGGCGATCGTCGTCGTGCTCGCCTGGACCCAGTTCGTCGAGCCGATCGCCCGCCTGGTGCTCGGCCTGAACGACGCGACCGCCGGCATCGGCAGGTACCTGCCGGGCGCGGCGGGCGAGGCGATCAGCGGCGGGTCGTTCTACTCGGCGAGCGGGATCGGCAGCCTGCTGAGCCCGGCGGCCGGGGCGCTGGTCCTGGTCGGCTACGCCCTGCTGCTCGCGGCCCTCGGCCGGTTCACCACGCTGCGGCGCGACATCACCTGACGGCGCCCGCCGCCGGTCCGGCGCCCCCGTCGTCCTCCCGGGCGGCGGGGGCGCGCGTCTGCCCCGCCAGGCGCGCGAGCGGCCCGGCGGCGGCCCGGACGGCCGCGGCGTCCGCCGGGTCCAGCCGGGCGAGGGCCGACCCGAGCGTCTGCGCCCACGCGTCCTCGACCGTCCCGCGGCGGCTGCGGGCCCGGGCCGTCGGGTGCAGCCGCGCCACCCGGCGGTCGGCGGCGTCCGCGACGCGCTCCACGAGCCCGCGCCCGGCGAGCCCGCGGACGGCGGCGCTCACGTTGCTCTGGCGCAGGCCCAGCGCCGCGGCGGCCCCGCCCACGCTCGTGCCCGGGTGCTGGTCGACGTACCGCATGACCTCGAACTCCGTGGGGGGCAGCCGCGGCAGGCCGCCCGCCTGGTCCCCCTGCTCCTGGCGCACCGCGCGGGACAGGTCGTGCAGCGCGACGGCGAGCTGCCGGAGGCGGGCCGCGTCGTCGGGGCTCGTGGCGTCGGTCACGCGCCGACCGTAGCAGGATGCCTATGACTCGACATATATGGGTTCATAGATAAGATGCTCCCCGGCAGCGGCACCGAGCCGCCTTTCTTCCGCGCTGGAGCACCTCCCCCATGACCGCATCCCCGGGCACCGCCGTGCCCGCGACCGCCGACGTCGACGCGACCCCGGCCGCCCCGGCCCCCGCCGGCCGCCCGCTCTCCCCCGCCGTGACCGTCGTCCTCGCGCTGCTCACCGCGATCGCGCCGCTCGCGACCGACATGTACCTCCCGGCGTTCCCGCAGCTCGCGCGCGACCTCGGCACCCGCGCCTCGGCCGTGCAGCTCTCGCTGACCACCTTCATGGTGGGCCTCGCCCTCGGCCAGCTCGTCATCGGGCCGCTGTCCGACCAGCGCGGCCGCCGCGGGCTGCTGGTCGCCGGCAGCGCGGTCTGCGCCGCCGCCGGGCTCGCGTGCGCGCTCGCGCCCTCGATCGGCTTCCTCGTCGCCGCCCGGTTCGTGCAGGGCTTCAGCGGCGCGGCGGGCGTGGTGCTCAGCCGCGCAGTCGTCAGCGACCGGGCGCGCGGGAACGCGGCGGCCAAGCTGTTCGGCGTCATGATGCTCATCCAGGGCGTCGCGCCCGTTGCCGCCCCGCTGCTCGGCGGCACGCTCGTCACCGCCGTCGGCTGGCGCGGGGTGTTCGCGATCCTCGCCGGGGTCAGCGCGCTCATGCTCGTCGGCGTGCTCGCGCTCGTCCCGGAGACCCTGCCCCGCGAGCGCCGCACCGGCGGCGGCCTGGCGGCGACCGCGCGGGACGCCCGCACCGTGCTGACCAACCGGCGGTTCCTCGGCTGGACCGGCGCGCTGGTGCTCGGCTTCGCGGCGATGTTCGCGTACATCTCGGCGTCGCCGTTCGTGCTGCAGAACGTGCTGGGCCTGTCGGTCGGCGCGTACTCCGTGGCCTTCGCGGCCAACGCCCTGGGCCTCGGGCTCGTCGCCGGGCTCGGCACGGCGCTGGTCGACCGGTTCGGCGCCCGGCGCCTGCTGGCCGCGGGCGTGACCGCGGTGGCCGTGCTCAGCGTGCTGCTGCTGGCGGACGTCGTCCTGCTCGACCTGCCCCGCTGGCCCACGCTGGTGCTGCTGTTCCTCACCGTGAGCGCGCTCGGCCTGGTGTTCGGGAACGCCACGACGCTCGCGACGGAGGAGGCGGCGCGGGCGGCGGGCACCGGCTCGGCCGTGATGGGCGCGCTGCAGTTCGGCCTCGGCGCGCTCGTGTCCCCGCTGGTGGGGCTGCGCGGGGAGCACGACGCGCTGCCGATGGCCGTGACGATGGTGGTGCTCGCGCTCGGCGCCGCCGTCGCGGCGCGGGTGGCGGCGACCGCCCCCGCACGACGCGCTCCCGACGCGCCCATGACCGAGTTGGCACGCGGCTGACCCCGGGCAGACCCGCAGATGGGACGCCCGACACCCCCCGCCGACCCGCTGCGTGACGGGTGTGTGAACCACCCGCGCGTCGGGCCTCCCGAGGGGAGATGACGGCCGGTCAGGACGTAGGGTTGGGCACGAACTGATCCGGCGAAGACGCGGTCGGCAGGCCGCGGAGGAAGTGGGCGATCCTCGCGTGTCCCAGCATGCCGAGCCAGACGTGAACCGTGCCGATTTCGGCGCCAACACGTGGCTGGTGGACGAGCTGTACGAGCAGTACCTCCAGGACAAGACCGCGGTCGATCCCGCGTGGTGGGACTTCTTCGAGGGCTACCGGCCCTCGGCGCCCACCCCGACGACCTCGGGCGCACCGGACGGGGCGTCGGGGGACGCCGCGCCGGCCGCCCCGGCCGCGGCCCCCGCGGCCCCCGCGGCGACCGCCCCGGCGGCTCCGGCGGTGACGCCCGAGCCGCGCCCGGCCCCGCCGGCCGAGCGCCCGGGCACGGTGGCCGAGCGCCCGGGCACGGTGGCGGACACCGGGGCACCCCGCCCCGCGCGCACCGGTGACGGCGCGGTCCCGCCGGCCCCGGCGCCCGCCGTGACGAGCGCCCCGCAGGAGCAGCCGACCCCGCGCGACCCCGAGCCCGCGCCGGTCACCTCTCCCGTGGCCACCGCGCAGCCCGCGACCGCCCCCTACGCCCCCGCGGCGAAGGCGGCCCGCGAGGCGGAGCAGGAGGTCCCCGAGGTCCCCGACGAGACCCAGCGCCTGCGCGGCCCCGCCGCACGGGTGGTCACCAACATGGAGGCCAGCCTGGAGGTGCCCACCGCGACGTCGGTGCGCGCGATCCCGGCCAAGCTCCTGGTGGACAACCGCATCGTCATCAACAACCACCTGGCCCGCGGCCGGGGCGGCAAGGTCTCGTTCACGCACCTCATCGGCTTCGCGCTGGTCGAGGCGCTGGGCGAGATGCCGGCGATGAACAGCGCGTACACGCTGGTCGACGGCAAGCCGGCGGTCCTCACGCCCGCGCACGTCAACCTCGGCCTGGCGATCGACCTGGCGAAGCCGGACGGCACCCGCCAGCTCCTCGTCCCGAGCATCAAGCACGCCGAGACGCTGGACTTCGCGCAGTTCTGGAACGCGTACGAGGACGTCGTGCGGCGCGCCCGCGGCGGCAAGCTCGGCGTCGACGACTTCGCCGGCACGACGATCTCGCTGACCAACCCCGGCACCATCGGCACGGTGCACTCCGTGCCGCGGCTCATGCAGGGCCAGGGCACGATCATCGGCGTCGGCGCGATGGACTACCCCGCGGAGTTCCAGGGCACGTCCGACGAGCAGCTCAACAAGATGGGCGTGTCGAAGGTGCTGACGGTGACGTCCACCTACGACCACCGCATCATCCAGGGCGCGCAGTCCGGGGACTTCCTGCGGATCCTGCACCGCAAGCTGCTCGGCGAGGACGGCTTCTACGACCGGGTGTTCGCGTCGCTGCGCGTGCCCTACGAACCGATCCGCTGGGTCAAGGAGGCCGCCGACCCCGACGCCGAGGCCATCAAGCCCGCCCGGATCGCCGAGCTGATCCACGCCTACCGGTCGCGCGGCCACCTCATGGCCGACACCGACCCCCTGGCCTACCGGCTGCGCAAGCACCCGGACCTCGACGTGCAGACGCACGGCCTGTCGCTGTGGGACCTGGACCGGACGTTCCCGACCGGCGGCTTCACCGGCCGGCCGCGGGCCACGCTGCGCCAGGTGCTCGGCCTGCTGCGCGACTCGTACTGCCGCACCACCGGCTTCGAGTACATGCACCTGCAGGACCCGCGCCAGCGGCGCTGGCTGCAGGAGCGGCTGGAGGCCGGCTACGCCCCGACGCCCCGCGAGGACCAGCTGCGCATCCTGCGCCGGCTGAACGCCGCCGAGGCGTTCGAGACGTTCCTGCAGACGAAGTACGTCGGGCAGAAGCGGTTCTCCCTCGAGGGCGGCGAGTCCGTCATCCCGCTGCTGGACGCGGTCCTGTCCCGCGCCGCCGAGGGCGGCCTGGACGAGGTGGCCATCGGCATGGCGCACCGCGGCCGGCTCAACGTGCTCGCGAACATCGCCGGCAAGTCGTACGGCCAGATCTTCAGCGAGTTCGAGGGCAACCAGGACCCGAAGTCGGTCCAGGGCTCCGGCGACGTGAAGTACCACCTCGGCACCGAGGGCGTGTTCCAGGCCGAGTCCGGCGCCTCCACCCGGGTGTACCTCGCGGCGAACCCGTCGCACCTGGAGGCCGTCGACCCCGTGCTCGAGGGCATCGTGCGCGCCAAGCAGGACCGCATCGACCTCGGCGGCGACGGGTTCTCCGTGCTGCCGATCCTCATCCACGGCGACGCGGCGTTCGCCGGGCAGGGCGTGGTCTTCGAGACCCTCAACCTGGCCCAGCTGCGCGGCTACCGCACCGGCGGCACGATCCACGTCGTCATCAACAACCAGGTCGGGTTCACCACCGGGCCGTCCTCGTCGCGGTCCTCGCAGTACGCCACCGACGTCGCCAAGGGCCTGCAGGTCCCGATCTTCCACGTCAACGGCGACGACCCCGAGGCGTGCGTCCGGGTCGCCGAGCTCGCGTTCGAGTACCGCGAGCAGTTCGACCGCGACGTCATCATCGACATGGTCTGCTACCGCCGCCGGGGCCACAACGAGGGCGACGACCCCTCGATGACCCAGCCGCTCATGTACAACCTCATCGAGGCGAAGCGGTCGGTCCGCAAGCTCTACACCGAGGCGCTGGTGTCGCGCGGCGACATCACGCTGGAGGAGGCGGAGCACGCGCTGCGCGACTACCAGGCGCAGCTCGAGCGGGTGTTCGCCGAGACCCGCGAGGAGGGCTGGACGCCGCCGTCGCCGGACGCCGAGCCCGTCGCCGGCCTGGAGCGTCCGGAGTCCCAGCGCGAGGACGCCGGCGTCATCATCGGCTGGCAGACCGCCGTCCCGGCCAAGGTGCTGGAGCGGATCGGCGCCGCGCACGTCCGGGCGCCCGAGGGCTTCACGGTGCACCCCAAGCTCGCGCAGCTGCTCGCCCGGCGCGAGCAGATGTCCCGCGAGGGCGGCATCGACTGGGGCTTCGGCGAGATCCTCGCGTTCGGCTCGCTGCTCATCGAGGGCACCCCGGTGCGGCTCGCCGGGCAGGACTCCCGGCGCGGGACGTTCGTGCAGCGGCACGCCGTCATGCACGACCGGGAGACCGGGGCCGAGTGGACGCCGCTGCTCTACCTGTCGGCGGACCAGGCGAAGTTCTGGATCTACGACTCGTCCCTGTCGGAGTACGCGGCGCTCGGCTTCGAGTACGGCTACTCCGTCGAGCGGCCCGACGCCCTGGTGCTGTGGGAGGCGCAGTTCGGCGACTTCGTCAACGGCGCGCAGACCATCATCGACGAGTTCATCTCCTCCGCCGAGCAGAAGTGGGGCCAGCACTCGTCCGTCGTGCTGCTGCTCCCCCACGGCTACGAGGGCCAGGGGCCGGACCACTCGTCGGCCCGCATCGAGCGGTTCCTGCAGATGTGCGCCGAGGGCAACATGACGGTCGCGCAGCCGACCACGCCCGCGTCGTACTTCCACCTGCTCCGGCACCAGGCGTACACCCGCCCGCGCCGGCCGCTCGTGGTCTTCACGCCGAAGTCGATGCTCCGCCTCAAGGCCGGTGCGTCCCAGGTCGCGGACTTCACGTCCGGCACCTTCCGGCCCGTGATCGGCGACGACGCCGCCGCCGCGAGCGCCGGCCGGGTGGACCGCGTGCTGCTCTGCTCCGGCAAGGTCTACTGGGACCTGGTCGCGCAGCGGGAGAAGCTCGGCGACGAGCGGACCGCGATCGTGCGCCTCGAGCAGCTGTACCCGCTCGACCACGAGGGCATCCGGGGGGCGCTCGCGCCGTTCGACGGTGCCGAGCTGGTCTGGGTCCAGGACGAGCCGCGCAACCAGGGCCCGTGGGGCTTCATGTCGCTGACGCTGCCGCAGCTGGTCGGCGCGCCGGTGCGGGCGGTGTCCCGCCCGGCCTCGGCGTCCACCGCCGCGGGCTCGGCGAAGGTGCACCAGGCGGAGCAGGCCGACCTGCTGCGGGCGGCGTTCGAGCGCTGAGCGGGGGCCGGCGGGGCGTGCCGGCGAGGACGACGAGCGGGGCGGCGGCGGTCAGGCGACCGACGCCGCCTCGTCCGTGCACGCGAACTGCCGCCGGTAGGCCTGCGGGCTGGTGCCGAGCACGCGGGCGAAGTGGTGCCGCAGCAGCGCGGCGCTGCCGAACCCGCTGAGCCGCGCCACCTCGTCGACCCCGGCGCCGCTGCGCTCCAGCAGCTCCTGGGCGCGCACCAGCCGCTGCCGGGTCACCCAGGCGGCCGGCGTGGTGCCGGTCTCGGCCCGGAACCGGCGGGCGAACGTGCGCTCCGACATGAGCGCCCGGGCCGCGAGGTCCGGCACGCTGAGCTCCTCGTCCAGGTGCTCGGCCATCCACGCCAGGAGCGGCGCCAGGGTGTCGGCGTCGCACGGCAGCGGCGTGTCGACGTACTGCGCCTGGCCGCCGTCGCGGTGCGGGGGCACGACCATCCGCCGCGCGACGGCGGCGGCCTGCTGCGCCCCGAGCTCGCGCCGGACCAGGTGCAGGCACGCGTCGATGCCCGCGGCGGTGCCCGCGCTGCTGATGACGCCGCGGTCCTCCACGTAGAGGACGGCCGGGTCCACCTCGGCCGCGGGGAACCGCTGCTGCAGGTCCTCGGCGTACATCCAGTGGGTGGTGCACCGGCGGCCGTCCAGCAGCCCGGCCTCCCCCAGGGCGAACGACCCGGAGCAGATGCTCATGACCCAGGCCCCGCGGTCGTGGGCGTCCCGCAGGGCGGCGAGCCCGGCCTCGCCGAACGCGTACGGCGCCTCGTAGGGCAGCGCGATCACGAGGTCGGCGTCCGCGGCGGCCTCGAGGCCGTGCGGCACCTCGAGCGTCAGGCCGGGCTTCATCGGGACGGCGCCCGGCTCGGGCGTGACGATCGTCAGCTCGAACGAGGGGCCCCCGGTGTCCGACCGGTCGATCCCGAACACCTCGCAGACCAGCCCGAGCTCGAACGCGGACACCCCGGGCACCGCGATGGCGGCGACGCGCTGCAGCATGTGGTCCAGTGTGCCACGGCTCTGGCTGGATCTCGATGGGATGCGGCAGTCCTGCCACTCGTGGCGCTGTCTGGATGGGCGCAGGATTTCTGCCATGGCGACGATCCTCCTGCTCCTGGCCCTGATCACCCTGACCGCGTGGCTCGGCGCGCGGCTCTACGACTGGCTCCGCACCGACGGCCTCGGCCACCGCACCCCGCCGCCGTCACACCGCGACTGGACCGAGGGCACGGACCCGTACCTGCACTGATCCGCACCCCCGCGAGACGGCAGCAGCCGGGCCTCCGGCCGCCGCCGAACCTCCGGCTCCTGCCTCTCGTCGCCGTGCGCCGGCGCGCGCGTGCGCGCGTCGGTCCGGCCGGACCCGCGTGCGGCTGCGAGACTGGTCCGCGACGCGCGGCGCCTCGCCGCGGCGTCGTCGCGAGAGGACGGGGACGGACGTGGGCGAGCTGCCGCTGCGCCTGGTGGTGGTCGGTGACGAGCTGGCCGCGGGGGCGGGCGATCCGCGCGCACTGGGCTGGGTGGGCCGCGTGGCCGCCCGCACGACGACGCCGGCGCCGCCGACCGTCCTGACCCTCGCCGTGCCGGGCGAGACCACCTCCGGACTGTCGGCGCGCTGGGACGAGGAGGTCTCCCGGCGCTCGTCGCCGGACGTGGACACCCGGCTCGTCGTCGCGCTGGGTCGCGCCGACGCCCAGGCGGGCCTCTCGCTGGCGCGCAGCCGGCTGAACCTCGCGAACGTCCTCGACGCCGCCGAGCAGCGCCGGATGCCGGCGTTCGTCGTCGGCCCGCCGCCCGGCGCCGGCGTCGAGGGCACCGTGCTGGCGGACCTGTCCGCGGCGTTCGCCGACGTGACGACCCGCCGCCGGGTGCCGTACGTCGACACGTTCACCCCGCTGGCCGGGCACGAGCAGTGGCTCGCCGACCTGGCCGCCGGCGACGGCGCCCTGCCGGGCCAGGCCGGCTACGGGCTCATGGCCTGGCTGGTCCTGCACTCGCACTGGAACGCGTGGCTGGGCCTGCCGGAGGACGTCGGCTAGGAGCGCCCCTCGCGGACCCGGCGACGCCACCGCGCCAGCGCGATCAGACCGACCGCGAGCAGCCCCGCCAGCACCAGGACCGGGGACGCGAGCAGCCCGAGGAAGAGCACGGAGTCGCGCGGCGTGAGCGTGCAGCCGAAACCGATGCCCTCGCACTGCCCGCCCGGGTTCTCGTCCGGGGAGAGCAGCCACCACACCGCGCCGACCGCGGCGGGCAGTCCCCACAGGGCCCCGAGCACCGTCCAGTAGGGCGCCGGACCGGGACCGCGGCCGGCGGGTGGCAGCGGCGCGGAGTGCGGCCCGCCCATGAGCTCGCGCGACATGCCCGCAGCGTAGGCCCGGCGCCGGGCGCCGCGGGCGCGAACGGGCGCGGCGGGGCCGCCGGCGTTCAGCGTGGCGGCAGCGTCGCCGTGATCGCCGCCCGCGCGGTGGCCAGCACCGTCCGCACGGTGTCCGCGGTCAGCGCGCTGACCCCGCCGCGAGCGTCCGCCTCCCGCAGCGCCGCACGGACGTCCGCCCGGAACGCCGCGAGCTCCGCCTCGACCTCGGCCCGCCGGGCCCGCGCCGCCTGCCGGCCGGCGGCCGCACCGGTGTCGTCCGGGCGCTCCGCGCGCGCGGCCGCCCGGGCCTGCTGGGCGGCCGCCGCGACGTCCGCCCGCATCCCGGCCATCGACCCGGCGACCTCGAGCCGCACCCGCTCCGCGAGGTCCCGCACGGTCCGGGCGAGCTCGTGCTCCAGGAGCGAGAGCTCGGCGCGGTGCGCCTCCAGCTCGTCCCGGCCCCGCCGCGTGAGCGTGTAGAGCGTCTTGCGGCCGGCGGCGGTCCGCTCGACGAGCCCCTCCTCCTCCAGCCGCGCGAGCCGCGGGTACACCGTGCCGGCGCTCGGCCGGTAGGTGCCGCCGAACCGGTCGGACAGCGCGGTGATCAGCTCGTACCCGTGCCGCGGCCCGGCCTCCAGCAGCGACAGCAGGTAGAGCCGGAGCTGGCCGTGCGCGAAGACCGCCATCAGATGCCCGCGCCGGGGTCCGTCCCGCCGGCGTCGGCGACCGGCTCGTCGAGGGGCGCGCCGTGCAGCACCGTGAGGTGCCCCGAGACGGTCTGGGAGGTGACGAAGCACGTGGCCCGGTCGTCGCGCAGGTCCACGCTCGTCCGCCCGGGGCGCCGGTCGCCGTGCTCGACGCCGTCCACGACGACGCGCCCCGACACCGAACGCGCCTCGATGCCGACGCCGTGCCCGGACGGCAGCCGGACCGCGACGTCGCCGGACACCGTCCGGACGTGCAGGACCGAGCTGGGGGCGCGGCAGTCGACGGTCACCTCGCCGGAGACCGTCGTGACGGAGACGCGGGACAGCGGGCCGGAGGCCGTCGCCGAACCGGAGACGGTGCCGACCGACAGGTCGCCCGTGTGGTCGCGCACGACGACGTCGGACGACACGCTCTTCACGGACAGCGCCCCCCGCGTGCCGTCCGCGACGACGGCGCCGCCGACCGTCGACACCGTGGCGTCCTGCTGGAGCCCGGCGAGGAGCAGGTCGGCGTGCACGGAGGTCAGCGAGGCGGCGACCCACCGCGGGACCGCGAGGTGCACGTCCACGCGGTCGTGCTGGTGCGGGCCGCGCAGCCGGTCGAGGAAGCCGTCGATGCCGGTCACCGAGCGCACCCCGGCCCAGAGCGCGCCGTCGGCGTACGTGACCTCGAGCGGCAGCCCGTCGACCCGGTGCACCTCGAGGCGCGCGGTGGTCAGCGCCGGGTCCTCGTGGGCGACGACGTCGACGCGCCCGCCGTTGACCTGGACCCGCAGCGAGCGGACGTCCGCGACCTCGATGATCTGCGGGCCGATGACGACCCAGGACTCGGTGGCCATGATGCTCCTCGGAGGTCGAGATATATCGCGTCAGGCCACGCTATCCCCCACGGCGGGGACCCACAAGGGCAGGATCAGGCGATGAGGCCGACGGCCCGCAGCTCGACGGTGAGGTCCTGCGGGTTCGTCGCGACGGCGAGGGCCTCCTCGTACGTGACCTCCCCGTCGCCCACCAGCCGCACCAGGTGCTGGTCGAAGGTCTGCATCTTGTAGTACGAGCCCTGCTTGATGAGGTCCAGCAGCGGCTCGGTGCTCGACGGGTCGACGATCGCCTCCGCGGTGCGGCCGGTGTTCACCAGCACCTCGACCACGACCGTCCGGCCCCGCCCGTCCGCGCGCCGGACGAGCCGCTGGGACACGATCCCCCGCAGGGCCTGCGCGAGCGCCACCCGGATCTGCTGCTGCTCGTGCGGCGGGAAGAAGTCGATGATGCGGTTGACGGACTCGGCCGCGTCGATGGTGTGCAGCGTCGACAGCACCAGGTGCCCGGTCTCCGCCGCGGACAGCGCCGCCCGGACGGTCTCGACGTCGCGCATCTCGCCGACGAAGATCACGTCGGGGTCCTGCCGCAGCGCGGCGCGGAGCGCGACCGTGAAGTCGGCCGTGTCCTGCCGGATCTCGCGCTGCGAGATGATGCCGCGCTTGTCCTGGTGCAGCACCTCGATCGGGTCCTCGATCGTCACGATGTTCGCCTCGCGCACCGTGTTGATCAGGTCGATCATCGACGCCAGCGTGGTCGTCTTGCCCGACCCCGTGGGGCCGGTGACCAGCACCAGGCCGCGCGGCTCCAGCGCCAGCTCCCCGAGCACCTCCGGCAGCCCGAGCTCCTGCAGCGACTGCGCCCCCATGCCGACCAGGCGGAACACCAGCCCGTACGTGCCCCGTGCCTGGTAGGCGTTCACCCGGAACCGCCCGACGCCGGACAGCGAGAACGCGAAGTCCGCCTCGTGCGTGTGCGTGAACTCCTCCGCGAGCTCCGGGGGCAGCACCTCGTCCAGCATGTTCGCGGTGTCGCGCGGCGTCAGCGCCGGCACCTGCAGGCGGCGCAGCCGCCCGTCGACGCGCACGCGGGGCTCCGACCCGACCTTGACGTGCAGGTCGGACCCGCCGGCCTGGGCCAGGGCGTGCAGGAGGGGGACGACGGACTGCGGCTGCTCGGTCACCCCCAGTTGATCGGCCGGAACCGGCCCGGCCTTGAACGCTCCGTGCGGACCCACCCCGGCCGGTGTGGGACGATGGGGGGTCACTGGGCCGTCGGGGCACCGCTTCCGTCACGGCCGAAAGAGCCTGACCAGGGAGAGATCGATGAGCAAGCGTGGCCGCAAGCGCCGTTCCCGCGCCGGGAGCTCCGCCAACCACGGCAAGCGCCCCAACGCCTGAGGTTCAGGCGTCGCGAACGCACGAAGGGCCCGGTGCAGCACGCACCGGGCCCTTCGTCGTCGGGCGGCCCGCTACAGGGGCCGGGTCACCCGCAGCTCGGTGAGCCGCGCGTGGATCTTGACCCGCAGGTCGGCCGGCGCCTGCTCCTGGCAGCACCGCCGCACGAGCTCCTTGAGCATCGTCTCGACGGCCATCTCGTCCAGGCAGGGGCGGCAGTCCTCGATGTGCTCCCGCACCCGCGCGGCGTCCAGCGGCTCCAGCTCGCGGTCCACGTACGCGAACAGCCGGCCGAGCGCCTGCTCGCAGTCCGGGCCGCAGCCCTCGGACGTCCCCCCGGCGGCCCCTGCCGCCGCGTCCCAGCCCGTCATCGCGTCCTCCTCGATGATCCCGTCCCGGCCTCGTCGGCCGGCGCCGCGGCCACGAGCCCCCGGTCGCGGGCGTAGTCGGCCAGCATCTCGCGCAGCTGGCCCCGTCCGCGGTGCAGCCGGGACATCACCGTCCCGATCGGGGTGCCCATGATCTCGGCGATCTCCTTGTAGGCGAAGCCCTCGACGTCCGCCAGGTACACCGCGATCCGGAACTCCTCGGGCAGCCGCGCGAGCGCGTCCTTCACGTCGGAGTCCGGCAGGTGGTCGAGCGCCTCCGCCTCGGCGGACCGCAGGCCCGTGGAGGTGTGCGACTCGGCGCGCGCGATCTGCCAGTCCTCGATCTCGTCCGCCTGGGACTTCTGCGGCTCGCGCTGCTTCTTGCGGTACGTGTTGATGAACGTGTTCGTCAGGATCCGGTACAGCCACGCCTTGAGGTTCGTCCCCGGGCGGTACTGGTGGAACGCCGCGAACGCCTTCGCGAACGTCTCCTGGACCAGGTCCTCCGCGTCCGACGGGTTCCGGGTCATGCGCAGGGCAGCGCCGTACAACTGGTCCAGGTAGACCAGCGCCTCGGCCTCGAACCGCTCGGTGCGCGCCGCGTCGTCCTCGGACTCGGGGGCGCGGGTGGTGTCCTCGCTCATCGGCACCGAGCCTAGTCCGCGCGCGAGGGGGATGCCGGGCGCGGGGGGTGCGGTGAGCACGGCCGCGGGCCGGTCGAGGGTGGAACAGCTCATGGCCTGCACAACGCGGCCGGGAGCCCGGTCCATTCCCGGGCAGCGCACAGCATCCGCGGCCACTAGGTTGGGGCGCAGGCGCCCGTGCGTCGCGGGCCCAGCGAGGGAGGACGTCATGCTGCTGCGCCGGATCGCCCGACCGCTGTTCGCGTCGTGGTTCCTGGGCGAGGGGGTCGACGCGCTGCGGCACCCCGCCGCCCACGTCGCCGTGGCGCGCGGGGCGGTGGACCGGCTCACCGCGGCCGTGCCCGCCGGCGCCCTCGGCGGGGCGCTCGACGCCTACCGGCACCCGACGGACCGCCAGCTCACCGCCGTCGTGCGCGCGCACGGCGGCGCCACCGCGCTGGCCGCCGTGCTGCTCGCGACCGGCCGGGCACCCCGGACCGCCGCGCTCACGCTCGCCGCGCTCACGCTGCCGCTGGCCGCCGCCGACGGCCCGGCGTCCCGCAAGGAGCGGGCGCGCCTGGGCGAGCACGACAAGAAGGAGCGCCGGGCCCGGTTCCTGCGGGCGTTGTCGCTGTCGGGGGGCGCCCTCATCGCCGCCGCGGACACGGCCGGGCGCCCCGGCGTGCGGTGGCGGGTCGAGAACGCCCGCGCGACGAAGGCGGCGGTGGCGAAGGCGGCCGCCGCGAAGCAGGCCGTGACCGACGCCGTCGGCTGAGCCGTCCGCGGACGCGTCAGCGTCCCGTCCCGCGGGCTCGATAGCCTGGCCCGCATGCAGACACCCGACGCCGCCGACTGGCCCGCCCCCACGGCGGCGCACCCGCTGGACGCGACGGTCGAGGTCCCGGGCTCGAAGTCCCTGACGAACCGCTACCTCGTGCTCGCGGCCCTCGCCGACGGCCCGGGTCGGCTGCGCGGGGCGCTCCGCTCCCGCGACACGCTGCTCATGGCGCAGGCGCTGCGGGACCTCGGCACCGGCATCGAGGACGACCCGGCCGCGCCCGGCGACTGGGTGGTCACGCCCGGCGCCTCCCGGGGGCCGGCGACCGTGGACTGCGGCCTCGCCGGCACGGTCATGCGCTTCCTCCCCGCGGTCGCCGCGCTGGCCGGCGGGCCCGTCCGGTTCGACGGCGACGCCGGTGCCCGGGTCCGGCCGATGGGCCCCGTGCTCGCGGCCCTGCGCGCCCTGGGCGTCACCGTCTCGGAGCACGGCGAGCCGGGGCACCTGCCGTTCACCGTCGAGGGCGCGGGCGCCGTCCGCGGCGGCGCGGTGGACGTGGACGCGTCGGGGTCGTCGCAGTTCGTCTCCGGGCTGCTGCTGACGGCCGCCCGGTTCGACGAGGGCCTCACGCTCCGGCACACGGGCCCGACCCTGCCGAGCCTCCCGCACATCGAGATGACGGTGGCCGTGCTGCGCGACGCCGGGGTCGTCGTCGACGACTCCGTGCCGACGGGCTGGCGCGTCGAGCCCGGTCCCGTGGCCGCGCGCGACGTCCGCGTCGAGCCGGACCTGTCGAACGCCGCGCCCTTCCTGTGCGCCGCCCTCGTCGCCGGGGGGACCGTCCGGGTGCCGGGCTGGCCGGCGGCGACCACCCAGCCGGGCGGGCTGCTCCCGGGCATCCTCGAGCAGATGGGCGCGACCACCCGCCTCGACGGCGACGTGCTGGCCGTCAGCGGCACAGGCACGATCCACGGCGTCGACCTGGACCTGCACGCCGCCGGCGAGATCGCCCCGACGATCGCCGCGATCGCCGCCCTCGCCGACTCCCCCACCCGGCTGCGCGGCATCGCGCACCTGCGCGGGCACGAGACCGACCGGCTGACCGCCCTGTCCGCGGAGATCACGCGACTCGGCGGCCAGGCCGAGCAGACCGCGGACGGCCTGGTCATCACGCCGCGGCCGCTGCACGGCGGCACCGTCCGCACCTACGCCGACCACCGGATGGCGACGTTCGGGGCGCTGCTCGGCCTCGCGGTGCCCGGCGTGCTCGTCGAGGACGTCGCCACCACCGCGAAGACCATCCCCGACTTCGTCGGGCTGTGGGACGGCATGCTGGGCGGGGCCGCGCGATGACCGGGGGCCGCTGACCGTGGCGCGCCGGGCGCTCGACGAGTCGGACGTGCGGGTCCGGCCGAGCCGGCGCGGCTCGCGCCCCCGGACCAAGACCCGCCCGGAGCACGCCGACGCCGAGCGGGCCCTCGTCACCGGCGTCGACCGGGGCCGGTACACGCTGCTCGTCGACCCCGACGGCCCGGCCGAGCGGGTCGCGATCGCCATGAAGGCGCGCGAGCTCGGCCGCGAGCGCGTCGTGCCGGGCGACCGGGTGGACCTGGTCGGCGACACCTCGGGGGCGGCGGGCTCCCTGGCCCGGATCGTGCGGATCGCCGACCGGTCGACCGTGCTGCGCCGGACCGCCGACGACACCGACCCCGTCGAGCGCGTCATCGTCGCGAACGCCGACCAGCTCGTCGTCGTCACCGCGCTCGCGGACCCCGAACCGCGCACCCGGATGATCGACCGCTGCGTCGTCGCCGCGTACGACGCCGGCATGGACGTGCTGCTCGCGCTCACCAAGGCCGACCTCGCCGACCCGGCGGAGCTGCGCGCGCTGTACGAGCCGATCGGGGTGCGCGTCGTCGTCACCCGGCTCGACGGCGACGACGTCTCCGGGCTCGACGCGGTCCGCGAGGCGCTGGCCTGCCGGGCGTCCGTGCTGGTCGGGCACTCCGGCGTCGGCAAGTCCACGCTGGTGAACGCGCTGGTGCCCGACGCCGCCCGGGCCACCGGCGTGGTGAACGACGTCACCGGCCGCGGCCGGCACACCTCGACCTCCGCGGTCGCGCTCCGGGTGCCCGGGCCCGCCGGCACCTGGGTCATCGACACCCCCGGCGTGCGGTCCTTCGGGCTCGCGCACGTGGACCCGGACCACCTGCTCGGGGCGTTCGCCGACCTCGCGGAGGTCGCCGAGGAGTGCCCGCGCGGCTGCTCGCACGCCGCCGACGCGCCCGACTGCGCCCTCGACGACTGGGTGGCCGCCGCGGACGACGACGAGACCCGGGACGCCCGCGCCGCGCGGGTCGACTCGTTCCGCCGGCTGCTCGTCAGCCGCACGGGCGCGGCGGACGCGGGGAGCGCGGCGGGCGCGGCGGGCTGACCGGCTGCTTCCCGCTAGGTTGGGGTCCATGACCCGGTACGACGACGACCTGCGCCTCGCCCACGTGATCGCCGACCAGGTGGACGGCCTCACGATGTCGCGCTTCAAGGCGCAGGACCTCCGGGTCGAGACCAAGCCCGACCTGACGCCCGTGTCGGACGCCGACCGCGCGGCCGAGGAGCTCATCCGCACGCAGCTGTCCCGGACCCGGCCGCGGGACGCCGTGCACGGCGAGGAGATGCCGGACACCGGGCACGGGCCGCGCCGCTGGGTGGTCGACCCCATCGACGGCACGAAGAACTTCGTGCGGGGCGTCCCCGTCTGGGCGACGCTCATCGCGCTGCTCGACGGCGACGAGGTCGTCGTCGGGCTCGTGAGCGCCCCGGCGCTGGGCCGGCGCTGGTGGGCGGCGCAGGGCTCCGGCGCGTGGACCGGCCGGTCGCTGGCGTCCGCGACCCGGCTCCAGGTCTCGGAGGTCGGCCGGCTGCAGGACGCGTCGCTGTCCTACTCCAGCCTGGGCGGCTGGGAGGAGCAGGGCCGGCTCGACCACTTCCTCGACCTGACGCGGCGCGTCTGGCGGACCCGCGCCTACGGGGACTTCTGGTCGCACGTCCTGGTCGCCGAGGGCGCCGTCGACCTGTCCGCCGAGCCCGAGCTCGCGCTGCACGACATGGCGGCGCTCGTCCCGATCGTCACGGAGGCCGGCGGGCGGTTCACGTCCGTGCAGGGCGTGGACGGACCGTTCGGCGGGTCGGCGCTGGTCTCCAACGGCCGGCTGCACCACGCCGCGCTGCAGGTCCTGGACCCGCTGCTCGACGACTGACGCCCGGCGGGCCGCCGCCCGCGCGGGTCAGCGGGGGATGCGGTCGAGCTCCGACACGTCGTACCAGAGCAGGTCCCGCTCGGCCAGGGCGTCCAGCGCCTCGTCGTCGCCGTCGAGCGCCCGCGCCACCTCGTCGCGCGCCGCGGGCTCGTCGACGTGCGCGCACACCACGAGGCCCAGCCCCGCCGGAGCGGTCAGGGTCACGAGGCTCGCCGCCTCGTCGTCCACCCCGGTGCCCTCCTCCGGGGCGCCGTCGCGCACCGCGTCGTCGGGCACCTCGACCGTGACCACCAGCCGCAGGCCCGGTGCGTCGGGCCGGGAGGCGAGCAGCACGAGGGCGTCGTCCGCGGCCATGAGCTGCGCGGCGAACTCCACGCCCTCCTCGTCCTCGTCCGGCAGCAGCGCCGCGAGGGCCGGGGTCACCCCGTGCGCGCGGCGGGGGGCCGCGAGCGGGGTGCCGGCACGCAGCAGGTCGTCGAGCTCGTCCAGGGTGGCAGGCAGGTAGAGGCGCACGAGTCCAGTGTGCCCGCACGGCGGCCGTACCTCGCGCACATCCGGGACCAAACGGGGCAGAACACCGCGACACACCGGCGGTTGTCCCCAGGCGGCCGGAGCGTGCTGGACCGGGCACGCCGTCCCCGGTAGACCTGGGCCTCCCCCTCGCGACACCCAGCCCAGGAGGACACATGACCATCGAGCTCCACCGGCACCGCTCGCACGCCCCCGCCCCCGATCGCGGCCCGGGCACCGGGACGCGCACCGCGGGGGAACCCGCATGAGCGCCGCGGTCGAGGTCCGCCTCGTCCCCGACCTCGACCCGCTGCCTCACGCCGAGCCTCCACCGGTGACCGCGATCACGGCCGTCCCCCGGGCCGGAGCCGCGGCCGGAGGACGCGCCTCGTCGGCGCAGGCAGGCGCCAGCGGGTCCGCGGGGTCCCCGGTGCGCTCGTCGTCCGCAGACCGGCCGGTGCCCCCGGAGCCGCCCCCGGGTGCGTGCCAGCCCGTCGTCGAGCGGCTCGGCGCGGGTCGTCTCGCCGCCTACAGCCACATCCCGCCCGAGCGGCCGGCGCCTGCCACCGTGGTCGCCGTCCCGCTGCTGCCGTCCGCCCCGTCCGCCGGCGGCTCGGCCTCGCTCGACCCCCGGCAGGCGTGCTGCATGGTCGCGCTCGCCGCCGTGGAGGTGCTCGCGGGCACCCGTCCGCTCGCCCAGCTGGCCCGCTGGGTCACGCCCGAGGTCTACGACGCGCTGGCCCGCCGGGCCGCCCTGACCGCTCCGCGCACCCGCGTGCTCGACCCCACCGCGGCGACGGCCGACCTGCAGAGCGGGGACGGCCCCCAGGTCCGGCGCCCGTCGGTGCGGCGCGTCCGGGCGTGCGCGGTCGGGCCGCACTCCCTGGAGGCCTCGGTGGTCGTCTCGCACGCGGACCGGGTCCGCGCGGTCGCGGTCCGGCTGACGCGGAGCACCGGGCGCTGGCGCGCGTCGGCCCTCGTGGTGGGCTGACCGGCGGCGCACCGGCCGAGGCGACGCACGAGGCGCCGGACCGGGCGGGGACGCGCAGCCCGCCGCCGGTCCGGCGCCTCGTGCCGGGAGTCAGCCCCGGCGGCGCTGCTGCTTGGCCGCCTTCCGGCGCGCCTCGCGGTTGCCCGCGGCGTCGTCGCCGGCCGTCTCGGGGGCGCCGGCGGCCGCGGGGGCGCCGGGGGCCGACGCGGCCGGACCGGCGGCACGCCGCCCGCCGCGCGTCACCTGGGTCCCCGCGTCACCGTCGACGCTCGGCGCCGAGTACTGCAGCGGTGTCCGCTGCTCGGGGCCGTCGATGCCCTTCGCCACGAGCACCGGCGCGGCGGCCGCCGGGGTGCCGTCGGTCGCGCCGTCCGTGGGGGCGGCACCGGCAGCGGCGCCCTCCGCTGCCGGGGCGGCGGGCTCGGCGACCTTGACCTCGAGGTTGAACAGGAACCCGACGGCCTCCTCCTTGATGGAGTCCGTCATCGCCTGGAAGAGCTGGAAGCCCTCGCGCTGGTACTCGATCAGCGGGTCGCGCTGGGCCATCGCCCGCAGGCCGATGCCCTCCTTGAGGTAGTCCATCTCGTAGAGGTGCTCGCGCCACTTGCGGTCCAGCACGGACAGCACGACGCGGCGCTCGAGCTGGCGCATGTTCGCCTCGCCGAGCGACTTCTCGCGCTCCTCGTACGCGATCCGCGCGTCGGACAGCAGCTCGGCCTTGAGCAGCTCGGGCGTGACCCGCCCGAGCCCGCCGGCCTGCTCGACGACCTCCTCGACCTCGATCGAGACGGGGTACACGGACTTGAGCGACGTCCAGAGCTGGTCGAGGTCCCAGTCCTCCGGGTGGCCGCCCGCGGTCGCGGCGGTCACGTAGTCGTCCAGCACGTCCTCGAGGAAGTTCTGCACCTGGTCCTGCAGGTCCTCGCCCTCGAGCACGCGGCGACGCTGCTCGTAGATGACCTCGCGCTGCCGGGACAGCACGTCGTCGTACTTGAGGACGTTCTTGCGGATCTCGAAGTTCCGGGCCTCGACCTGGGACTGCGCGGACCGGATGCCGCGCGTGACGATCTTCGACTCCAGCGGCAGGTCGTCGGGGAACCCGGCGCGCGTCATCATCGACTCCGCCATGCCGGAGTTGAACAGGCGCATCAGGTCGTCCTGCAGCGAGAGGTAGAACCGGGACTCGCCCGGGTCGCCCTGCCGGCCGGAGCGGCCACGGAGCTGGTTGTCGATGCGGCGGGACTCGTGCCGCTCGGTGCCCAGGACGTACAGGCCGCCGAGCTCCACGACCTCGTCGTGCTCGGCCGCGACGGCCGCCTTGGACTTCTCGAGGGCGGCGGGCCAGGCGGCCTCGTACTCCTCCGGGTTCTCGTTCGGGTCGAGGCCCCGGGCGGCGAGGTCGGCGACCGCCATGAACTCCGCGTTGCCGCCGAGCATGATGTCGGTCCCGCGGCCGGCCATGTTGGTGGCCACGGTCACGGCGCCCTTGCGCCCGGCCTGCGCGACGATCGAGGCCTCACGCGCGTGCTGCTTCGCGTTCAGCACCTCGTGCGGGACGCCCGCCTTGCGGAGCTTGCGGGACAGCAGCTCGGACTTCTCGACGCTGGTCGTGCCGACGAGCACCGGCTGGCCGTTCGCGTGCCGCTCGACGATGTCCGCGACGACCGCGTCGAACTTGCCCTCCTCGGCCTTGTAGACGAGGTCGGCCTGGTCGATGCGCTGCATCGAGCGGTTGGTCGGGATCGGCACCACGCCGAGCTTGTACGTGCCCTGGAACTCGGCCGCCTCGGTCTCGGCGGTACCGGTCATGCCGGAGAGCTTCTCGTACAGGCGGAAGTAGTTCTGCAGGGTGATCGTGGCGAGCGTCTGGTTCTCCGCCTTGATCTGCACGCCCTCCTTGGCCTCGATGGCCTGGTGCATGCCCTCGTTGTAGCGGCGACCCGGCAGGACGCGGCCGGTGTGCTCGTCGACGATGAGGACCTCGCCCTTGTCGACGATGTAGTCCTTGTCGCGCTTGAAGAGCTCCTTCGCCTTGATGGCGTTGTTGAGGAACCCGATCAGCGGGGTGTTCAGCGACTCGTACAGGTTCTCGATGCCGAGGTAGTCCTCGACGCGCTCGATGCCTGGCTCCAGGACTCCGATCGTGCGCTTCTTCTCGTCGACCTCGTAGTCGCGCTCGGGCTGCAGCCGGCGGACGACCTTGGCGAACTCGGCGTACCAGCGGTTCGCGTCGCCGGAGGCGGGGCCGGAGATGATCAGCGGGGTGCGGGCCTCGTCGATGAGGATGGAGTCGACCTCGTCCACGATCGCGAAGTGGTGGCCGCGCTGCACGAGCTCGTTCGTGCTCCACGCCATGTTGTCGCGCAGGAAGTCGAAGCCGAACTCGTTGTTCGTGCCGTACGTGATGTCGGCGGCGTACTGCACGCGGCGCTCGGCCGGGGTCTGGCCCTGGAGGATGACGCCGGTGGTCAGGCCGAGGAACCGGTAGACGCGGCCCATGAGGTCGGCCTGGTAGCCCGCGAGGTAGTCGTTGACCGTGACGACGTGCACGCCCTTGCCGGTCAGGGCGTTGAGGTACGCGGGGGCCGTGGCGACCAGCGTCTTGCCCTCACCGGTCTTCATCTCGGCGATGTTCCCGAGGTGCAGGGCCGCGCCGCCCATGAGCTGCACGTCGAAGTGCCGCTGGCCGAGCGTGCGACGCGCCGCCTCGCGCACCGCGGCGAACGCCTCCGCCATCAGGTCGTCCAGCGTCTCGCCCTCGGCGAGCCGGGCCCGGAACCGGTCGGTCTCCTCGCGCAGCTCGGCGTCGGACAGCGCCGTGAAGCTGTCCTCCAGCGCGTTGACCTGCTGGGCGATGCCCGACAGCTTCTTGAGGATCCGTCCCTCGCCCAGGCGGAGGACCTTCTCGAGGATCGCAGGCACGTGCACTCCCGACTCGCTGCGCCCCGCGCTGGTGTCGCGGGGCGTCCCGGCGTCCCGACCGCACAGCCGGGCCCGGACCATCGTAGGTGAGCGACGGCGACCGGCAGCAACCCGCGCCGGGCGACCGGGGCCGATCGGCGGGGGCCGGTCCTCAGCCCGCCGCGAGCGCGCCCGTCAGCGCACCCGCGAGCGACCCCTTCGGCTCGCCGCCGCGGTCCCCCACCACCACGTCCTCCAGCCCGAGCCAGCCCGCCAGCAGCCGGAGCTCGACCGCGAGGTCGGCCGCGACGGCGGCGGGTCCCTCCTCGCCGTGCGCCTCCCCCGCGCCACCTGGCGGCTCGTGCGCCGCATGCACCCGCAGCAGCCCCGCGCCCCGGTCGGCCTTCAGGTCCACGAGCGCCGCCAGCCGCTCGCCGCGCAGGAACGGCAGCACGTAGTAGCCGTGCACCCGCTGCGCCTCGGGCACGTAGATCTCGATCCGGTACCGCAGCCCGAACAGCTCCTCGAGCCGGCGGCGCTCGAAGACCAGCGGGTCGAACGGGCTCAGCAGCGCCCGGCCCGTCGCCCGCCGGGGCAGGTCGGCCTGGGCGTCGAGGTAGACGGGCCGGTCCCAGCCGGCGACCCGGACCGGGACGAGCGTGCCGTCGGCCACGAGATCCTGCACCGCGCCGCGGGCCCGGGGGCCCTTGAGCCGGAAGTAGTCGAGCAGGCAGCGCTCCGACGCCACCCCGTGCGCGCGCGCCGCGATGCTGAGCAGGCTCCGGAGCGCCTCGTCGTGGTCCGGCTCGGGCGCGGCGAGCACGTGCGGCGGGAGCACCCTCTCCGTGAGGTCGTAGCAGCGCTCGAACTGCGCGTTGCGCCGGGCCGAGGCGACCTGGCCGGTGAAGAAGAGGTACTCCAGCACGCGCTTGGCCGCGGTCCAGTTCCAACCCCACTCCGAACGCGTGCGCGGGTGATCGGACTCGACCCGGGCGTGCACCTCGCTCGCGGTCAGCGGGCCGTCCTCGGTGATCATCGCGAGGATCTCGTCGACGAGCGGCGAGAACCGCAGCGGCGCCTCCCGGATCACGCCCCATGCGTGGTCGAGGTACGCGCGCCGCCGCCAGCCGAGCAGCGCGTAGGTCTCCGGCGGGACGTACGACGCCTCGTGCGCCCACGTCTCCACCAGGCGGCGCGGGGCACGCCCCGAGGCGCGGTCGAGCAGGGCGGTGTCGTACGGGCCGATGCGGGAGTACGTGGGCATGAGATGCGCCCGGGCGAGCACGTTCACCGAGTCGATCTGCAGCAGGCCCACCCGGTCCACGACCTGCTGCAGGTGCCGCATCGTCGCCGGACCGGTCCGCTCTGGACGGGGGCGGTCGAGCCCCTGGGCGCGCAGCGCCACGCGGCGGGCCTGGGACAGCGACAGGGCGCCGCCGGGACGGTGCGCGGTGCCGGCACGGCGGGCGATGCGCGGCGCCGCGACGAGGGACTCGGTGACCATCGCCTCATCGTGCCGCCGACCACCGACATCGCGCCCGGCGCCGACCACGACCGGTCCCGCGCACCCCGATCGCGGCACCGGCGTCGTGGACCTCAGCCGCCGCGCCGAGTCCTCGGGACGGGCCCGTGACCGGCGGGGCGTCGGAACGGGGAGCCGGAGGGGTGTCGGAGCAGGCAGCGGGCGGGGTCTCGGAGCGGGGAATGGGCGGAGTGTCGGAGCGGGAGACCGGCGGGGTGTCAGAACGGGGGTTCGGCGTCGTGGGGGACGGTGGTCGTGTGGAGGGAGCGTCCGGTGCCGGGGCGTACGAGGTAGCGGTGGCCGGTGGGGGTGATCCACTCGAACAGGCCGGGTGCGATCTGCCGCAGCCGGAACCCGCCGACGGTCTTGAGGCGGTGGTGGGCGCGGCACAGCGGGCCGAGGTTGCCCGCGTCGGTGCCACCCAGGGGTGTGTCCGGTGGGGCGCCGGGTTGTGGGTGGTACTCGATCGTGTGGTCCAGGTCCGCGCGGGTGGCGGGCACGGTGCAGCCCGGTGCGGCGCAGGTCTTGTCCCGCACGCGCACGTGCTCGTCCAACGCGACCGGTGGTCGGTACCGGCGGCGTCCGACGTCGAGGGTCTGCTCGGTGAGCGGGTCGGTCAGGATCCGCTGCCAGTCGCCTCCGGCGGCCAGGGCGCGGGCGGTGACCGCGTCGATGGCCCCGTACCCCTCGAGGTCCCCGGGTTGATTGTCCAGTCCGAGCAGGGTGGAGGCGGCGATCGTGACCCGCACCTGGGCGCCCGGGCGGCCGCCGCACGTGCCGCAGCCGTTGGTGGTGCGGGTGCGGTGGGCGCGGGCGGCGAGGTCTGCGGCGTCGGGAGTGGAGCCGGCGCGGTTGCGGTGGGCCCGGGTGGCGAGGTCTGGGGTGTCCGAGGTAGCGGAGGCGGCGGGCACCCGGGTGCCCGCGGTGTCGGCTGGTGGTGTGCCGCCGGTGCCGGGATCGGCAGGCGCCTCGTCAGCCGCACGAGCGGTGGCCGCGTCAGGCGCGAGCTCCGGCGTGGGGAGCGGGACGGGCATCGGGGCGGGGATGGGGGTGATCGTGGCGGTCGGCTCGGGTGCCATCGGGCGCGCGTGCGTCGGCCCACCCGGGGTGGTCCACGCCCGGTCGACCGGCACCGGCCGCCGCGCGGGCGGGTGGAGGCGGACCTCGAACGCCGGACCCTCCACCGCCGGGACGTCGCCGACGATCAGGTCGCGCAGGCCGTCGGCGCGCAGCTGGTCCAGGGTGCGGGGATCACCCAGGGCGCGGGCGGCGCGGGCGGTGTGGTCCAGCACCCCGTCCAGGCGGGCCGCGTCCGCGGCGCTCAGCACGCACCACATCGCGGCCATCCCGTCCGGCCGCCGCCGCGGGTGCGTCACCCGCCGACCCTCGCGGGCCGTGGCGTGCCGCAGCGCGGCACCCTCGGCGTCCACCAGGGCGATCGCGTGCTCCACCCGCTGCTCGAACTGCGCGTGCGAGCACTGGTCCGCGTCCGGCAGCACCGCATCCTCTACCGCCAACGTCGCCTCATACGGCAGGTCCCGTGCCCGACGCACCAGAGTGTCCGCCTTACGGGCATCCACATGCCCGGTCGCCAGCGCCTGCCCGGTCGCCTGCAGCAGCCCGTCCAGCAGCACCGCATCACGCACCACCCGGCTGGCGGTCAGCACCGGCAACCGCAACCGCATCCCCACCTCACCGGCCACCACCCGCTCCCGCCCCACCGGCGCCACACCACGCCCCGGGGTGCGGTCGGGGTCCATCGTCGGGCGCACCACCAGCTCGGCCACCGCGGCGAGCTTGCCGGCGTGCGCGGAGGACTCCATCCGGTCCCAGGCGGCCACCACCTCGACCACGACCCCGGCGGGCAGCACCGACAGGTCCAGACCCCGCAACCACGCATCCAGCTCGGGCCCCGGCGGGCACGCCGCGATCGCCTCGATCTGCCGCTGCTGCGCCGTCCGTGCTCCGCCCGCTTCCGGGTCGAGCCCGTACTCCGTCAGGCACCGACCGTCGTCCCCGTACCGGGGCAGCACCACACCCGCGGCGGGATCACCGTCGGGGTGTTCGTGCAGGTCAGATGCCATGAACCGACACTACCGACCCCCACCGACACCCGACCCGGGCCATCCACAACCCGCACGCCGAACGGCCCCTGTGGACGACCCGCACGCACGCGGACGCCCGCCGACCGGAGGGTCGTCGGCGGGCGTCCGCGTCGATCAGCCGGGTGTCAGCGCGGGGCGGCAGCTCCGGCCGGCGTCGCGATGCCGTTGCCCGTGGTGGTCACGGCGGCGTCGAGCTTGATCACGCCGTAGCTCCACCCGCGCCTCCGGTACGCGACCGAGGGCTGGGCGGTCTCCGCGTCGACGAACAGGAAGAAGTCGTGCCCCACGAGCTCCATCTCGTAGAGCGCGTCGTCGATCGTCATCGGCTGCGCCAGGTGGATCTTCTCCCGGATGACGACCGGCGAGTCGCCGAGGGTCGTCTCGATGACGCCGTCCTCCGACGACGTGGGCGCGGGCTCGAACTCGGGCTCCGGCTCGAGCGCCGTGGGGAGGTCCCCGCCGGGCACGGGCGTGGGGATCCGGCCGCGGTGGTTCTTGCGGCGGTCGCGGGCGCGCCGCAGCCGCTCCGCGAGCTTGTCGATCGCCAGGTCGAAGGCCCCGTAGCGGTCGTCCGCGCATGCCTCGGCCCGGATCACCGGTCCCTTGCCGACCACCGTCAGCTCGACCCGCTCGGCGGCCGCGGCCTGCCGGGGGTTGGGCTCGTGGGTCACCTCGACGTCGATGCGCTGGGCGCGGGGCGCCAGCGGCTCGAGCCGCGCGAGCTTGTCCTCGACGTGTCGACGGAACCGCTCGGGGACGTCGGTGTGACGGCCTGCGACGACGATCTCCATGGGATACCTCCTGGAGGTCCGGGGGCGGGTCCTCCCGCCCGGCAACGTGCTTCGAACGCCCACGTGGGGGGCGGGTTGTCGGCACCACCTCCTCGCGCGGGCACACCCGCCGAGACCCGGTAGCCGGGCGACGTCCGTGCCGCCCGACCGCTCTGGGGCACCACGCTAGCCCGGGTTCGCCCCGGGTTCCAACCAGGCTCCCGGCGCGTCCGGCGGAGGGGTGACGGCGAGGACCACGGCACCCACCGGACGGGCGCCGACGGCCTCCAGCGCCGACCGGCAGGCGGCGAGGGTCGCCCCGGTCGTGAGCACGTCGTCGACGAGCAGCACGTCGCTGCCCGCGAGCACCGGCCGCGACCGCGGACGCGCCCGCAGCCGCCCGGCGAGGTTGGCCGCGCGTCCCCGCACGCCGAGCCCGACCTGGTCCCGGCCCCGCCCGGCCAGCCGCAGCGCCCGCTCGACCGCGACGGGGCGCCCGGCCGCGAGCCCGTCCGCGAGCCCGTCCGCCAGCCCCCGGGCGACCCGGGCGACGAGGTCCTCGCCGCGTCGCGCCAGGCCGAGGGGCGAGGGCGGTGCGGGCACCACGAGCAGCGGCACCCGCCCCGCGGTCGCCCCCGCGACGGCACCGACCCCGACGCCGACGGCACCCGCCGCCACGACGCCCGGCGCCGCCCGCGCCGCCACGGCCGCGAACCACGGCGTCACGTCCGCGCGCCCGCCGTCCTTCCACGCCCCCACCGCCCTGCGGACCGGCCCGGTGTTGACCGCGAGCGCCGCCACCGGCAGCACGGTCCCGTCCATGCGGTCCAGCCGCCCGGCCACGTGCTCGCACCGCAGCGGCGGCCCGGACCACCGCCGCAGGCACCGCGCGCAGAGCGCCCGGCCCGGGGCCCCGCAGCCGGCGCACGTGACCGGCAGGACGAGGTCCGCGAGCTCACGGAGGACGGTCGGGAGCGGCGGCACGGCCCCACGGTGGCAGCACTCCCCTGCCGGTCGCGGCCGTGGTCCCCAGGAACCGCCCCCACCCGCAGCCGGCGCCGGGCTGTGGACGGCGTCAGCCGGCGAAGCCCGGGTCGCGCACCGCCTCGCCCGCGGGCTCGCGGCCGACCGGCTCCCAGCTCGACCCGGACCTCCCGAACAGCTCGCCCTCGGAGGTCGCGACGTAGAGCTCGGTCTCGCCCTTGCCGCCGGCGATGTCCACGGAGTCGACGATCGCCGAGCGCGTCTGCGCCTGCCCGGACAGCGGGACCAGGTGGTAGACCGCCGTGGTCGTGCTGCCGGACCGGCCGAGCACGCCGAGCGTGTTCTCGTCGACCCAGACGACGCGCGTCGCGTCGACCAGCGTCACGCCGGTGCGCGACGCGACGCCCAGCACCTGGGGCGTGCCGGAGTCGTCCCGGACGATGGAGGCGACGTCGACCCGGACGCCGTCGGTGCCGTCGGACACGACGGCCACGCGGGTGGCGTCCCGGGCGACCCGCACGGAGCGGACCGTGCGGCCCTGCAGCCAGTCCGACTCGACCGCCACGCTGGTCCCGTCGACGTCCACCGCCGTGAGCGCGCCGCCGTGGTCGGGCGACGCGGTCCACACCCAGCCGAGCCGGTCCACGGACGGCGCCGCCAGCGCGGAGGCCTGGAGCAGCGTCCGGGACGGCTGCCCGGCGACCGGGACGGTGACGAGCCGGTCGGGCCCGGACAGAACGACCCGCAGCGAGCCGGAGCCGTCGCGCGCGGGGTCCCGGGCGTCGAGCCCGGTGAGCGGCTGGACGTCCTCGACCGGCACCAGGCTGCCCTGCACGAGCTGCACGAGGGTGTCGCCCTGCAGGGCCTCCAGGGCCCCGCCCCAGTCCTGGCCGCGCTCGAGGTCCGCCGCCTCCGCCCCGAGCGGCACGCCGCCCGCGGTGACCTCGACGGTGCGCACGCGCGCGATCCGGAGCGACGCCTCGAGCTGGGCCTGCATGAGCGCACGGTCCTCGGGTTCCGCGGGGAGCCCGCCGGCCGCGAGGCTGACCGCCGCGACGCCGTCCTCGTCGACCGACACCGCGTCGGGCTGCAGCGAGGCGCCCTCGGGGACGGCGCTGCGCACGGCGTCCCGCAGCCAGTCCGAGGGGCCCGCGATCAGGGCGCGGACGATCGAGGTGGCGAGGTTCCGCAGCGGGAACCAGCGCGTCTCCGGGACGAGGAACGTGCCGTCCTGGGAGAGGAAGTACAGCGTGGCCGACCGGTAGATCGCCTCGAAGTTCGGCTCGGACAGCACGACGCCGTCCTCCAGGCCGGAGATCCGCCACTGTCCGCCGGAGTCCTGGACCAGGTCGAAGACGAGCTGCTCCTCGGCGTCCGGGCCGGCCTCGGCGTACCGTCCCTCGTCGTCGACCCGCGCGGCGACCCGCACGTTCACCGCGACCTGGGACGGCTCCTTGAGCACGATGTCCGGGCTGGACGCCGTCGCGTAGACGACGACCCGGTCGCGCGGGCTCCACGAGCGGCGCGCCTCGCCCGAGAGGTACTCGCGGGCGTTCCGGAAGTCGTCGCCCGTCTCCGACGAGGTGGTGTCGCGGCTGAAGCCGGCGGCGCTCGCGCCGAGGAAGCCGCGCACGATGTCCTCGGGCGTGCCGTCCTGCGGCGGCGGGTCGCCGAGGGGCTCGACGGCCCCCTGGTCGTTGGTCCCCTCGACGCCGATGCCGACCGGGCCGGACGTCGGGATGCCGACGCACGCGGTCAGGGCCGCGAGGACGAGGGCGAGCACCGCGGCCGCCCGGGCGCGCCGTCCGTGCGTGGTCATGCGCCCTCCCCGGGTCCGTGCTGCGCGTGCTCGCGGCGGCGTGCGGCGGCCTGCTGCGCCTCACGGACGCGCTCGACCACCTCGAGCGAGCCCGTGGTCGGCGGCAGGTCGGGCAGCGCGGCCGGGTCCACCCCGCCCTGCTCGGCGTCGCCGCGGTACCGCGCGGGCTCCGCCTCGGGCGCGGCCGGCGGCTCGAGCGGCAGCGGCGAGTCGGTGAGGACGATGCCGGCGCGCCGGGGCAGCGTCAGCCGGAAGCAGGCACCCTGCCGCGGCCGGCCCCACGCCTCGAGCCAGCCGCCGTGCAGGTGGGCGTCCTCCAGCGAGATCGCCAGGCCCAGCCCGGTGCCGCCCGTGGTCCGGGCGCGCGCGGGGTCGGCGCGCCAGAACCGGTCGAACACGTGCGCCGCCTCGTCACGCGTCATGCCGACGCCGCGGTCCCGCACCGTCACCGCGACCGCGCGCTCGTCGGCGCCGACGGTGATCTCGACGTCCGAGCCGTCGGCGTGCTCGATGGCGTTGACCAGCAGGTTCCGCAGCACGCGCTCGACGCGGCGCGGGTCGACGTCCGCGACGCAGGTCGTCTCCGGCTGCTCCACCGACAGCCACGTGCCCTTCGTCGCGGCGAGCGGGACGGCCTGGTCCACGGCGGCGTCGACGATGCCCCGCACGTCCCGCGCCTCGGCGTCGAGCACCGCGGCGCCCGCGTCGAACCGGCTGATCTCCAGGAGGTCGCCGAGCAGGTCCTCGAACCGGTCGAGCTGGGTGTGCAGCAGCTCGGCGGACCGCCGGACCGCGGGCTCGAAGTCGTCCCGGGACTCGTACAGCATCTCGCCGGCCATCCGGACGGTGGTCAGCGGGGTGCGCAGCTCGTGCGACACGTCGGAGACGAACCGGCGCTGCATCGCGGACAGGTGCTCCATGCGGACGATCTGGTCCTGCAGGCTCTCCGCCATGCCGTTGAACGACGCGCCGAGGCGGGCCATCTCGTCCTCTCCGCTCACCGCCATCCGCTCCTCGAGGCGGCCGTCGGCGATGCGCTCCGCGACGTGCGCGGCGAGCCGCACCGGGCGCACCACCTGGCGCGTGACCAGCCAGGTCATCGTGACGAGCAGCGCGACGAGCGCGACGGCGCCGATCGACAGGACGCCCAGGAGGAAGTCGAGCCGGTCCTGCTCGGCCTGCAGCGAGTAGAGGAAGTACAGCTCGTACGAGCCGGCCGCGGGGACGGTGACCGCCTGCCCGACGACCAGCCCGGGCTCGACCCGCCCCGTCGCCGACGAGTCCGCCGGCCACGCGACGGACTCCCAGCGCTGCCCCTCGTCCTGCGACGTGGCGTCCCGCAGCGCGTCGGACACCAGCGGCACGAGGTTGGAGTCGGTGGCCTGGGAGTTCACGAGGATCGGCACCTGCTGGCCGCGGCTGCGCAGGATGAACACCTCGCGCCCGCCCGACCCACCGGACTGCAGCCCCCGCACCATGTCGATGAGGAGCTGCTGCACCTCCGGGCCCGTGGTCGCCGTCGAGGCGTCGAACGTCGCCTGCGCCTGGGAGGCCGCGCGCGCCGACTCGTCGAGGAGCTGGTCCACCCGCGCGGTGAACAGGCCGTCCCGCACGCTCACCGACAGGTAGCCGCCGAGCACGACGAGACCGACCATGCCCGCGGCGAGCGTCCAGGTGATGACCTTCGCCTGCAGCGAGCCGCGCCAGCCGCGGAGCACGCGGCGGGCGCGCGTGGCCGAGCGGACGGTGACCAGCCGCCAGACGCGCGCGGGTCGCCGACCCGCGCCGGGGCGGCCGCCGCCCGCGGGGGGTGCGGTGCTCACGGCGGCGTCGCGCCCGCCTTGTAGCCGACGCCGCGGACCGTCACGACGATCTCCGGGCGCTCGGGATCGGCCTCGATCTTCGACCGCAGCCGCTGCACGTGGACGTTCACCAGCCGGGTGTCGGCGGCGTGCCGGTAGCCCCACACGCGCTCGAGCAGGACCTCGCGGGTGAAGACCTGCCACGGCTTGCGGGCGAGCGCGACCAGCAGGTCGAACTCCAGCGGGGTGAGCGGGATGGGCACGCCGTCGCGGGTGACGCGGTGCCCGGTCACGTCGATGGACAGGTCGCCGATCCGCAGGTGCTCGGGCGCCGGCTCGTCGCTGCGGCGCAGGCGCGCGCGCACCCGCGCGATCAGCTCCTTGGGCTTGAAGGGCTTCGCGATGTAGTCGTCGGCGCCCGACTCGAGGCCGAGCACGACGTCCACGGTGTCCGCCTTGGCGGTGAGCATGACGATCGGCACGCCCGACTCCGCCCGGATCAGGCGGCACACCTCGGTGCCGTCCTTGCCCGGCAGCATGAGGTCGAGCAGCACGAGGTCCGGCTGGGTGGCCCGGAAGGTCTCCAGTGCCTCGTCCCCGTCCGCGCAGAAGACCGGCTCGAACCCCTCGGACCGCAGGACGATGCCGATCATCTCGGACAGGGCGGTGTCGTCGTCGACCACGAGAACGCGTCCCTTCATCGCACCATGATGGCACCCGGCGGGCCCCGACCGTGCCGGGCGCCGCCCCGGGGCCCCCGGACGGAGCAGGCGCCCGCTCACGGCCTGACGTGGCACGATGGCCGCAGCCGTGCCGCGCGCGCCCCGAGGCGCCGCGCGGCGCCGACGACCGCCGGTGAGCACGAGGGAGCCACGCCATGAGCACGCCGCACGACGAGGGGCGCTCCGAGGACGCGCCCCGGCTCGGCGAGGAGCCCCGGCCCGCACCGCGGTACGGGCAGTACGCGCCCCCGGGCTGGCAGGCGCCGGGCGCCGCGCCGGCCCCCGCGCCCGGGACCGCGCCGAACCCCTGGGGCGACGCCGCCACCCACCCGGGCGGAGGCCGTCCGGGTGGTGCCCCGCAGCCCGGAGCGGGCGCGCCGCAGCAGCCGACGGCGGGCCACGGCCAGCAGCCCGGGTACGGCCAGCAGCCCGGCTACCCGCAGGCCGGCCCCGCCGCGCCCGGCGGCCACGGCCAGCAGCCCGGATACCCGCCGCCCGGGTACGCGCAGCCGGGGTACCCGCAGCCGGGGTACCCGCAGCCGGGGTACCCGCAGCCGGGGTACCCGCAGCCCGGCTCCCCCGCCGGCTACGGCTGGGGCCCCGCTCCGTACGCCCCGCCGGTCGCGCAGCCCGGGATCATCCCGCTGCGCCCCCTGAGCCTCTGGGAGATCTTCGACGGCGCCTTCCGGGCGATCCGGCACAACCCGCGCACGATGTTCGGCCTGACGGCCGTGGTCGTCGCGGTCGCCACCGGCGTCGGGGCGCTGGTGCAGTGGTACGTCGCCGGCCTGCTCGCCAACGAGGTGAACGGCTGGTTCGGCAGCCAGGGCGTCCCCGACGCGAGCGTCGAGCTGGTGGGCGACTCGTTCGGCTCGTCGCTCGCCACGTTCGCCAGCGTGCCCCTGACCGCGCTGGCCACGTCGATCCTCACCGGCCTGCTCATCCTGTCGGTCAGCCGGTCGGTCATCGGGCAGCGCGTGGCGGTCTCCGACGTCGTGCGCGGCTCGGGCAAGCGGGTGTGGTGGGTCATCGCCTTCGGCCTGCTCCAGGGCGTCGCGGTCCTCCTGGTCACCGGCGCCGTCGTCGGCCTGGTGGCGCTGGCGTGGGCGACCACGGAGAGCGTCGGGCTCGCGGTCCTCATCGGCCTGCTGGGCCTGGCGGTGCTGGTCGTCGGGGCCTTCTGGCTGACGGTGCGGACGATGCTCGCGCCCGCGGCGATCATGCTCGAGGGCGGCGGCTTCTGGGCGTCGGTCGCCCGGGCGTGGCGCCTCACCCGCGGCAGCTTCTGGCGGCTGCTCGGGCTGTACCTGCTGGTCTCGATCCTCGTGGGCATCGTGGCGTCGCTGGTCGCCATGCCGTTCAGCATGGTCGCGACGCTGACCCTGGACGACCCGTTCCTGACGAGCGGCCCGGCGATCGCCCTGCTGGCCGTCGGCCAGGCCCTCGGCAGCACCGTGAGCGTGGTGTTCATGGCAGGCGTGATCGCGCTGGCGTACATCGACGTCCGGATGCGCCGCGAGGGCCTCGACGTCGAGCTGGCCCGGGCGGCGGGAGACGCCACGCGGTGACGGCGGTCGCCGCGCAGGTCCCCGTCGTGCCCGACGCCGACGAGGCGCGCCGCTGGATCGAGCGCGAGCTCGCCGACCCGGTGTACCACCAGCAGCCGAGCATCCTGCGGCGCGTCCTCGACTGGCTGGCCGAGCTGTTCGACGGTGCGAGCGGCGTCGCGCTGGGCGACGTCGGCACGCTGCTGGTGGTCGTGGGGGCGCTGGCGGTCGTCGTGGTCGTGACGTTCCTGGTGACCGGCCCGGTGCGGCGCAGCCGGCGGCTGGCGCGTGCGGGCGCGGTCCTGGGCGACGACGACCGGCGCTCGGCCGCCGACCTGCGCACCGCCGCCGACGCGGCAGCCGCGCGCGGCGACTGGGCCGCGGCCGTGGCCGACCGGTTCCGCGCCGTGGTGCGCGCGCTCGAGGAGCGCACCGTGCTGGACGAGCGGCCCGGCCGCACGGCGCACGAGGCCGTCGAGGCCGCCGGGGCGCGGCTGCCCGCGCACGCGACCGACCTGCGGACCGCGGGGCGGCTGTTCGACGACGTCGTGTACGGCGACCGCACGCCCGGGCCGGGTGACGACGCGGCGCTCCGCGAGCTGGACGCCCGGCTCGCCGCGACCCGTCCGACGCTGCCCGCGGGCGTCGGGGCGGACGGGGGTGCCCCGTGAGCACCGCCACCCGCCCCGCCCCGCCCGCCGGCGGCGACGTCGTGCTCGGCGACGGCACCACGGCCGCCGGGCGCGCCCGCGGTCGCTGGCGCCGGTACCGCTGGGTCGTGGCCGTGGCGGCCGTGCTCGGCATCGGCGTGCTCGCGGCGGTGCTGCCGGCGCCCGTGCGGTCGACGACGCCGCTCGCCCCGGACAACCCGCACGAGGGCGGTGCCCGCGCGGTGGCCGAGGTGCTCGGCGAGCAGGGCGTCACCGTCCGGTACGTGCGCAGCACCGCCGAGGCCGTCGCCGCGGCGGAGGCGGGCAGCACGCTGCTCGTCACCAGCGACTGGCTGCTGTCCGACGAGCAGACCGACGCGGTCGCCGGCACGGAGGCCGACCTCGTGCTGCTCGACCCGTCGACCCTCCTCCCGCGGACCGTCCCCGGGCTGGACACCGCGTGGTCCGCGGGCGGCACCCCCACGACGCTGGTCGCCGGCTGCACCGACCCGGACGCCGCGGCCGCCGGGACCGTGACCGCCGCAGGCGCCGGCGTCGTCCCCACCGGTGCCGAGGCGCCCGCGGGCACCGCCCTCTGCTTCCCGCTGCCCGGCACGGAGCCGCAGGCCTACCTCTACTCGGCGTCCGAGGTCGACGGCCGGCGGGTCACCGTGATCGGCGACCCCGGGCTGCTGACCAACGCGCGCGTGGCCGCCGACGGCAACGCCGCCCTCGTCCTGCGGGCCCTCGGCCGGAACGCCGACCTGGTCTGGTACGTGCCGTCGGCGACCGACCTGGGCACCGGGGAGGCGGCCGGGCCGGGGCTCACCGACCTGCTGCCGCCCGCCGCGCGGCTCGTCCTGGTCCAGGCGCTCGTCGTGCTCGTCGCGCTGGTGGTCTGGCGCGCGCGCCGGCTCGGGCGGGTCGTCACCGAGCCGCTGCCCGTGGTCGTCCGCGCCGCCGAGACCACCCGCGGGCGCGGCCGGCTGTACCGGGCGGCCCGCTCGCACGGGCACGCCGGTGCCGCCCTGCGCGCCGGTGCCGCGGACCGGCTCGCCCGCCGGCTCGGGCTCCCGCGCTCCGCGGACGCGCCCGCCGTGATCGCCGCCGTCGCCCGGGCCGCCCGGCGCGACGAGACCGAGGTCCGCGACCTGCTGTACGGACCGCCACCCACGTCGGACGCGGGCCTGGAGACCCTGGCCCGCCGGCTCGACCAGCTCGAGAGCGAGGTTCACCCCACGTGACCGACCACCCCGCCCCGAACCCGTGGCAGCCGGACGCCGCGCCGGTGCCGCCGCCGGCGCCCGCGCCGGTGCCGGTGCCGGACGCGCACGGGCTGCCGCAGCCCGCGCCGGCGCCCGTCGTGCCCGCGCCCGCCGCGGCCGCCGCGGCCCCCGCCGCCCCCGCACCGGCGCCCGCCCCCGAGCCGTCCCGCGAGCTCCGCGAGGCGCTCGGCGCCGTCCGCACCGAGGTCGGCCGCGCCGTCGTCGGCCAGGACGCGGCCGTCACCGGCCTGGTGATCGCCCTGCTCTGCCGCGGCCACGTGCTGCTCGAGGGCGTGCCCGGCGTGGCCAAGACCCTGCTCGTGCGCAGCCTGTCCGCCGCGCTGGACCTCGACACCAAGCGGGTGCAGTTCACCCCGGACCTCATGCCGGGCGACGTCACGGGCTCCCTGGTGTACGACGCGCGGACGGCGGAGTTCTCGTTCCGCGAGGGCCCGGTGTTCACCAACCTCATGCTCGCCGACGAGATCAACCGCACGCCCCCGAAGACCCAGGCGTCGCTGCTCGAGGCCATGGAGGAGCGGCAGGTGTCGGTGGACGGCACGCCGCGCCCGCTGCCCGAGCCGTTCGTCGTCGTCGCCACGCAGAACCCCGTCGAGTACGAGGGCACGTACCCGCTGCCCGAGGCGCAGCTCGACCGGTTCCTGCTCAAGCTGACCCTGCCGCTGCCCGAGCGCGCCGACGAGGTCGAGGTCCTGGCCCGCCACGCCGCCGGCTTCGACCCGCGCGACCTGAAGGCCGCCGGGGTGCGGGCCGTCGCGGGCAGGGACGTGCTGGACCGCGCCCGCGCGGAGGTCGCCCGGGTGCAGGTCGCGCCCGAGGTGCTGGGCTACGTCGTCGACCTGGTGCGGGCCACCCGGCAGTCGCCGTCGCTGTCGCTGGGTGTCTCGCCCCGCGGCGCGACCGCCCTGCTCGCCACGTCCCGCGCGTGGGCCTGGCTGTCCGGGCGCCCGTACGTCACGCCCGACGACGTCAAGGCGCTCGCGCACCCGACGCTGCGGCACCGCGTGCAGCTGCGGGCCGAGGCCGAGCTCGAGGGCGTGACCGCCGAGTCGGTGCTGGACACCGTGCTGGCGTCCGTGCCGGTCCCCCGCTGAGGCGCCCGTGACGATCACCTGGCGGGCCGTCGCGCTGACCGCGGTCGGCGTGCTCCCGGTGCTGCTCGTCCCGGTGCCGGGCACCGTGCTGGTGTGGGCGCTGCTGTGCGTCGCGCTGTGCGTGGTGGACACGGCGCTGGCCGCGTCGCCGCGCGCCGTGGCGATCCGCCGGGAGACCACCGGCCCGGTGCGGCTGCACGAGCCGTCGCGGTCGCGGCTGACCGTCACGCACACCGGCCCCCGCCGGCTGCGCGCGCTGGTGCGGGACGCCTGGCAGCCGTCGGCGGGCGCGGTCCGCAACCGGCACCGGGTGGACCTGCCGACCGGGGAGTCCCGGCGGCTCGACACGCCCCTGCTGCCGGCGCGGCGCGGCGACCTGCACGCGGACCGGGTGACGATCCGCACCGCGGGCCCGCTCGGGCTCGCCGGGCGGCAGGCGTCGTTCGACGTGCCCGGCACGGTGCGCGTCCTGCCGGAGTTCGCCTCCCGGCGTCACCTGCCGAGCCGGCTCGCCCGCCTCCGGGAGATGGACGGCCGCTCCGCGGTGCAGGTGCGCGGGGCCGGGACGGAGTTCGACTCGCTCCGCGAGTACGTGATCGGCGACGACGTGCGGTCGATCGACTGGCGGGCGAGCGCCCGGCGCTCCGACGTGGTGGTGCGGACCTGGCGGCCCGAGCGGGACCGGCGGGTGCTGATCGTGCTCGACACATCGCGGACCAGCGCCGCGCGCACCGGCGAGGAGCCGCGGCTGGACGCCTCGATCGAGGCCGCGCTGCTGCTGGCCGCTCTCGTCTCGCGCGCCGGCGACCGCGTCGAGCTGCTCGCCTACGACCGCACCGTGCGGGCGCGCGTCGCCGGCATGTCCGGCCCCCGGCTGATGCCCGCGCTGGCGGACGCGCTGGCCGTGGTCGAGCCGTCGCTCGTCGAGGCGGACTGGCCGGGCGTCGTCGCGCAGGTGCAGGAGCGGCTGTCGCAGCGGGCGCTCGTCGTGCTGCTGTCCGCGCTGGAGCCGGCCGCGGTCGAGCAGGGGCTGCTCGGCGTGGTCGACCAGCTCGCCGCCCGGCACCAGGTCGTCCTGGCCTCGGTGCGCGACCCCGAGACGGAGCGGCTGCGCGCGGGGCGCGAGGACGTCGCCGCCCTGTTCGACGCGGCCGCCGCCGAGCGGACCGAGCTCGAGCGGGCCGCGGTCGCGCTCCGGCTGCGCGGGCGGGGGGTGGAGGTGGTCGACGCGCTGCCGGACGACCTGGCGCCGCGGCTCGCGGACGCGTACCTCGCGCTGAAGGCGGCGGGGCGGCTGTAGGGCCGGCCTGTGGGCGGGTCGCCGTACGGTGGCGGCGTGACCGACCGGATCACCACCCGCGGCCTCGGCAGGGCCCTGCTCGCGCGCCAGCACCTGCTCGACCGCACCCCGACGGACGCCGTCGCCGTGGTCGCGCACCTCGTCGCCCTGCAGTCGCAGACCCCGACGTCCGCCTACCTCGCCCTGCACGCCCGGGTCGACGGCTTCGCGCACGCCGACCTCGCGGTGCCGATGCTGGACCGCCGGGTCGGCCGGCTCGCGCTGCTGCGGGACACCGTGCACCTCGCCACGGCGGACGACGCGCTGGCGCTGTGGCCGGTGCTCGCGCCGACGCTGCGGCGGCACCTGACCGCGAACGTCTCGGCTGCGCCGACGCTGCGGCAGGTGGACCTGGACGAGCTGCGCCGGGTCGCCCGCGCGGTGCTGGACGCCGACGGGCCGCTCACCGCGGGCGACCTCGGCGCCCGCCTCGCCCGCACCTGGCCGGGCCTGGACCCCCGGGCGCTCGCGATGGGCGCGCGCGGCCTCCTGCCCCTGGTGCAGGTCACGCCGCGCGGGGTGTGGGGCCGGAGCATGCCGACGACCTGGACGCCGGCGGACGCCTGGTTCGGCGCGCCGGTCGCGGAGCCGACAGACCCGGAGATCACCGCCGCGATCGGCACCTAGGTCCCATGCCGCGGCCCCCTCGGCGGGTCTAGCGTCCGCACCGACGGCGCGACGAGGCCCCCGGGGAGCGAGCCATGACGGACATCAGGACGGCGGCGACGGACTTCCTCGCCGCCCGGCGCATCGCGGTCACGGGCGTGTCCCGCACGCCCGGCAGCCACGGCGGGAACGTCGTCTACCGGCGCCTGCGCGAGACCGGGTACGAGGTGTTCGCGGTGAACCCGAACGCCGAGACGGTCGAGGGCGACCCGGCGTACCCGGACCTGACGTCGATCCCCGGCGGGGTCGAGGCCGTCGTCGTCGCGACCCGCCCGGAGCACGCCGCCGCGACCGTCCGGGAGGCCGCCGACCTCGGCGTCGGGAGGGTCTGGATGCACCGGTCGGTGGACGCCGGCAGCGTCGACGCCGCCGCGGTCGCGGAGGGCCGCGCGCGGGGGCTCACCGTGATCGACGGCGGCTGCCCGCTCATGTTCGGCGCGCCGTCCGACCGCGCGCACCGGGTGATGTGCCGGCTGATGACGCTCACCGGACGGGTGCCGCGCCGGGTCTGAGGCGTCAGCGGGCCGCGGCGTACTGCGTCTCGTACAGCTCCGCGTACAGCCCGCCCGCGGCGAGCAGCTCGGCGTGCGTGCCCTGCTGCACGACCCGGCCCTCGTCCAGCACGACGATCGCGTCCGCCTCGCGGATGGTGGACAACCGGTGCGCGATGACCAGCGCGGTCCTGCCCTCCAGCGCCTCCGCGAGCGCCCGCTGCACGGCCGCCTCCGACTCGGAGTCGAGGTGCGCGGTGGCCTCGTCGAGGATGACGACGGGCGGCGCCTTGAGCAGCAGCCGCGCGATCGCGAGCCGCTGGCGCTCTCCGCCGGACAGCCGGTAGCCGCGGTCCCCCACGACGGTGTCCACGCCGTCGGGCAGCCGGTGCACCAGGTCGGCGATCTGCGCGCGGGCGAGCGCCTGCTCCAGCTCGGCGTCGGTGGCGTCCGGCTTGGCGTAGAGCAGGTTCGCGCGGATGGTGTCGTGGAACAGGTGCGCGTCCTGGGTGACGATGCCGATGGCGTCCCGCAGGCTCGCCTGCGTCACCTCCCGGACGTCCTGGCCCGCGATCCGCACCGCGCCGCCCGTCACGTCGTACAGGCGGGCGACCACCTGGGAGATCGTGGTCTTGCCGGCGCCGGACGGCCCGACCAGAGCGACCAGGTGCCCGTGCGGCACCGTGAACGAGACGTGCTCCAGCGTCGTGCCGGGGATCTCGGTCTGCAGCCGGGCGACGGACTCGAGCGAGGCGAGCGACACCTCGGACGCCGCCGGGTACCGGAACGAGACGTCGTCCAGCTCGATGGTCGCGGTCCGGGCCACGTCGTCCGGCAGCGGGCGGGCGTCCGGCGCGTCCGCCACGCTCGGCTCCAGGTCCAGCACCTCGAGCACCCGCTCGAACGACACCAGCGTCGTCATGACGTCGACCTGCACGTTCGACAGCGCGGTGATCGGTCCGTACAGCCGCGTGAGGTACGAGGTCAGCGCGACGACGACGCCGACGGTCAGCGACCCCTGGATCGCGAGGACGCCGCCGAGCCCGTAGACGATGGCGACCGCGACCGCCGCGACCAGGGTCAGCCCGATCCGGAACACGGCCCCGTACATGGCGCTGGTGATCCCGATGTCCCGCACCCGGGCGGCCCGGCCGGCGAACACCGCGGTCTCGTCGTCGGGGCGGCCGTACAGCTTGACCAGCTGGGCTCCGGCGACGTTGAACCGCTCGGTCATCGTCTGGCCCATCTCGGCGTTCAGCCCGTAGGCCTCCTGCGTCACGGTCGCCAGCCGCCGGCCCATCGCGCGGGCGGGCAGCACGAACGCCGGCAGCAGCACCAGCGAGACGAGCGTGATCTGCCAGGACAGCGACAGCATCGCGGCGATCACCAGCACGACCGTGAGCACGTTCGACACGACGTTGGACAGCGTCGAGGTGAACGCCTGCTGCGCGCCGAGCACGTCGCCGTTCAGCCGCTGCACCAGGGCGCCGGTCTGCGTGCGGGAGAAGAACGCCAGCGGCATCCGCTGCACGTGGTCGAACACCTGCGTGCGCAGGTCGAGGATCAGGCCCTCCCCGATCCGGGAGGACAGCCAGCGCGAGGCGAGGGCCAGGCCGGCGGCGACGAGCGCGAGCAGCGCGACGAGCCCGGCGAGGCCGAGCACCAACCCGGTGCGACCGGCCGAGATGCCGTCGTCGATGATGCGCCGGTACAGCAGCGGGGTCGCCGCGCCCACCGCGGCGTCGAGGGCGACGAGGACGAGGAAGATCGCGAGCAGCCGCCGGTACGGGCGGGCGAAGCCGAGGATGCGGCGCAGGACGTCGCGGGTGAGCCGGCGCTGGGCGACGGACGGGTCGAGGCGGAACGAGCGGTACATCGACCGCGCGTCCATCCCGCCGCCGCGCCCGCCGTGCAGGGGTCCGTGCATGGACATGGGGCCTCCCGGGGGATCGGACTTTAGTGAGGGTACCTCTCTATGTGTCCGACTCGCTATCGTGGGGGGCATGACCCCGGTCACCCCTGCACCCCACCCCGGGGACGAGCTCTTCTGGCTGCTGCGCCGCGCCCTGCACACGATGCGCCGCGACGTGCGGTCGCAGGCCGACCTCAGCCCGTCCCGGCACCGGCTGCTGCGCGTCGTCGCGCGGGCGCCCGAGCCCCAGCGGCAGACCGCTCTCGCCGCGGCGCTCGACGTCGTCCCGCGCTCGATCACCTCGCTGGTGGACGACCTCGAGCGCGCCGGCCTGGTCGCGCGGGAGCCCGACCCGACCGACCGGCGCGCGACCCTCGTCACGGTCACCGACCGGGGGCGGGCCGTGCTCGCCGAGGCCGACCTGCGGCGCCGCGCGCACGGCGAGGAGCTGCTGGCCCGCCTGGAGCCCGGCGAGCGGGCGGAGCTGCTCCGCCTGCTGCACCGGCTCGTGGACGACGGCGACGAGGCCGTCTGCTGAGGCCCCGGGTCAGACGACCCCGAGCGCCAGCATCGCGTCGGCGACCTTGAGGAAGCCGGCGATGTTCGCGCCGACCACGTAGTTGCCCGGTGCGCCGTACTCGTCGGCGGTGGACGCGCACCGGTCGTGGATGTTCCGCATGATCGCGGCGAGCCGGTCCTCGGTGTAGTCGAACGACCACGAGTCGCGGCTGGCGTTCTGCTGCATCTCCAGCGCCGACGTCGCCACGCCGCCCGCGTTCGCCGCCTTGCCGGGGCCGAACAGGACGCCCGCGTCCTGGAACAGCTGCACCGCCTCGGGGGTCGTCGGCATGTTCGCGCCCTCGGAGACCGCGACCAGGCCGGACGCGACCAGCGCGCGGGCGTCCGCCTCGTCCAGCTCGTTCTGGGTGGCGCAGGGCAGCGCGACCGTGCCGCCGACCTCCCAGACCCGGCGGCCCGGGACGTACCGCGCGGCGCCGCCGCGGCGCTCGGCGTAGGCGGCGAGCGACCCGCGCTCGACCTCCTTCACCTGCTGCACGAGCGCCAGGTCGATGCCCTTCTCGTCCACGACGTAGCCGCGGGAGTCCGAGCACGCCACGACGTGCGCGCCGAGCTGCTGGGCCTTCTGGATCGCGTAGATCGCGACGTTCCCGGAGCCCGACACGACCACGCGCTGCCCGTCGAACGACTGGCCCGCGGTCCGCAGCATCTCCTCGGCGAACAGCACGGCGCCGTAGCCGGTGGCCTCGGTGCGGACCAGCGAGCCGCCCCAGCTCACGCCCTTGCCGGTGAGCACGCCGGACTCGTACCGGCCGGTCATGCGCTTGTACTGGCCGAACAGGTAGCCGATCTCCCGGCCGCCGACGCCGATGTCCCCGGCGGGCACGTCCACGTACTCGCCGATGTGCCGGGCCAGCTCCGTCATGAACGACTGGCAGAACCGCATCACCTCGGCGTCCGAGCGGCCCCGCGGGTCGAAGTCCGAACCGCCCTTGCCGCCGCCGATCGGCATGCCGGTCAGGGAGTTCTTGAAGATCTGCTCGAAGCCGAGGAACTTCACGATGCCGAGGTTCACCGACGGGTGGAACCGCAGGCCGCCCTTCGACGGGCCGAGCGTGGTGCTGAACTGGACCCGGAACCCGCGGTTGATCCGCACGCGGCCGGCGTCGTCGACCCACGGCACGCGGAACACGATCTGCCGCTCGGGCTCGCAGAGCCGCTCCAGCACGGCGGCGTCCACGTACTGCGGGTGCCGCGCCAGCACCGGACCGAGGCTCGCGAACACCTCCCGGACCGCCTGGTGGAACTCCGGCTCGCCCGGGTTCCGCTCGAGCACCTGCACCAGGACCTGGTCGAGCTGTGCCTGCACCGTTCCTCCTCGCGTCGTCGCGTCACGACCCCCCGACGGCGGTCACCGTACGGCGGGTGCGCGCCGCCCCGTCGGGGTGTCCACGGAGTGGGTCGATCGACCCGGTGCGGGCACGCCGGGGGTCAGCGGCTCGGGTCGGGCACGCCGTGCGGCAGCCGCTGCAGGAGGACGGCCTCGTGCGCGACCCGGGCGGCCGACCGGGTGCTCGCGGCCAGCTCGCGGTCCCGGCGCGTGGCCAGCACCGCCGCGAGGAACGCCTCGGGGTGCGTCCCGGGCGGCGGACCCGGGGCGACGTAGCGGGCGACCTCGCCGGCGAGCTGCTGCCCCAGCGCGGCGCGCGAGCCCGGGTGCAGCCCCGCCGCCCGGCCGAGGAACTGCCGCACCGACAGCGCGAGCCCGTCCGGCAGCCGCGCGACGTCCGCCGACGTCGCCCACCCCGCCAGGTACGGCGGCATGGTCACGACCGGGACGGCCTGCTTGCGCCCGCGCACCCGCACCGCGTACGTGCCGGCGAGCATGTCGCCCAGCCGCTTGCCCTGCGGGTGCACCAGCGACGTGATGAGCGCGACCGAGCCGAACGTCGCCCACAGCTCGAGGATCCCGACCAGCGCCCGCACGAGCGACTGCCGGAACCGGATCGGCCCGCCGTCGTCCCGCACCACCCGGATCCCCACCGCGAGCTTGCCGAGCGACCGCCCACGGGTCAGCGTGTCCACCGTCGTCGGCAGCACCACGGTGATGACCACCATCGTCACGACCAGGGTGATCCGCATCAGGTCGTCGCTCGGGGCGATCGTCACGACGTTGACCGCGAGGAGCACCAGGCCCAGGAGCACGAGCCCGAGGGCGACCAGGTCGACGAGCGCGGCGCCCAGGCGGCTCACCACGGACGTCGGCCGGGCGTCCAGCAGCACGCCCTCGCCGATGACGATGCCGTCGTCCACCGGGGCTCCCCTCGCTCGTCACCGCCCTGCGCGCCGGGCGTCCTGTGGCAGGGTATCCGGCGTGGACCTCGACGCCTTCTCCGCCGTGCGCCGGCCGGCCTGGGCGCGCCTGGACGAGCTGACCCGCCGCCGCGTCCGGGACGGGGCCGAGGCCGACGAGCTGGTGCGGCTGTACCAGGCGGTCGCCACCGACCTGTCCACCGTGCGCTCCGCCGCGCCCGACCCGGACACCGTGGCCCGGCTGTCCCAGCTGCTGGCCCGCGCGCGGTCCGCGATCGCCGGCACCCACGAGCCCGCCTGGCGCGACGTCCGGCGGTTCCTCGTCTTCTCGCTGCCCGCGGCGCTCTACCGGATCCGCTGGTGGAGCGTCGCGGTGATGACGGCGTTCCTGCTCGTGGCCGTCGTCGCCGGCTGGTGGGTCGCCACCGACGCCGACGCGCTCGCCGCGATGGGCACGCCCGCGCAGCGCCAGCAGTACGTCGACGAGGCGTTCGCCTCCTACTACGACCCGGGCCTCGGCTTCGCGGCCGTGGTGTGGACGAACAACGCCTGGATCGCCGCCGTCTGCATCGGCATCGGGATCTCCGGGATCGGCCCGCTGTACGTGCTCGCGCAGAACGCCGTCAACGTCGGCGCGACCGGCGGCATGATGGCCGCGCACGGCAGCCTGGACGTGTTCCTCACGCTGATCGCCCCGCACGGCCTGCTGGAGCTCACCGCGATCTTCGTGGCCGGGGCCGCCGGGCTGCGGCTGTGCTGGACCTGGGTGGACCCGGGCGGCCGGCCGCGCGGGCGGGCGCTGGCCGAGGAGGGCCGGTCGACCATCACCGTGGCGATCGGGCTGGTCGGCGCGCTCGCGCTGTCCGGGCTCGTGGAGGGCTTCGTCACCGGGTCGTCGCTGCCGTGGTGGCTGAAGATCGTCGTCGGGGCGGTCGCGCTGGCCGCGTTCTGGACGTACACGATCGCGCTCGGCCGCCGGGCGGTCCGCGAGGGCGAGACCGGGGACCTGGAGGAGGACGCCGCGGGGTACGCGGTGGCCGTCGCGGGCTGAGGCGGGGGGTCGTCCCCCGCTCAGGCCAGCAGCGCGCCCGACCGGCCGGCCGCCCCGGCGAGCGCCGCCGGCCGCCGCGCCCCCAGCCAGAGCGTCGCGGCGCCCAGCGGCGTCCGGCCCGCCTCCGTGAAGCCGAGCGCCTCGAGGTCCGCGACCTGCGCCGGGTCGACGGTCACCGCGAGGACCTCCCGGCCCGCCGCGCCCTCGGCGTCGAGGACCGGGGCGAGCACGTCGGCCAGCAGCGCGGCCCGCCGCTCCCCCGGCACCCGGCCGGCGTCCGCGAGGACGGTCAGCACCCGCCGGGCGTCCGAGTCGCGCGCCAGGGCGAGCGTGTGCGCCGTCGCGCCGACCAGCGAGCGCAGCGGGGCGTGCGCGGGCTCCGGGTCGCGCTCGGGCGGGGTGCCGAGCTCGCGGGTGACCTCGCGGTGCAGGTCGGCGGCGAGGTGGTCGGCGTCCGGCGGCAGCCACACGGCCACCGCGGCGACCTCGGCGCCCTGCCGCGCCAGCCAGACCTCGCCGTGCTCCAGGGCACCCAGGCTCAGGACCAGGCGCGCGGCCGGGCCGGAGTGCTCCGGGTGGGGGACCTCGTCGGGCTCGCCGTCGCCGTCGAGGTCGATGAACGGCCGGTGCTCCGCGAGCATCCGGGCGACGGGGTTGACGTCCACCAGCCCCGCGCGCTCCACCCGCCACGCGGCGGGGTCGAGGTCGGGCAGGTCGTCGTCGACACGGTCCTGGTGCACGGAGCCAGTCGAGCACGAACGGCTGGACGTTCCCTGGACGCCTCCCGCGCGCGGACCGGGCATCGGTACGGTCGGGGCCATGGCCACCGACGTCGACGCCGCGCTGCGCCGCAGCCGCCTGGCCCCCGCGACGGTCGCGCTGCTGCTGCTCGCCGGCGCGCTGGCCTCGGTGTGGCTGCACTCCGTGCCCTTCCCGCCCGACATGATCTGCCCCGCGGTGTACCCGGGGACGCGGCCCTGCACGGACGGCGGCCGGCGCGGGGCGGGCGCGCTGGCCACGGGGCTGCTGGTCGGGTCGACGCTGCTGGCGCTGCTCGTGCTGCTCGTGGGGCGGGGCCGGCGGCGGGCGGTCGCCTGGGGCGTCGTCGCCGGGCTCGCCGCGGGGTGCGCCGCGGGGTGCGCCGCGGTGCTCGCGGCGGTGCCCGCGCTCATGGGGTACTGACCGCGGGCCGGGCGAGCGGCGCACGCGCGCGCGACCCGGCCAGGCGGTCCGTCACCGCCACGACCGCCACCAGCACCCCCCACGCCGCGCCGAGGTAGCCCGCGCGGGACACCCACCAGTCCCAGGTCCACGGCTCCGGCAGGGCCGCGCCGACGCCGAGCAGGACCACGCCGGACACCGCGAACATCGCCGTGAGGTGCCACAGGTACAGCCCCATCGACCGGGCCCCCGCCCAGCGCACCAGCCGCGACCGCCCCGCCCAGCGGCCCAGCGCGTCCCGGAACACGAGCACCCCGGCGACCTGCGCGACCGCGAACCCGACGACCGGCGCGGTGGGCGGGGCGAGGTTCGACATCGTGTCGCCGGGCATGCCGATCAGCGAGACCGGGTAGGGGCCGACGAGGAGCAGCAGCACGGTCGCCGCCAGACCCGCGGCGGCGAGGAGGCCGAGCACGAGGCGCGCGGGGACGGCGGTGCGGGCGCGGTGCCCCGCAGGCCCGGGCCGCAGCCGGCGGTCGGCGTCGAGCAGGCCGCCCAGGAACGGCACCGCCCACACCAGCAGCACGTTCGGCCAGCCCGGGATCGGCAGCTCGTCGGAGAACCGCAGCAGGTCCACGACCACGGGCAGCGCGGCGGCGACCAGCAGCACCCGGGCGCCCCCGAACCGGCGCAGCGTCCGCACCAGCAGCGGGGCGAGCGCCAGCAGCGCGAGCTGCACGCCCAGGAACCACAGCGGCTGCGGCACGATGCGCGCCACCCGCTCGACGGCGGCCTCCGGGACCCCCAGGTGCGGCAGCGCCGCCACCAGCAGCGCCCAGATGCCCGCGAACACCGCCACCGGCCGGGCCATCCGCACCAGCCGGACGCCCGCGAACCGCCATCCCGGCTCCCCCGGGTGCCGCGCGAGGTCGTACCGCGCGGCGGCGCCGGCGGCGAAGAACAGCAGCGGCAGCGGCTGGAGCCACGTGAGCAGCCACGCCGGGCCGTGGGCCAGCGCGTTGCCGACCTCGAGCTCCCGGCCGTCCCAGGCGGCCTCGACCATCAGCCAGTGCAGGGCGACGACGAGCAGGATGCCGACGGCGCGGACGCCGTCGACGAACGGGTCGCGGACGCGGCGCGCGGGCGGGGCCGGGGCCGGGGCCGGGGCCGCGAGGGTGTTGGACTCCCCCGCGCGCACCGCGGGCACCGGGCGGGTGCGCGGCCCGGGGGCGGGGCGGGTCGGGGCGGGGTCGGGGGCCCGGTTCGGGGGGCGGGACGGCAGGACGGTCGACATGGTGGCGCTCCGGTGGGGACCGCACGGCGACCCGCGCGGGCGCCCGGCGATCGGGCGCACCCCCAGCCTCCCGAGCGAAGCCGCAGGTCAGAAGGGGCGCAGCCCCCGTCTTGCCGGGCGGCCACCCCCCGGGGGACGGGGGGCTGTCCCCACCCCACCCGCGCGCGTCGGGCTCTGGCCCGGCCCGGCCACCTCGGCCACCGAGGTCGAGGGTTTCGCACGAAACCGGCCGCGCAGACCCTCGACCTCGCCGCAAACCCTCGACCTCGGCGACGAGCCGGCGGGTGAGCCCCGGGCCAGGCGGCGCTCAGGCCTCCAGGTCGAGGTAGCGCAGGACCGCCAGGACGCGGCGGTGGTCGCCGGCGTCGGGGGCCAGGTCGAGCTTGCCGAAGATGGACGTCACGTGCTTCTCGACCGCCCCGTAGGACAGCACGAGGCTCTCCGCGATGGCCCCGTTGGACCGGCCCTGCGCCATGAGCTCGAGCACCTCGGACTCGCGCGGGGTCAGCCGGGCCAGGCCGGGGTCCACCCGGGCGGCGCCCATGAGCTGCGTGACGACCTCGGGGTCCAGCACGGTGCGCCCGGCGGCGATCCGCTCGAGGGCGTCGAGGAAGTCGGCGACGTCGGCGACCCGGTCCTTGAGCAGGTAGCCGACCCCGCGGGCGTCGCCCCCGAAGAGCTGCGCGGCGTACCGGGTCTCGACGTACTGGCTGAACAGCAGCACCCCGAGCCCGGGGTGCTGCTCGCGCAGGGTCAGGGCGGCGCGCAGCCCCTCGTCGGTGAACCCGGGCGGCATCCGCACGTCCACGACGGCGATGTCGGGCAGCGCCCCGGCAGCGGCCAGGGCGTCGACCTCGCGGACCAGCGCGTCGCCGTCCCCGACGGCCGCGACGACCTCGTGGTCGCGCCGGGACAGCAGCGCGACGAGGCCGTCCCGGAGGATGACGGAGTCCTCCGCGATCACGACCCGCACGCGGCACCCCCCGTCGCGGCGGGGCGCGGTGCGGTCATCGGGCGACGCTCAGCGGCAGGTGCACGGTCACCACCGTAGGGCCTCCCACCGGGCTGTCGATGTGCAGGTCGCCGTCCACGGTGGCCACGCGGTCCGCCAGCCCGCCGAGGCCGCTGCCGCCGGACGCTCCGGGCAGGCCCGGCCGTGCGCCGCCGTGGCCGTCGTCGCGCACCCGGACCCACAGCGTCCCGTCCGCGACCTCCGCCCGGACGTACGCGCCCGACGCGCCGGAGTGCCGGACCACGTTCGTCAGCAGCTCGGCGACCGCGAAGTACGCGATGGTCTCGACCTCCGGCGCGGGCTGCTCGGCGAGGTCCACGTCGACGGTGACGGGCACGGGGCAGCGCGCCGCGAGCGTCTCGAGCGCCACGGCCAGGCCGTCGTCGAGGGCCGGCGGGTGGATGCCGCGCGCGATGTCGCGGAGCTCGACGAGCGTCTCCTTGAGCGCACCCTGCGCGCCGTCGAGCAGGTCCAGGGCGTCGGCGCGCACGGCGTCGTCCTCGCCGCGGGTCGCCAGCCGGTCGCGGGCGTCGCCGATCTGCATGGCGACGGTCACGAGCCGGGCCTGCGTGCCGTCGTGCAGGTCGCGCTCGATGCGGCGCAGCCGGGCGTCGGCGTCGGTGACCGCGGCGCCGCGCGTCTGCTCCAGGAACCGCACGCGCAGGCTGGACGCGGTCGGACCGAGCAGGTTCGCGCCGAGCAGCCGGAACACGTGGGCGAACCCGATCGTCAGGCGCTGGAACACGAGGAACGCGAGCAGGCCGATCGCGATGAGGATCCACTGCCGCAGCGGCGTGTCGATGAAGTAGTCCGGGCCGAACGACGCCCCCCGGTGCAGCTGTCCGTCGGCACCCTCCTGCTCCGGCAGCCACCGGTACCAGAACCAGTGCGTCGTCCCGCCGAGCGCGACCGCGAGGAACGCCACGGGCAGCACGAACGACACGATCGCGAGCGGCAGCGCCAGCAGCCCGTACGCCAGCCCCCGCCACGCGGCGGCGTCGCCGAGCAGGCTGCCGAGCCGGCGCCAGAACCCGCGCGTGCGGCGGCGCGGCAGCGGCGGGGCGATCGAGGTGCGGAGCATCCCGCGGGCCATCGCCCGGTACAGCCCGGCCCAGGCGCGCCCGCCCTGCACGACCCACCCGGCGGGGAACAGCCCCACGACCGTGACGGCGAGCGACGGCGGCAGCACGATCGCGACCACCGCGTACGCGAACGCGAACGGCGCGAGGAGCAGGGTGAGGAACAGGTAGCCGAGCTCGCGCCAGGTGCGGGTCAGCACGCCGGGCTGCCACACGGCGCCGCGCGCCAGCGCCGCGGTGCTCGCGACCGGCGCCGGGGTGGCGATCGACGAGGCCGGTGGCGGGGCCGGCGGGGCGGCCGGGTGGGTGGCGGACATGGCGGTGCTCCTCGGTGCGACGGGCGTCCGCGGCGGGCGGACCGCACCATCGTCCCGTGCGGGACCCGGCGCGCGGCACCCGGCGCTCCCGCCGGTCGGTCCGGGGGTTGTCCCCCCGGTCGGGTGGCCGGGTTCCCGACCGCCAGGTCACAAACCGATAACGATCCAAGACAAGGTAAAGTCGCAGGTCAGACTGCTAATCGCGATGCACAGTCGTCCCATCATCCACCGAAAACGCACGATCGCGCCTCGCCAAACGGGACGAGATGCGGCACGGTGGAACCCGACCAGATCGACGACCGGTCGGTGTGCGACGCCCTCATCTCGGCCCTCGCAGCGCCCCTCACCAGGGCCGCGGCGCGAGGGCCGTGGCGCGTCCGCCGCCGTGCGAGCGCCCCACCCGGGGCGCGCCGCGTGGCCACCGCCGACCCCGACGCGCCGCGCCCCTCGCCGGGTGCACCCGAGCCGCACGGCCCGGGGCGCGCGTCATGACGTGACGAGGTGGAGAAGTGACAGGACTGCGCGTCGAGGGCGTGTACAAGGTGTTCGGCCGCCGGCCGGGCGAGGCGGTGAAGCGGCTCCGCGACGGGGCCGCCCGCGAGGACGTGCGGCAGTGGGGGACGGCGGCGGTCATCGACGCCGACCTCGAGATCCGCAGCGGCGAGACCTTCGTGGTCATGGGGCTGTCGGGGTCCGGGAAGTCGACCCTGATCCGGATGCTCAACGGCCTGCTGAAGCCGACCGCCGGGCGCGTGCTGCTCGGCGACGACGACCTGGGCGCCGTCTCCGCGGCCCAGCTGCGGACCATCCGGCAGCAGAAGGTCAGCATGGTGTTCCAGCACTTCGCGCTGCTGCCGCACCGCAGCGTCCGGGACAACGCCGCGTACCCGCTGGCGCTCCAGGGCATCGACAAGGCGGAGCGCCGCGCCCGCGCCGACGAGGCGCTCGAGCTGGTCGGCCTCGGCCAGTGGGGCGACGCGCTCCCCCACGAGCTGTCCGGCGGCATGCGGCAGCGCGTCGGACTGGCCCGGGCGCTCGCCGCGGACACCGACATCCTGCTGATGGACGAGGCGTTCTCGGCCCTCGACCCGCTGATCCGCCGCGAGATGCAGGACCAGCTGCTCGAGCTGCAGCAGTCGCTCGGCAAGACCATCGTCTTCATCACGCACGACCTCAACGAGGCCATGTACCTCGGCGACCGGATCGCCGTGATGCGCGACGGCCGCGTCGTGCAGGTCGGGACCAGCGAGCAGATCCTGTCCGACCCCGCCGACGACTACGTCGCGCAGTTCGTCGCCGACGTCGACCGCACGCGGGTGCTCACGGCCTCGTCGGTGATGCGCCGCCCCGCGGCGGTCGTGTCGCAGGCCGGCGGTCCGCGGCTGGCGCTGCGCACCATGCGCGACGCGCAGGTCGCGGCCGCCTACGTCGTGGACCGCACCCGGACCCTGCGCGGGATCATCCGGGACGCCGACGCCGTGGACGCCGTCCGCGCCGGGCGCGAGTCCCTCGACGGGCTGGTGGACACCTCGCTGAGCTCCGTGTCGGTCGACACCGCGCTGGCCGACGTGTTCGCGCCCGCCGCCGAGTCGCCGCTGCCCGTGCCGGTCACCGACGACAAGGGCCGCCTGGTCGGGGTCATCCCCCGCGTCACGCTGCTCGAGGCCATGGTGCCGCCGGAGACCAGCACGCCGCCGCGCGGCACCCCGGTCGCCGACGCGCCGGGAGCCGCCGTCGACCCGGCCGCCCGCGTCGGCGAGGAGGTGCCGGCATGAGCGCCGTCGTCCGCGCCCTGGAGTCCACGGACCAGGGCATCCCCCGCCTGCCGCTCGGCGACGCCGTCGACACCGCCATCACGTGGGTGACCAGCACGTTCAGCGGCGTCTTCGCCGCGATCAAGAGCGTCCTGGAGGGCGCCTACGACGGCCTGGACGCCGTGCTGTCCGGCCCGCCGTTCTGGTTCATCGCGGTGGCGCTCGCGCTGGTCGCGCTGTTCGCGAAGGGCTGGAAGCTCGCCGTCGGCACGCTGGTCGGGCTCGTGGTCATCGCGGGCGTCGGCCAGTGGGGCAACGCCATGGACACGCTCGCGCTGGTGATCCTCGCGAGCCTCGTGGCCCTGGTGCTCGCCATCCCGCTGGGCATCTGGGCCGCCGGCGACGACCGGGTCTCGCGGACGGTCCGGCCGGTGCTCGACTTCATGCAGACCATGCCGGCGTTCGTCTACTTGATCCCGACCGTGGTGATCTTCCGCGTCGGCGTCGTCCCCGGCATCGTCGCGACCGTGATCTTCGCGATGGCCCCGGGCGTCCGGTTCACCGAGCTGGGCCTGCGGCAGGTCGACCGCGAGGTCGTCGAGGCGGGTCACGCGTTCGGCTCGACCGACGGCCGCATCCTCCGCCAGATCCAGCTGCCGCTCGCGATGCCGACCATCATGGCCGGCGTCAACCAGGTGATCATGCTGTCCCTGTCGATGGTGGTCATCTCCGGCATGGTCGGCGCGGCCGGCCTCGGCGGGGCCGTCGTCCAGGCGCTGCAGCGGGTCAACGTGTCGCTCGGCTTCGAGGCCGGCCTGTCCGTGGTCATCCTCGCGATGTTCCTGGACCGGGTGACCTCCGCCCTCGGCACGCGCACCCCGACGGCCCGGGCCGTCGCCGCGGCCGCCAAGGCCTGATCCCCCCGCTACCCCCACACCCACCCCCGACCGGGCGCCCGGTGCGATGCCGCGCGCCCACGGAAGGACACACCCATGCGCACCCGCACCCGCCGTACCACCCTCGCCGCCTCCGCGGTCGCCGTCGGGCTCGCCCTGACGGCCTGCGCGTCGGGCTCCGGCTCGGCCGGCTCCGACGAGGAGGAGCGGCTCGCCAACGGCGACCTGCCCGAGGTCGCGATCGGCGTGCACTCCGGCTGGGACGAGGGCATCGCGGTGTCCGCGCTGTTCCAGACGATCCTCGAGGAGGACGGCTACACGGTCGAGTCCCAGGAGGCCGACGCCGGCGTCGTCTACACCGGCCTGACCGGCGGCGACTTCGACGTCAACTTCGACATGTGGCTGCCCACCACGCACGCCGACTACCTCAAGGAGTTCGGCGACGAGATGGAGCAGCTCGGCGTCTGGTACGACGACGCGCGCCTGACCATCGCGGTGAACGAGGACGCACCGATCACCTCGCTGGACGAGCTCGCGGAGAACGCCGGCGCGTTCGGCGACCGGATCGTCGGCATCGAGTCCGGCGCGGGCCTCACCCGCATCACGCAGGACGAGGCCGTCCCCACCTACGGCCTGGAGGACATGGAGTTCGTCGTCTCCTCGACGCCCGCGATGCTGGCCGAGCTCAAGGGTGCGACCGACGCGGGCGAGAACATCGCCGTCACCCTGTGGCGGCCGCACTGGGCGTACGACGCCTACCCGGTCCGCGACCTCGAGGACCCGGAGGGCGCCATGGGCGAGGCCGAGGAGATCCACACCGTCGGCCGCCTGGGCTTCAGCGAGGACTACCCGACGCTGACCAAGCTCATCGAGGCGTTCACCCTCAGCGACGAGCAGCTGTTCTCGCTGGAGAACCTCATGTTCAACGAGGACGGCGGCGGCGACCCGGCCGCGTCCGCGCAGGCGTGGCTGGAGGAGCACCCGGACTTCGTCCCGGACCTGAAGGCCGCCGCCGGGGTCTGACCCCGGGGCGCACACCCCCCGCAGAGTGGAAGGTTCGAGCGGACTCGCCCACCGCGTGTCCGCTCGAACCTTCCACTTCGTCGTCCGCGGGGGTCAGGACGCCGGGGTCGCGTGCCGGAGGTCCGGTTCCAGGTAGATGACGCGGGCGATGGGGACCGCCGCGCGGACGCGCTGCTCCGCCGCGTCGATGGCCGCCGCCACGTCCGTCGCGGACGCCGTCGGGGCGATCTCGATCTTCGCCGCCACGAGCAGCTCCTCCGGGCCGAGGTGCAGCGTCCGGAGGTGGATCACGGACGGCACGCCGACGCCGACCAGCGCGCCGCGGATCGCGTCCACATCCCGCCTCGACGCCGACTCGCCCAGCAGCAGGCTCTTCGTCTCGACGGCCAGCACGATCGCGATGAGCACCAGCAGCACGCCGATCGCCGCCGACCCCACGGCGTCCCACCGGCCGTCGTGCGTCACCAGCGTCATCGAGACGCCGAACAGGGCCAGGACCAGGCCGATGAGCGCGCCGAAGTCCTCGAGCAGCACGACGGGCAGCTCGGGCGCCTTCGCGGTGCGGATGTACGACACCCACCCCTGGTCGCCGCGGGTGTGGTTCGCCTCCCGGATCGCGGTGCGGAAGGAGAAGCCCTCCATGACGATCGCGGCCAGCAGCACCGCGATCGGCACCCACTGCCAGGACTCGATCGGGTGCGGGTCGCTGAACTTGTGCCACGCCTCGTACAGCGCGAACAGACCACCGAGGCTGAACAGCACGATCGAGACGATGAACGCGTACATGTAGCGCTCGCGCCCGTAGCCGAACGGGTGCGACTCGTCGGCCTGCCGCTTGGCCCGCCGGCCGCCGAGCAGCAGCAGCACCTGGTTGCCCGAGTCCGCGACGGAGTGCACCGACTCGGCGAGCATCGAGCTCGACTGGGTGAGCAGGAACGCGACGAACTTCGTCACCGCGATCCCGAGGTTCGCGGACAGCGCGGCGATGATCGCCTTGGTCCCGCCTCCGTGAGCCATGCCGGTCCTCCCGCTGGTCAGCGCACGGGTGACCGCGGTCGCCCGGGACCGCCCCGCGGCGGCCCGAGCGGTGATGCTAGACCTCGCGTGCCTCGTCGGCGAGCAGGACGGGGATGCCGTCGCGGACCGGGTAGGCCAGCGGGCGGTCCGGGTCGGTGGAGACGAGCTCCGGCTGCCCGCCCGGGCCGACGCCGTCGACCAGGGTCGCGCCGGTCACCGGGCAGCGCAGCAGCTCGCGCACCCAGGGGGCCAGCCCCGTGGTGTCCGCCATGCTCAGGCCTCCTGCCGCACGAGCGCGAGCACGTCGTCGCGCACCTTCTCCATGATGTCCTCGTCCGCGGCCTCGACGTTCAGGCGCAGCAGCGGCTCGGTGTTCGACGCGCGCAGGTTGAACCACCACTGCGGGTGGCCGTCCCAGTGCGAGACCGTGAGGCCGTCGAGCTCGTCGACCGTCACCGGGCCCGCGCCCTGCTGCTCCACGTACGCCTCGACGACCCGGGCGCGGGCGGCCGCCACGTCGGCGACGCGGGAGTTGATCTCCCCCGAGGCGACGTACGGCTGGTACTGCTCCGCGAGGGCGGACAGCGGGTGCGGCTGACCGCCGAGGGCGGCGAGCACGTGCAGCGCGGCGAGCATGCCGGTGTCCGCGAAGAAGAAGTCGCGGAAGTAGTAGTGCGCCGAGTGCTCGCCGCCGAACACGGCCTCCGACTCGGCCATCTGCGCCTTGATGAAGGAGTGGCCGACGCGGGTGCGGACGGCCTTGGCGCCGGCCGCGGTCACCAGGTCGGGCACGACCATCGAGGTGATGAGGTTGTGGATCACCGTCGGGGTGCGGCCCGCGGCCTTCTCCCGCTCGATCTCCCGGAGGCCGACCAGCGCGGTGATGGCGGACGGGCTGACCGGGTCGCCGTTCTCGTCCACGACGAAGCAGCGGTCGGCGTCGCCGTCGAACGCCAGGCCGATGTCGGCGCCGTGCTCGACGACGGCCTTCTGCAGGTCGCGGAGGTTCTCCGGCTCCAGCGGGTTCGCCTCGTGGTTCGGGAAGGTCCCGTCGAGCTCGAAGTACAGCGGGACGACCTCGAGCGGCAGCTCCGGCAGGCCCGCGCCGGTGCCGAGCACGGCCGGCGCGGTGAAGCCCCCCATGCCGTTGCCGGCGTCGACGACGACCTTCAGCGGGCGGATGCCCGACAGGTCCACCAGGCCGCGCAGGAAGGCCGCGTAGTCGGCGAGCAGGTCCTGCTCCGTCACCGACCCCGCGGGCCCGTCGCCGGCGGGCACGCCGTCGCGCAGGTACTGCGCCGCGAGGTCGCGGACCCGGGACAGGCCCGTGTCCTGCCCGACCGGGCGGGCGCCGGCGCGGCACAGCTTGATGCCGTTGTACTCGGCCGGGTTGTGGCTGGCGGTGAACATGGCGCCCGGGACGCCGAGCTTACCCGACGCGAAGTACAGGCCGTCGGTCGAGCACAGCCCGATCCGCACGACGTCCACGCCGCGGGCGGCCAGGCCCTCGGCGAACGCGCCGACCAGCTCGGGGCCGGAGGGACGCATGTCGTTGCCGACCACGACGAGCGGGCGGGCGCCCTCGGGCGCCTCCGGCAGCACGACCACGTCCGCGAACGCGGCGCCGATGGCGCGGGCCACCTCCGCGTTCAGCTGGTCGGGGACCGTGCCCCGGACGTCGTACGCCTTGATCAGGCCGGTCAGGTCGGGCAGCGCAGTCTCAGGCACGGGCGTCACGGTATCCCATCAGCGTGTCGGTCATCAGGTGGTGCGGGGCGCCGGAACGGGACCGGACCCGGCGGAGCAGACGGGCCTCCCACGGGGCCAGCGGGGCGGCGGGGCCCGGGTCGTCCGCGGCGGCGGGGCGGGGCCCGTCGGGCGGGACCCGCCGGGTGCTGAGGAGCACCGCGGCGTCCGCCCAGCCCTCGGTGGCGCCCCCGGTGGGCCACGGGGCCTCCGTCGACGACACGTTCGCCACGAGCAGCAGCTCGACCTCCCCGCGCCGGCGGAGCAGCGCGTAGCGCACGGGGTCGTCGGGCAGCAGCACCGTCGTGTCCCCGTGCGCGAGCGCGGGCTCGGTGCGCCGCAGCGCCACGAGGTCGCGGTGCACGCGGAGCACGGAGCACGGGTCGTCCCGCTGGGCCGCCACGTTCCGGTGCCGGGCCTCGGGGTGCGCGGCCAGCCACGGCGTACCCGCGGTGAAGCCGCCGTGCAGCCCGTCGTCCCAGGAGACCGGCACCCGGGCGTGGTCCCGGCCGAGCGCGCGCAGGCCGTCCAGGACGGCCGCGGGGTCGGCGCCGCCCGCCACCGCGGCGGCGAGCACGGTCCGTGCCTCCACGTCCACGAGGTCCTCCGGCCCGGCGACCGGCCGGTTCGTCATGCCGATCTCGTCGCCCTGGTAGAGGAACGGGGTGCCGCGGTGCGCGTGCAGCAGCACCGCCCACATCGCGGCCGACCGGGAGGTCCAAGGGTCCGGCGCCCCGTACCGCGACGCGATGCGCGCCTGGTCGTGGTTGCCGAGGAACAGCGCCGGCCAGCCGGCGTCCGGGCGTTGCCAGCGCGCCGCCCACGCCTTGAGGTCGCGGAGGTCCAGGGGGCGCCGGCGCCAGCGCGCGGGCTCGCGGTCCAGCTCGGCGTGCTCGAACTGGAGCACCAGGTCCAGGCCGCCGTCGGTCGTGAGCACCCGGGCCCCCTCCGGGGTCGTCCCCGGCGCCTCGCCGATGAGCAGCGCGTCCCCCGCCGCGGCACGCAGCTCCCGGAGGTACCCGGCGAGCCGCGGCCCCCCGGCGCAGGCGGCCACGGCGTCCGCGTACCCGGACCCTGGGCCGACGGGACCGTCCCGCAGCACGTCGGGCTTGTCCACGAGTGTGATCACGTCCAGCCGGAAGCCGTCGATCTCCCGAGCCCGCCAGAACCGCAGGACGTCCGCGAGCGCCGCCCGGGTCTCCGGTCGCGACCAGTCCAGGTCGGGCTGCCACGGGGAGAAGATCCCGAGGCGGTAGGCCCCCCGTCCGGCGTCCCACGTCCAGGCGGACCCGCCGAACGCCGCCCCCCAGTTGGTCGGCTCGGAGCCCGGCGCACCCCCGGCGCACCCCGGCCGGGGTGGACGCCACACGTACCGCTCGGGGTGCTGCCGCAGCCACGGGTGCGCGTCCGAGGTGTGGTTCAGCACCAGGTCCAACACCACCCGGATGCCCCGCTCGTGCGCCGCGGCCACCAGGGCGTCCAGGTCGTCCAGGGTGCCGAACAGCGGGTCCACCCCGCAGAGGTCGGACACGTCGTACCCGTTGTCCCGCTGCGGCGACGGGTAGACCGGGCAGAGCCAGAGCCCGCCGACGCCGAGCCACGCGAGGTGGTCGAGGCGCTGCGTCAGGCCGCGAAGGTCGCCGACGCCGTCGCCGTCGGAGTCCTGGAACGACCGCGGGTACACCTCGTAGACCACGGCCTCGTGCCACCAGCTCACGGCGCACCCGCCCCTGCCGGCACCCCGACGAGGGCGCACGTGCCACGTCCGGCGAGCGCGACCGGCCCGTCCGCGGCCGGCACCAGCACGGACTCCCCCGCCCCGAGCCCGCACCGCCCGGCGCGGGTGGCGACCTGGACGACGCCGGCGAGCCCGACGACGGTCCGGGGCCCGCAACCGGCCGCGGAGAGCGTCGCCGGCGCGCCCGCGTCGACGTCGGCCACCGTGAGCGCGAACTCGTCCGCGGTCGTGCCGTAGGTTCGGGTCACCAGCCCCGCCCCGGCCGCGACCGGCGCGGGGCGCAGCACGGGCGCGGCCCTGGGCTCCGGGTCCAGGACCGCGAGCAGCTCCGGCGCGTCCACCACTTTGGGGGTGAGGCCGGCGCGCAGCACGTTGTCGGACGACGCCATCACCTCCAGGCCGACCCCCGCCACGTAGCAGTGCAGCCGGCCGGCACCCACCGCGAACCCGTCCCCGGGCCGCAGCACGACCGGGTGCAGCAGGAACGAGGCGACGACGCCGGGGTCGTCCGGGAAGGACGCGGCGAGCCGCGCCGCCACGCGCCGCGGGTCGGCGTCGCGCGCCGGGTCGACGGCCGCGTCGGGGGCCGGTCCCAGCGCGCAGGCGACGGCGGCGACGGCCTCGGCGGGCAGCGCGAGGACCCGGCCGAGCGCGGCGCGCAGCCGCGCGCCCGCGGGTTCGGGACCCAGCAGCGCGTCGAGCACCCCGTCGAGGGCCGCCCGGGCGCCGAGCCCGGCGAGCAGCGCGGCCGCCTCCTCGGGCGACCGCAGCCCCGCCAGGGCCACGGTGGGCCGCAGCGCAACCAGGAGCTCGGGCTTGTGCCACGGGTCGGGATACCGGCGCTCGGCGGCGGGGACGCCAGCCGCGACCTCCTCCGCGTGCCGGCGCGCGGCCCGCTCGCGGTCCGGGTGCACCTGGAGCGAGAGCGGCCGGTCCGCGGCGAGCAGCTTCACCAGGTACGGGAGCCGGTCGCCGAACCGCGCCCGCACGTCCGGCCCGAGGACGTCGTGCGGCCGCTGCGCGACGAGCGCATCCAGCGGGAGCGGCGCGCCGTCCTGCGTCGCCACGGAGGGGGCGGCCGGGTGCGCCCCGACCCAGATCTCGGCGTACCGCCGGCCGTCCGGCGTCGTGCCGAGCAGCTCCGGCAAGGCGTGCGCGGAGCCCCAGTCGTAGTGCCGCACGGGGTTCGTCAGGCGCAGCACCCTCACGCCCTCCGGTCGAGCCGGGCGACGCCGATCCGGGCGTCCGCCATGCCGTAGAACACGAACGTGGCGTCGCCGACGCGCTCCACCGCGGTCGGGAAGACCACGTCGGCGACGGTGCCGCGGCGCTCGTCGTCGGTCTCGGGCTCCAGCAGCGGCTCCGCGGTCCGGCCCAGGACCCGCGAGGGGTCGTCGGGGTCCAGCAGCATCGCCCCGGCGCAGTACCGGACGGCGTTGTCGGTCGACCACGGGTCCGTGATCTCCCCCGTGACCCCGTGGTGCAGCAGGAGCCATCCCTCGGGCACCCGGAGCGGGGCCGGGCCCGCGCCGATCTTCAGCGCCTCCCACGGGTGCTCCGGGCGCGCGACCTCCCGCGCCCCGTGCTGGAGCGTGAGGGCGGCCAGGTCCGCGCGGACGGCCGCGGCCGGCGCGTACGAGATCCAGACCGCCGGGCGGGGGTCCGCGGTCCCGCCCGGGGGCCAGAGCCCCTCGCCCTCCCGGACCAGCCCCAGGTCCCACGTGGGCCGGTGCAGCAGCGCGTAGCTCGGTTCGCCGCCCGGACCGGGGACGACCTCGGGGAACAGCACGACGTCCTTGTTCGGGTACAGGTTGAGGTCGACGTCGAGCACGGGGTCGTGACGGAACTGCAGGGGGCCGAGGCGCCGCCAGGAGCGCAGGTCGGCGGAGACCGCCAGCGCGGTGCGCGGGCCGAGCGGGCCGTACGCCACGTAGGTCATGACGTGCAGCCCCAGGTCCGGCAGCCAGGTGGTGCGCGGGTCCTCGGTGCCCGCGTTCCGCGCGCCGCGCTCCCAGCGGTTCGCCGGCTCGAGCACGACGCCGCGTCGCTCGACGCTGACCGGCTCGCCGCCGTCGAGGATGACGCGGGCGAGGCCGACCCGCGAGACGTTGCCGGCGGCCACCAGACGCGGCAGCAGGTAGAGCTCGCCGTCCGGGCCGCGGCCGGAAGCGGGGTTCAGCACGCCCTCCACCTCGAGGGGGTTCCCGGGCTCGGGGGTCATGAGGGTGCGCAGCCTCGTGAGGGCATACGGGACGGAGGTCACAGCTCTCCTCGGTCGAGGGGACGGTGCGGCGCGGCTGATGCGCCCTTCGGTGGGCCGCCGGGTCCTCGGGGTCGGAGGTGCGGGTCGCGGACCCGCGCCGGGCACGGCACGAACCGCGCACCATGTCCGGTCCAAACCGGTTTGACGATTGAATCCGCGGGCGGGCTACGTGTCAAGTGCGCCCGCCCGCCTCGCCGCCGGGCCGCACGAACCCGAAGGGTCGACGCACTCACGGTCGCCGCAACGTGCGATCCCGGGCCACGGTGGCAGCCGGACCGTCGCGCAGGCACGCCCACGCGCCGTCGTCCCCAGGGCACCGCGGGATGGCTTGACACCGAGAAGCGACTTATGAGTACAGTCGGCTCAAACCGGTTTGAAGAACCGGAGCACGTCCCTCAGCCGCAGCACGGGGGCGCGCACACCCTCGCCGACGACGGGTGTCGCACGCCCCGACACCCCCTGCCGTGCCGTCCGCCGCACCGCCGCGCGGACCGATGAGGAGACCCCATGCGCCATCGACTGCTCACGCCTGCCGCCCTGCTCGCGGCCCTCGCCCTGTCCCTGGCCGCGTGCGGCGACTCCCCGGGCGACGATGACGGCGACGGCCCCGTCACGCTCACCATCGCCACCTGGGCGAACGACACGGAGGCGGACGAGCTCGACGCGATCCTGGACGAACTCAACGCGGCCCAGGACGTCTACCGTCTCGAGCAGATGGTCGTCCCGGGCGGCGAGTACTACACCAAGCTGCAGACCATGATCGCCGGCCGGCAGTCGCCGGACCTGTTCTGGCTGTCCCAGGAGTACGTCCCCGCGTACGCGGCGAACGGCACACTGACCGACCTCACCGGCCTGGTCGACGACCGCGTCGACCTGGCCGACTACCTCCCGGGCTCCCTCGACCCGGCGACCGTCGACGGCGCCCTCTACGGACTCCCGTGGATCGGGCAGCCGTACGTCGTCTACTTCAACGCCGACCGCTTCGCGGAGGCCGGGCTCCCCGCCCCCGACGAGGACTGGGGCTGGGACGCGTTCCGCGAGACCGCCCGCACGCTGACGGACGGCGACCGCTGGGGCTACGCCACGACCGGTACCCCGCCGGTCGCGCTGTACGCGTGGGGCGAGGGCGGCGACTACGTGGACGCGGACGGCGAGGTCGTGCTCGACTCCCCGGAGGCGGTCGCCGGCCTCACGCTGGCGCACGAGATCGCCAACGACGCCACCATGACCATGCCGCAGGCCCAGGCCCAGTCCCGCGGCGTGGAGTCGGCGTTCGTCGACGGCACCGTCGCGATGATGGTGGGCGGTGCCGCCGACGACATCGAGCGCAAGGTGGCCGAGTCCGACGCGCCGTTCGAGGTCGGCATGGCCGTCATGCCCGCCGGATCGGTCGAGCAGGTGACGTTCAACTGGACCGCGTCGACCGTGCTGTCGGCCGGCGCCGACACCGATGCGGGCGTCGCCGCGATCACCGACCTCACGCAGGCGATGTTCGACTGGAAGATCCCCGCGCCCGTGGCGTCGCGGGTGGGCGACATCGCCCAGGTGAATCCCGCCAAGGCGTACGCCGTCGACGTGGTGACCCGCTCGGCGGAGATCGCGCGCGGCTTCCACAACCTCCCGCAGCAGAACGAGCTCGGCACCGTGATCTGGGAGCAGCTCGAGGGCCCGATCCTCACCGACGGCGACGGCAAGGGCGTCGGCGACCTGGCCGAGCTCGCCGCCGAGACCGCCGACCGCATGCGCGAGATCCTCGAGCGCTGACCCTCCCCGTCGCTCCCGGGGTGCCCGCGGCACCCCGGGAGGCGGCCCCCCGCCCCTCGGAGGATCCCGTGCCCGACCTCGCTCCCGCCGTGCCCCCACCTCCGGCCCGGCCCCGCACCCCCGACGAGCGCGCCCGCCGCGCCGCCGAGCTCGTCGCCGACCGCCCCGGGCGGCGGCGCCTCAGCCCGGCGTACGCGTACGTCGCCCCGTGGTTCGTCGCGTTCGCCCTGTTCGCGCTCGTGCCGATGGTCATGTCCGCCGTCATGAGCCTCACCGACTGGCCCGTCATCGGCAGCCCCACGTGGCGCGGGCTCGACAACTTCACCGAGCTGGCGCGCGACGAGCAGTTCTGGCGGTCGCTCTGGGTGACCGTCCGGTTCGGCGTCGTGTCCGTCCCCCTCGGCATGGCGGCCTCGCTGGCCGTCGCCATGGTGCTGAACTCGAACATCCGCGGACTCAGTCTCTACCGCACCGTGTACTACCTGCCCGCCGTGGTCTCGGGCGTCGCGGTGGGCCTGATCTGGCGCTGGGTCCTCGACCCCACCGCCGGCCTCGTGAACGGGGCGCTGGCTGCGGTGGGCGTCCAGGGGCCCGGCTGGCTGACCGACCCGTCGTGGGTGCTGCCGTCCTACACGATGGTCGCGCTATGGGGAGCCGGCGGCGGGATGCTCACGTACCTCGTCGCGCTGAACGAGGTGCCCCGTGACCTGGGCGAGGCCGCGACCCTGCAGGGCGCCGGTTGGTGGGCGCGCCTGTGCTTCGTGACCCTGCCGCTGATGCGTCCGATCCTCTTCTACAACCTGGTCATGGGGATCATCGGCGCGTTCAAGAAGTTCAACGACGCCTACGTACTGGGCGGCGCCGGCGGCGAGGGCAACTTCCTCATGCTGCACATCTACCGCACCGCGTTCGAGCACTTCCGCATGGGCTACGCCTCGGCGATGTCCTGGGTCTTCCTCGTGATCGTGCTCGCGGTGACGGCGTTGGTGTTCCGGTTCAGCGACTTCTGGACCTTCTCCCGCGGGAACGAGGAGCGATGAGCACCACCCTCGTCCCCCCGTCCACCCACGCGCCGACGCCCGACCGCGAGCGCGTGCTCGCCACGGCGGCCGCCCGCCGCCGCGAGCAGCGCCGCCGGACCTGGCACCGGTCGCTCGCGAAGCACCTCGTGCTGTGCGTCGTCGCGCTGTCCATGCTCCTGCCGCTCGCCTGGATGGTCACGACCTCGCTCAAGGCGGACGGCGACGTGTTCGCGATCCCGCCGCAGTGGATCCCGGACGACCCGCAGTGGCAGCACTACCGCGAGGTGTTCGAGGCGCTGCCGTTCGCCCGGTTCTTCCTCAACACCGCCCTCTACACCCTGGCCGTCATGGCCGGGGAGGTACTGGTCTCCATCGTCGTGGCGTACGGCTTCGCACGGTTCGACTTCCGCGGGAAGAAGCCGCTCTTCCTCTTCCTGCTCATCACGATCATGCTGCCCGGCGAGATCACGATCGTTCCCGGGTACATCTTCTGGGCGGAGATCGGGGACACGCTCGGCGTCGAGCTCATCAACACGTACTGGCCGCTGATCCTGCCGGCGCTCGGCGGGCAGGCCGTGCACATCTTCTTCCTGTTCCAGTTCTTCCGCGCGATCCCCCGGGACTTCGCGGAGGCCGCGTACCTGAACGGGGCGGGCTGGTGGACGATCCTCTGGCGTGTCTTCGTCCCGCTGTCCCGGCCGGCGGTCGTCACGATCGCGGTTACGTCGTTCATGGGCACGTGGAACGCGTTCCTCGGCCCGCTGATCTATCTCAACGACGTGGAGAAGTTCACCGTCCAGGTGGGTCTGACCATGTTCCGGGGGCAGTTCGAGACGGACTGGCCCCTGCTCATGGCCGCGACGACGCTCTCGATCATCCCCGTCCTCGTCCTCTTCTTCACCATGCAGCGGTACTTCGTGCCGTCCCGCGCGTCCGAGGCGGTCCGGTGATCCGGCCCGTCCCCTCCCCCACCCCCGAGAGCGAGGCCCCCGTGTCCGAGACGGTCCGAGTCGACCACCTGCTGTCCGCCTACCGCGGGACGGGCACCGCCGTCCGCGCGGCGCGACGCCTCCGGTTCGCGGGCGTCGACGGGCGCGACGTCTACAACGTCTCCGCCCCGTTCCGCGCGCCCGACGGGGCCGTGGTGCTGGCCGGCCGGGTGGAGGACCGCGCCGACGAGCGGTCCGAGACGGTCCTGTTCGCCCGCGACGACGCCGGTACCTGGTGCCCGGTGCCCGGTGCGGCCCGGCCGGCGCTGCAGGACCCGTTCGTGTTCGGCCACGCCGGCGTCCCGCACCTGGGCGGCGTCGAGGTCGTCGAGGCCGTCGGGCCGGACGGCGACCCGACGCTCCGGTACCGGACCGTCGTCCTGCGCCTCGCCGACCTCGCCCGACCGGAGCCCGCGTTCACCGGGCCCTGGGGCATGAAGGACCTCCGGTTCGCGGACCTGCCGGACGGGCGCCTCGCCGTCCTCACGCGCCCCCAGGGCGGCCCGGACGGGCGCGGGCGGATCGGGCTGGCGGTGGTCGACTCGCTCGCCGCGCTGACGATCGCCGACATCGAGGAGGCGCCCCGGCTGGAGCGCCTGTTCCGACCCGACGAGTGGGGCGGCGTCAACCAGGCGGTGGTGCTGCCCGACGGCACTCTCGGGCTGCTCGGCCACGTCGCCCGGTTCGACACGGCCGGCGACCGCCACTACTACCCGATGGCGTTCCGCCTGGACCCGGCCACGCTGTGGTACACGGCGCCCGAGCTGCTGTTCGAGCGCCGCGACCTCCCGCCCGGGCCCGCGAAGCGCCCCGACCTCGCCGACGTGGTGTTCCCCGGGGCGCTCGTCCCCGCTCCCGGCGGCGTGACCGCGTACTGCGGCGTCGGCGACGCGGAGGCGTACGAGGTGGACCTGCCCGCGCCCTTCCTCGTCGCGCCGGGCGAGGGCTGACCGGTGCAACGGTTCGCGCTCGGGGTCGCCGCGCTGCCCCGCGCCTGGGTCGCCGTGCTCCTGCTCGTAGCCGCGCTGGACCTCGCGGTGGTCGGCGCGGCGGGCGCCGGCGGACCGGCCGCACGCACCGGCGCGCTCGCCCCGCTCGTCGCAGCCCTGGACGGCGACGTCCTCGTGCGCGACGGCGTCCTCGTCGCCGCGCCGGAGGTGCGCACCGCCGACGGGCACGCGCTCGTCATCGACCCCGCCGCCGCGACGGCGACGGCGGACCCCGGGCCGGGCACCAGGTCGGCGCTCGTGCTCGCCGGCGACGGCCTGGCGCTGGTCGACCGCGACGCGCGGTGGACCGTGCCCTACTCCGGCTCGCTGGACGCCGCCGACCTGCAGGGCCTGCTCGCCGGCTGGGAGCAGGCGCAGCGCGGCCCGGCCCTGATGTTCGCCACGCTGACCGGGGTGCTCGCGACGGTGCTCGGCACGGCGGTCCTCGGCATGGCGGTCCGGATGACCTCGCGCGCGGCGGGGTGGGGCGGGCCCCGGCGTCGGCTCGGCCGGCTCGCTTCCCTGCACGGGATGGGCCTGCGCGAGGCGGTGACCTGGTGGTCCGCCTCGCTCGCCACCGCGGGCACGGCGTCCGCCACGGTCCGCCTCGTCTCGGGGGGCGACGGGCCGCCGACCGCGCTCGCCCTCGCGGCGACGTTCGCCATCGCCACCATCGGGACCGGCCTGCTCGCCGTCGCGGCCCAGGAGCCCTCCACCGTCCCGGCCGCCCCGGCCCTCGCACCCTGATCGGAGTCCCATGCCCACGATCGAGCTGTCCCACGTCTCGAAGGTCTACGGCACCAGCACGCTCGCCGTCGACGACGTGTCCCTCACCATCGCCGACCGTGAGTTCGTGGTCCTGATCGGCCCCTCCGGCTGCGGGAAGTCCACGCTGCTGCGGATGCTCGCCGGCCTGGAGGACGTCACGGCGGGCGACGTCCTCGTCGACGGCCGCCGCATGAACGACGTGCACCCCAAGGACCGCGACGTCTCGATGGTGTTCCAGAACTACGCGCTGTACCCGCACATGTCCGTCGCGCAGAACATCTCGTTCGGGCTGCGGCTCCGGCGCACGCCCCGCGCGGTCGTCCGGGAGAAGGTCGCAGAGGTCGCCGGCACGCTCGGTCTCGAACCGTACCTGGAGCGGCCGCCCGCCGAGCTCTCCGGCGGCCAGCGGCAGCGCGTCGCCCTGGCCCGGGCCATGGTCCAGCAGTCCGGGATCTTCCTCATGGACGAGCCGCTGTCCAACCTCGACGCGAAGCTCCGGGGCACGATGCGCGCCGAGATCCTCGCGCTGCACCGCTCGCTCGGCGTCACCACTGTCTACGTCACCCACGACCAGGTCGAGGCCATGACCATGGCCGACCGCATCGTGCTGCTCGAGGACGGCGTCGTGCGCCAGCAGGGCACCCCCCGCGAGCTCTACCAGGACCCCGCCGACCGGTTCGTCGCGCAGTTCCTCGGTGAACCCGAGATCAACCTCCTGCCCGCGCGCTGGTCCGAGGGCGCCGTCGTCGTCCCGGGCGTCCAGGTGCCGCGCGGGTGGCTTCCGGCCGGCTGCACCGCCGCTGCCGCGGGTACCGGGCTCACGCTGGGCGTGCGGCCGGAGCACGTGCGTGTGGGCGAGGAGCTGCGGGACGGCGAGGCAGCGCTGGCCGCCGAGGTGGTCCTGCTCGAGCAGCGTGGGGACGAGGCGTTCGCGACCCTCCGGGCGGGCGCGCACACGGTGGTCGCGAAGGTGCCGGCCGAGAGCCCGCTGCGTCCCGGCGACCGGACCGCCGCCCACGTGCCGGCGGAGCGTGCCCACGTCTTCGCCGCGGACACCGGCGCGGCCCTGCGGGGATGACGGCGCGGACCGGCGCGGATGGCGACGGGAGCCGGCGAGGTCGACGGTTGCGCCGGTGAGACGAGGTGCGGAACCGACGACCTCGGGCGCAACCGTCGACCTCGACCTCGGCCTCGCGTGCGCCGGGCAGGCAGACGGGCGGCTCAGCGGGCCGAGCGGCGGACGACCTCGTCGCGCGGCAGGGCCGTGCCGTCGCCGTCGAGCGGGAACCACGCGCGGTGCTCGCAGTCGTGGCAGGACACGAAGGTCACGTCGGTGCCGTCCGCCAGCACGAGGTGCAGCCGGGTCAGCCGCGTCGAGCCGCAGACCTCGCAGGCCCCGGTGCCGGGCGCGTGCTCGGCCGCGGGCAGGCTCAGCGAGCCGAGCGGGGTGGCCTCGGGCTCGCCGCGCCGTGTGCGGCGCCGGCCCGTCGAACCGCCCCCCGCGGTCGCCATCGCGCTCAGTCCTCCTCGCCGCGCAGCACCCGCAGGTGGCCGCGGCGCCGGGTCTCGGGCTCCGCGAGGTGCGCCGCGGACGGCAGCCCCTCGACGGCGACGGCGGCGGGCGCGGGACGCCCGGCCTCGCGGACCGCGTCGGCCAGGGCCAGCAGGTCGTCGTGGCTCGGGCCGGTCTCGACGAACTCCGGCGTGAGCCGGACGACCTCCCAGCCGCGCGGCGCGGTGAGGCGGGAGGCGTGCTCGGCGCACAGGTCGTACGAGTGCGGCTCGGCGAGGGTCGCGAGCGGGCCGAGCACGGCGGTCGAGTCGGCGTACACGTACGTCAGGGTGGCCACCGCCGGACGACCGCACGCGGTGCGGGAGCACTGGCGGACGGGTCTCACGGGGAAGACCGTACCGCCGCCCGGCCCCGGCCCGCGTGCGCGACCCGCGTTCTCACCCGGATACAGTGCCCGGGTGGCTCCCCGTCGGTTCGTCCCCGCCCTCCGGGGCGACCTCCCGGCCGGCCCCGTCCGCCGGCGGGACCGCCGCGGGCGCGGCATCCGCGGTCCCCTGCTCCCGGCGACGCTGCCGGCGCACCGCACCCGCGCCGAGCGGTTCGACGACCTGGTGCTCGACTCGGTGGAGCGCCTGGAGGCGCGATGGGGGAAGTACCTGGACGGCGTGGAGTTCGCCGTCGAGGACGTGCCGCCCTCGAACCCCGCGCCGTGGGAGCACGGCGGCGTCCCGCTCGGCCGCTACTTCCCCGCGCAGCCCGGGCTGCCGCCGCGGATCGTCGTGTACCGGCGGCCGGTGGAGTCCCGGGCCGCGGACGCCGACGAGCTGGCCGACCTCGTGCACGACGTGGTCGTCGAGCAGGTCGCGCACCTGCTCGGACGGGCGCCCGACGAGGTGGACCCGGAGCACGGGGACGGGCGGTAGCCTGACCCGGCCATGATCTCTCAGCCGCAGCCCGCCCCGTCCACCGGGGCCGATGCCCCGGCCCCCGCCCGGGTGCGGGTGGTGACGATCGCGTACCACCCCGGCGACGAGCTGGCCGACTTCGCCCGCACCCTGGCCGACGCCACGACGGCGGACGTCGAGCTGGTCATCGTCGACAACGGCACGGACCCGGAGGTGGCCGACCGCGTCGCCGCCGAGGCCGGCGGCCGGGTGGTGCGCACGGGCGCGAACCTCGGCTACGGCGCGGGGGCGAACGCCGGCGCCGCGGGCGCGACCGCGCCCTGGCTGGTCGTGGCGAACCCGGACGTGGTCTGGCGGCCGGGCTCCCTGGACGCCCTGCTCGCCGCCGGCGAACGGCACCCGTCGGCCGGCGCGCTCGGCCCCGCGCTGCTGAACGAGGACGGGACGGTGTACCCGTCGGCCCGCGAGCTGCCGTCGCTCACCCAGGGGGTGGGGCACGCGCTGCTCGGGAAGGTCTGGCCGGGGAACCCGTGGACCCGCGCGTACCAGCGCCGCCAGGAGACCGCGGGCACGGAGCGCGTGGCCGGCTGGCTGTCCGGCGCCTGCCTGCTGCTGCGGCGTGAGGCGTTCGAGGCCGTCGGCGGGTTCGACGAGGACTACTTCATGTTCTTCGAGGACGTCGACCTGGGCGAGCGCCTGGGCCGCGTCGGCCGGCCGAGCGTCTACGTGCCGTCCGCGCAGGTCGTGCACGTCGGCGGGGTGTCCTGGAAGGCCCGCCCCGCCGCGATGATCTCGGCGCACCACCGGTCGGCGGAGCGCTACCTGCACCGGCGCTACGCGCGCTGGTACCACTGGCCGGTCCGGGCCGCGGTCTCCCTGGGGCTGCGGGCCCGCGAGGCCGTGGAGCTGCGCGCCGCGCGCTGAGCCGGGCGCTCGGCGCGCGGGCCGGCCCGCGCGCCCGGCCGCGCGCTCAGTCGAGACCGAGCCGCCGGCCCTCCCGGACGTCCGCCTGCGTGACCGCCTCCGCGTCCGTGAGCGGGGACACCACGGACAGCAGCGTCCCGTCGGGGCGCGCGACGGACGCGACGAGCGCCCAGGCCACCTCGGCGGCACCGTCGCCGTCCGGCAGCACCTCGACGCCCACGACGCCGGTGCCGAGCTCCGCGAGGGCCAGCACCGCCGTCGCGCCGACCGGGACCTGCACCTCGCGGGTGCCGAGCACCCCGGACGCGCCGTAGGCCCGCACCGTCACGGCGACGGTGGGTCCCTGCGGCTCGGCCGCCGCCTCGGGGTCCGGGCGCTGCCCCTGGGTCGGCTCGGGGCTCGGCGTGGCGGACGGCACCGGCTCGGCGGCGTCGGGGTCGGCGTCGCCCGACGGCAGCGCGCCGAGCGCCAGCGTGCCCTGCGCCCCCGCGGGGACCGCGACGAGGCCCGACCCGGTCGCCGTCGAGGCGGACCACGCGCGCTCCAGGCGCGGCCCCTCGTCCAGCTCGCCGGGTGCGCCCTGCCGGGCGACCGTGCCGCCGGCGACCACGGGCGCCGTGGCCTCGACGACGGCCGTGTACGTGCCGGCGGCCAGCCCTCCGAGCGGCAGGTCGGTCACCTCGCCGGGGGCCAGCTCCACACCCTCGGCACCGGGCAGCGGCACCTCGCCGTCCGGCCCGAGCAGCCGCACCGACACCCTGGCCGCGTCCGCCCCGGGGACCAGCAGGCGCAGCGCACCCGCCTGGGGGTCGTCGACGTCGACGGCGGGCACCGTGAGGCCCGGGACCACCTGCGTCGTGGCGGGGTCCGCGCCCGCGGTGACCAGGTCCGTCCCCCGCGGCGTGAAGCCGTCCAGCAGGGAGTCCTGGAGGTACGCGGAGACCTGCCCGCCGGCCGCCGAGACGTGCACGACCGTGCGCCGCTGCTCGGCGGCGACGGCGGGCAGCACGACGACCTGCTGGCCGCCCGGGGGGACCAGGAGCGTGCCGCCGTTCGCCAGGTCGGCCTCCCCGTTCGGTCCCCACAGCTGCACGGTGACCTCGGCGGCGGTGGCGCCCGGGTTCACGACGACCAGGTCCGCCGTGCTCTCCAGCGCGGTGCTGCCGCCGACCAGCCAGACGTCCGAGGACGGCCGCGCGCAGGAGCCGGCGGACAGGCCGCGCAGGTCGCCGTCGGTGACGCGCGAGGACGTGACGCCGGCGACGCGTGCCGGCTCCCCGTCGACCGGGTCGGCGCGCAGCACGACCGGGGCGGACGGGGACGCGAGCGCGCCGGTCCCGTCCTCGAGCGCGGTCGCCGTCCCGCCCAGCGGCGTGAGCGACGCGGTGCCGGAGGCCACGGTGTCGAAGGCGGTGACGGTCTCGGCCGGGGCGACGGGCACCCGCTCGAACGCGGAGTCGCCCGAGGCGGTGTCGTCCGGGAGCCGCAGCGGGCCGGGGCACACGAGCGTCGTGGTCGCCGCGTCCACGTCCACGGTCGCGGCCGGCAGCGCGCCGGGCGCGGGCGCGGATCGTGCCGAGGCGGCGGCCACGACTCCGCCCGCCAGCCCGAGCACCAGCACACCCGAGAGCAGCCGCGCCGCGCGCCCCCGCCGGGTGGGCGGGACCGGACCCGTCGTCGTCGCCGTCATCGTCTCCCCGCCCGCCTGCGCCGGACCGGCAGGGCCAGGAGCAGGGCCAGCAGCCCCACGACGCCCTGCGTCACCGTCCACGCCGTCTCGTCCGGCGCGTCGTGCACCACGACCAGCCGGCCGCCGTCCGCGCCGACCTCGAACGCCTGCCGCCACCCGTCGTCGACCGCCCGCAGCGGCACGCCGTCGAGCGTCGCGCGCCAGCCCGGGTCCGCGCGCTCGGCGAGGACCAGCAGCCGGCCCGCGCCCCCGGCGTCGATCGTCGTGTCCACCCGCCCGACCACGCCCGGCACCGCCGGGACGGCGACGGCCTCGCCGGACAGCCCCGCGGCGTCCCGCGCGGCGGTCGCGTCGGGCACCAGCCGCGCCCAGGCGGCGACCGCGGTCGCGTCCGCGGCGTCGGCGCTGGGCTGCACGCGCCAGATCACCCCGGAGTCGCCGTCGGTGATCCGCTCCAGGCCCGGCGTCGCGTCGAGGCGGCCCACCAGCGCGGTGCGCGCCTGCTGCAGCGCGACGTCCTCGGCCTGCGCCGCCGGGAGCGGGGGCACCAGGACGTCGGCGACGGCGAGCGCCGCGAGGTCGGCGGCGACGTCCGTGCTCGACCCGACGGACAGGGTCCCCACGACGCCCTGCACCTCCGCGGTCGCGTCGTCGGCGTCCGCCACGTCCGGCGTCGCCAGGTCGCCGGACAGCTCCCGCGTCCGGACCGCCGCGGCGTCCTCCACCACCTGCGGCCCGTCGCCGCGCAGCAGCTGCCAGTCGACGACGCCGCCGACGGACGGCGCGAGCGCCAGCACGCGGGGCGCGTCCGCGGACGCCTGCGTCTGCCGGCCGATCGCCGGGACGACCGCCCGGTCCATCGCGACCAGCTCCGACGCCGCGCCCCGGCGGGCCTGCACCGACCACGCGCCCCACGCCACGAGCGGCGGCAGCACGACGGCGACGGCCACCACGGCGACCGCGACCTGCCGCCAGCCGAACGACGCCCGCGCCAGGCGGGCCTGGACGCCCCGCGTCCCGGTCACCGCGGCGGTGAGCAGCCCGGCCATCGCGAACGACACGCCCGCGCCGGCCCAGCCCGTGACGGTCGTCCCGTCGTCCAGCCCGACCACGACCCACCCGGCCGCGACGGCGGCGGCGAGGCCCGCGGCGGCGGCGCACCAGCCCAGCCGCACCGCCCGGGCCTGCGGCGCCCCGCGCAGCAGCGCCAGGAGCGCCAGCAGCACGACCGCGCCGCCGGTGACCGCCGGCCACCAGGCCGCCACCTCGGCGGGCACCCACGCCGGCAGCCAGTCCGGGACCAGGGCGGAGCCGTCCGCCGGCACGCCGAGCAGCAGCGCCACCGGCGACGCGGGGTCGCTCGCGAGCGGCGTGCCGGGGTCGGCCAGCAGCAGCCGGACGCCCTCGAGCCCGCGGGAGGCCGCGGCGGCGAGCGTCGGGCCGAGCAGGACCAGCGCGGGCACCGCCGCGAGGACGACCCGCAGCCGCCGGCCGCGCTGTGCGCAGAGCGCGACGAGGAGCAGGACGACCACGCCGGGCAGCAGGAGCCCGGGGGCGCCGGCCACGACCGCGGCGAAGGCCAACGACGCGGCGGCGGCCGCGGCGACCGACCCGGCGGGGCGCTCGGCGGCCGCGGTCGCGCCGGGGTCCGCGGCGTCGGGCGTGCCGGGCCCGCCGTCCGCGCGCCGCCCGGGCTCCCGGTCCGCGCGCGCGTCGGAGGCACCGTCCGCGCGCCCGTCGGGCGCCCCCTCCTCGCTGCTCCCGGGGTCTCCGGACGCATCCGGGGCGTCCGCGGCGTCGTCGGTGACCTCGCCCCTGACCTCCGGGCCCCGGTCGGTGGCCCCGAGCGCGCTGACGGGGGGTGCTGCCGGTGCGGGGGGCGCTGCGGGGACGCCGCGCACGGGGGTGACGACCGTCGCCGGGTCCGGGTCCGGGTCCGCTCCGCGCCGCCGCGCGGGGTGCTCCCCCGCGCGGGCCCATGCCTCGGGGTCCGGCCACTCCTCGGCGCCCGGGTCCCGCTCGGCGACGGGCACGTCCTCGGCCCGGACGGCGGTCGCGAGCCCGGACAGCACCACGTCGGTCTGCTGCGCCCCGACGGCCCGCGCGAGCGCGAGCACCAGCCAGGGCAGCGCCACGTGCACGAGCACCGCGCCCGCCCGACCCTGCCCGGCGGCCAGCAGCAGGCTCGGCAGCGCCGCCCACACCACCGCGGCCCAGGCGCGCACCGCGACCGACCGGGTCGCCGCGCCGGCCGCGAACCAGGCGCCCAGGCCGGCCAGGAGCACGGAGCCGAGCAGCAGCGCCGCCAGCGCCGTCCCCAGCGAGCCCCCGGCGACCGCGGTCCCCGGCAGCAGCACGGTGAGGAGGGCGTCGGTGGGCCCGGCCGCGCCGAGCTGGCCGGTCACCCAGCCGCTGGTGGCGGCGTCCCACAGGTCCCCGAGCCGCGAGGCCGCGGGGACCAGGGCGCCGCCGACGAGGGTCTGCCCGCCCAGCACGTCGAGCACCCGGGGACCGAAGGCGACCGCGGTGACCGCCACCAGGAGCACCGCGACGGCGGAGAGGGTGCCACGGCGCCGGACGGCGAGGGCGGCGAGCTCGCGGAGCTCCAGCTCGGACGGGGCCCGCACGACCCGGCGCGCCTCGGCGCGGGTGAGGCGCCGGTCGCGCCACTGGCGCCAGACCGTGCGCCAGTCGGCCTGGAGCGGCCGCAGCGTCCGCCGCGGGAGCCGCCGGGTGCGGCGCGTCTGCGCGCGGGCCCGCGCCACGGCGGCGGGCCGCCCGAGCGCGCGCAGCGGGGCGGCGATCTCGGCGGCCGCCAGCACGGGCTCCTTCGCGGCGATCCGGACCAGCACCCGGACGAGGCCCGCGAGCACCGCCATGACGGCGACGAGCGGGAGCAGCGGCAGGGGCGCCCAGACGAGGCGCTGGTGCAGCAGCGCGGTCCGGCGGGCCGCGAACGACCGCCGCGGGTCGGCGCCGTCGGGCTCGCCGTCGGCGTCCAGGTCCACCACGGGACCGGTGTCGCCGTCGCGCAGGCCGTGGTACCCGGCCTGCGCGTGCCGCACGACGGCGGCGGGCACGACCACGACGCGGTGGCCGGCGAGCCGCGCGCGCCGCGACAGGTCGAGCCCGTCGCCGAACGGCCCGAGCGCCGGGTCGGTGCCGTGCAGCTCGTCCCAGACGTCCCGGCGGACCAGCGCGCCGACCAGGCCGACGCCGAGGACGTCGTCGCGGCCGTCGTGCTGGCCCTGGTCGACCTCGCCCGGCTCCACGTCCGTCATCCGCCGGCCGGAGCGGGAGGTCCGCACCCCGACCTCGAGCAGCCGGGCCGGGGCGGTCCAGGTGCGCTGCTTGACGCCGGCGACCCCGACGGACGGGGCCGCCTCGACGGCGCGGACCAGCTCGGCGAGCGCGGTCGGCGCGGGGGCGGAGTCGTCGTGCAGCAGCCACAGCCAGCGGGTCGCCTCGCCGCCGCCGAGGACCCGGCGGACGGCGTCGCCGTAGGTCCGGGCGCCCGGGGCGGTCAGGAGGGTCGTCGAGCCGGCGGGCAGCCCCGCGTCGCGCAGGACCGCGGCGACGCCGGGGTCGGGCCGGTCGCCGGCGTCCACGAGGAGCACGCGGGCGGGGGTGCGGGTCTGGGCGGCGAGCGCCCGGAGGGTCGTCGCGAGGAACCCGGTCGCGCCGCGCGTGACGACCACCGCGGTCACGGGGGCCGGCGCCGCCAGGGAGCCGGTCGCGGGCGCACCGCTGCGCTGCGTGCTGTCGGTCACGTCGTCAGGCGCCCCGCGGGGCGGGGATCAGACCACACGCCGCTTGAGCTTGCGGCGCTCGCGCTCGGACAGGCCGCCCCAGATGCCGAACCGCTCGTCGTTCGCCAGCGCGTACTCCAGGCACTCCGCGCGCACCTCGCACCCGGTGCAGACCTTCTTGGCCTCGCGGGTGGAGCCGCCCTTCTCGGGGAAGAAGGCCTCCGGGTCGGTCTGGGCGCACAGCGCGCGCTCCTGCCACCCCATGATCCCGTCGTCCTCGGGCGCGCCGAACAGCGGCAGCACGCTCGCGAGCGCCGGGTCCGGACGCGGCGTCCCGGCGTCGCTCGGGAAGGGTCCCTCGTCGTCGAGCAGACTCCACATGTGTGCCTCCCCCGTCGTGCTCGGTGATCTGGTTCGCGGCTGCCGCAGCACGGGCCGTTCCAGGGAATTACACGCGTGTCGTTCGGCGTAGTCAAGCGGAAGCGTGCTAGAAGAACGCCTCCCGGGCGATATGTCCGGTTGCCCGCGGCCGGCCGCGCCTAGGCTTCCCCCGTGCCCCCGACGACCCCCGCCCCGCGCCGCCGTCCCCCCGCCTCCGTCGCCGACGTCCTGTCCGCCCTGCTCACCGAGCCGGGACGCCCGCGGCTGACCTGGTACGGCCCCGGCGGCGAACGCGTCGAGCTGTCCGGCGCGGTGCTCGACAACTGGGTGAGCAAGACCACCAACCTCCTCGTCGAGGAGCTCGACGCCGGACCCGGCACGCGGGTGCTGCTGGACCTCCCGCCGCACTGGCGCGCGGTGGTGTGGGCCCTCGCGGCGTGGCGGACCGGCGCGACCGTGTGCACCGCCGGCACCCCCGACGCCGACGTGGTCGTGACCGACGACCCGGCCGCGCTGGACGTCACGCAGGGGGCGGGCGTCGTCGCTGTCGCGCTGCCCGGGCTCGCCCGGCGGTTCGACGGCGACCTGCCCGCCGGCGCGCTGGACGCCGCGCAGGCCGTGATGACCTACGGGGACGTGATCGGGTGGGCGCCGGGGACCGAGCCGGACCGGCCCGCGCTCGACGTGCCCGCCGTGCCGCACGCCGCGCTGCTCGAGGCGGCCGCCGGCGCCGCGCCCGTGCCGCCGGGCTCGCGCACCCTCGTCACCGTCGGCGACGACCGCTCCGCCACCGCGGGGACCCTGCTGACCGTGCTCGGCGTCCTGGCCGGGGACGGCTCGGCGGTGCTGCTGCACCCCGGGCCCGGGACCGACGCCGCGGCGCGCACCGAGCGCGTCGTCGCCGACGAGCGGGTCACGGCGCGGGCCTGACCGTCCCGTCCTGCTCGACCATCCCGATCCAGACCTCGCTCCAGACGGTGTCCACCGAGTCCGGCGGCCCGGTGAGCGTGCGCCCGAGCGTCTGCGAGGCGGTCCCCCCGACCGAGGTGGCCGGCGGCTCGCTCCACGGGTAGTCCGTCGCGTCGAAGGACAGCGCCGCGACCGGGCCACCGCCCCACGCCGCGCGCACGGCCGCCAGGTCGGCGGCCGAGGGCGGCTCGAGGAGCTCCACCACCTCCACGTCGCAGACCACCCGGAGCGTGGCGAGGTAGCGGAACGGGGCCGAGTGCGTCCACACGACCCGGTCGACGCCGAGGTCGTCCAGGGCGTCGCACACGGCGTGCGCCTGCGTCGCGCGGCCGGACAGCTCCACCACGCCGGCCACCGACCCCCACGTGGTGAGCGGGAAGGCCGCGACGACCGCGCCGAGCGCGACCGCCGCTCCGCGCCGGGCGACCAGGACGCCGGACGCCGCCGGGGCCGGCGCACCGCCCGGGGACGACGCCCCGCCCCGGCCCCGGCGGGCGGCGCCCCACCCGCCCGCGAGCGCGGTCAGCGCCACGGTCGCCGCCACGAGCAGGCCGGGGAACGTGGCGGGCACCAGCCGCCGGACCGCCCACACCTGGTCGGGCGTGATGCTCACCCGCACCAGCGGGAAGACCGCGGCGACGCCGACGACCGCGACGAGCAGGGTCGCGGCGGGGTCCCGCCACCGCGCGGCCCGGCGCGCGAGCAGCGCCAGTCCCGCGGCCCCGAGCACGACCACCGGGACGCCGAGGTACCAGGACACCCACGCCAGGGTGCGCTCGTCGTAGGAGCGTGCGGGGTCGACCGCCTCCCCGGCGGCCTGCTGGAGCACCGACACCGCGTAGCCGAACCCGGACGCGGGGTCGGTGAACCGGCCCTCCCACCACAGCGGCCGCGACGCCAGCAGCGCCGCGGCCGCGACCACCGCCGCCGCGAGGGCCCACCCGATGCCGGCCCGGTGGGCGTGCAGCGCGAGCCGCAGCCGGGACCGCCGCGGCCGCGCCCACCCGACGCGCACGAGCACCGCCGCTGCGACCGCCAGGACCACGGCCGCGACCGCGAGAAGACCGCCGAGCTGCCCGGCGTGCTCGCGGACGTACGCCGGGCTCAGCCGGACGACGTCCACCATCCCGAGCGCGACCATCGCGGCGCCGGCGCCCACGGCCGCCGTCGCGCGGCGTCCCGCTGCCCGCCGGTCCGCGCCACCGAGCGGCGACGCGCCCGCAGCCAGGTAGCCCAGGGCGAGCCCCACGACGACCACGGCCCCGTCGATCCGCGCCGCGGCGACCGCCCCGGTCATCGCCCCGACGAGCGCGTGCCGGGCCACGCCGAGGCGGTCCGCCGGGCGCCCCCACACGCCGTGCGCGAGCGCGAGACCCCCGCAGAGGAACGCCACGGTCAGCGGCTCGGTGTACGCGGCGCGCGTGAGGACGAGGAACGGCAGGCACGCCGCGAGCGCCGCGGTGGGCACGAGCGCCCACCACGGGCCCGCGAACCGGCGGGCGACCGCGAACACGGCCACCAGCGCGACGACCCCGATGGCGAGGCCGCCGGCGAGCACCGCCCGCTCCCCGCCCCACCAGCCCTGCACCGCCAGCAGCGCGGGGAGCATCTTGTTGCCCTGCGCGTGCAGCAGGCCGTCCTGCAGCCAGAAGGCCTCGGTCCCCGCGGCGGCCGGGCCGACGGCGACGTCCACCTCCGCCGCGGCGCCGACCGGGATGGGGGCGGCCGGGTGGCGGGTGAGCCACAGCGCCTGGAGCGTCAGGAAACCCGGGTCGCGGTTGACGACGACGTACTCGGCGACCGACCGCAGGCCGAGCGCCACCCAGCCCGCGCACAGCGCGCCGAGCGCCACGAGGGCGCCTGCGTGCCCCCGGCCGGCGGGCGGCTCGGGGACGAGCCGCCAGGTCAGCGCCACCAGCGCCACCGCGAGCGGGAGCACCACGACAGGCCGGAAGACCCCCGCCAGCACGGCGAGCAGCCCGGCGACCCCGAGGCAGAGCAGCGCGACCGGGAGCCGGTCCGGCAGGCTCAGCAGGAGCCGCTGCGCGCGGGCGGTCACGGCACCGGCGGCGTCAGGGGACGTCGGCCTGCACCACGGTGCCGAGACCGCGCACCCCGAGCGCGCCGTCCGAGGCCGGGACGAAGGCCGCCTGGCCCTGCGTCAGCCGGAGCCCCGTGCCGGTCGCCGCCTCGACCGCGACCTCGCCGTCGAGGCACAGCAGGACGCGGGGGCCGCGGCCGGGCAGCGGGTGCACGTCCTCGTCGTCGACGCGGGTCACCGACAGCTCGAAGTCGTCGACCGGCGCGTAGTACACGCGGGTCGCCCCGTGGAACCGCTCCGGCGCGATCCGGATGGGCGGCGCCGCCACGTAGTCGACGTTCCGCAGCAGCTCGTCGACGTCGACGTGCTTCGGCGTCAGGCCGGCGCGCAGCACGTTGTCGGAGCTCGCCATGATCTCGACCGCCAGCCCGTGCAGGTAGGCGTGCACGCCCCCGGCGGGGACGAACAGCGCGTCCCCGGGGTGCAGCGTGACCGGGTTGAGCAGCAGCGACGTGACGACGCCCGGGTCGCTCGGGTGGGACTCCTGCAGGCGCACCACGGTCCGGTCGGCGCGCGGCGACGGGGACCCCTGCGCGAGGCGCGCCGCGCACGCCGCCGCGAGCTCGCCGACCTCCTCGGGCGAGGGGCGGGTCGACGGGCGCAGCAGCCGCGTGAACACCGCCTCGATGCCGGCCGCGGACGGCTGCGCGGCGAGCTCGGCCCGCAGCTCCTTCGCCAGCGGGGCGTCGAGGCCGTCGAGCAGCTCCGCCGCCCGCCGCGGCGCGCGGAACCCGCACAGCGCCTCGAACCGGGTCAGGGCGTACACCAGCTCGGGCTTGTGGTTGCGGTCGCGGTAGTTCCGGTGCGGGGCGTCGAGCGGGATGCCGGCGGCCTCCTCCTCGGCGAAGCCCTCCCGCGCGCGCTCGATGTGCGGGTGCACCTGGAGCGACAGCGGCGTCTCCGCGGCGATGACCTTGAGCAGGTAGGGCAGCCCGCCGCCGAACCGCGCCTCGATGTCGGGCCCGAGCACGCCGGCGGCGTCGGCCGCGATGACCTCGGTCATCGCGGTGCCCTGGCGGCCGTCCTGGTCGACGCAGTGCGACGGCGCGCTCGCGTGGGCCCCGTACCAGGCCTCGGCGACCGGCTCCCCGGTCGCCTCGGTCCGGAGCAGCTCGGGGATCGCGGTCGTGGATCCCCAGGCGTAGTTCTGGATGGCGGTGCTGAGGCGGTACACGTCGTCCCTCGCTGGTGCGGCTGTGGAAGGCCCGATGCTACCCGCGGGCCCCCTGGGGCGGGGTCAGGCCCGCGCGAACCGCAGCAGGGCGGTCTCCCGGGGGTACGGGAGCGACGGCACCCAACCCCGCACCCGGCGCACGGCCAGCCCGCTGCCCGCCAGCCCGGCGGCGTACCGCGGCCGCTGGCTGTCGTCGAACAGCACCAGGCCCCCCGGCGCGAGCCGGCGCGCGGCCGCCTGCAGGCACGCGACCCGCGCGCGCCCGTCCACGACGACCAGGTCGAACTCGCCCGCGACGCCGTCGATCGCGGCGACGTAGTCGGCGTAGTCCCGCCCCTCCTCGCCCCGGCGCCCGGACGGCACCCGCGGCTCGTCGTCCTGCGTCGGGGGGACCTCGAGGAGCGTCACGGTCGCGTCGAGGCCCGCCTCGGCGAGGACGTCGCGCATGACGCCGGCGAAGCCCGCGTGGTGCTCGACGCTGTGCACCTCCCCCGCGCGCCGGCCCAGCCAGACCGAGCTCGCCCCCGAGCCGTACTCGAACACCCGGGCGCGACCGCCCAGGGCGGCGAGGTGCCGCTCGACCGCGTCGATCGCGCCGTAGGTCCACCACGGCTGGTCGAGCTCCACCAGGTCCTCGACGTCGTGGATCGCGAAGAGCGTGCGCAGGTGGCCCCGGACGCTGCGCGGGTCCTGGTGGTACCGGCGGTCCAGCCGGTCGAGCAGCCCGCTGCGGCGGGCGGCCTCCCGGACGGTCCGGGACGTCGAGACGTACACCGATCGGGCGAGCTCTCCGGCAGCGGGCACGCGGTCCTCCTGGGGTCGGTCGGGGGTCCCGCCAGCCTAGGCGACCGGCCGCAGCCCCTATCCTCGCCGGGTGCGATCGTGGCGGACCCTGGCGACGACGGCGTTCTTCGCCGTCGCCCTCGGCCTGCTCGTGTGGTCGGTCGCGGACCGCCGCGACGAGCTGGCCGCGGCGCTCCCGCGCCTGCACGCCGGCACGCTCGCGGTGTCGCTGCTGCTCGCGTGCGGCGGCCTGGTCGCGCAGATGCTCTCCTGGCGGAGCCTGCTCGAGGCGACCGGCGGCGCGCCCCCGCTCGGCGCGGCCGCGCGGGTGTACTTCCACGGCCAGCTCGGCAAGTACGTGCCCGGCAGCGTCTGGGCGGTCGTCGCGCAGGCCGAGCTCGGCCGCGCGCACCGGATCAGCCGGTCCCGCAGCGCCGTGGTGGCGCTGGGCGCCCTCGCGGTGCTGCTGGTCGTCGGCGGCACCGTCGCGGTCGTCGGCCTCGCGGCCGGCTCGCCGGGGTCGCTCGAGCGCTACTGGTGGGCCGTCGCCGCGGTGCCGCTCGGGGTCGTCGTCCTGCTGCCGCCGGTGTTCGACCGGCTCGTCGCGCTCGCGCAGCGCGTACTGCGGCGCGACGGCGAGGAGGTGCACGTCCAGGGGGCGGGCCTCGCCCGGTCCGCCGCGTGGGCCCTCGTCATGTGGCTGCTGTTCGGCGCGCACGCCGCCGTCCTGATCCAGGACCTCGCGCCCGGCGAGCCCGCGCGGGGCGCGCTCGTGGGCACCGGGGCGTTCGCCCTGGCGTGGGTCGTCGGCTTCCTCGTCGTCATCGCCCCGGCCGGCACCGGCCCGCGCGAGGCCGCGCTCGTCCTGGCCCTCGCGCCGCTGCTCGGCAGCGCCGACGCGCTGCTCGTCGCGCTGGTGAGCCGGGTGCTCATGGTGGTCGCCGACGCCGCGGCCGCCGGCGTGGCGACGCTCCTGGCCCGGCGGGTCCCCGCTACGGACCCGGCGGGTACTGGATCTGCTTGATCCGCTCGAGCTGCTCCTCCAGCAGGGTGCGGTTCGTCCGCAGGAGGTCCGAGAGGATGCCGAGCGCCACGGACAGCAGCGCCGCGACCGACATGATCGCCGCGAAGATCAGCGACTGCACGTTCCCGGCGTGCGAGTCGTCGAACCAGAGGAGGAGGAACCGCACCGCCGGCACCAGCGCGAGCACGCCGAACACCGCGGCGAGCCAGGCGAAGACCACGTACGGCTTGTACATCAGGTAGCTGCGCACGATGGCCGACCCGGACTTGTGCATGTGCTGGAAGATGTTGCGGAAGAGCCGGGACTCCCGCGTCTTCGGGTTCGTGGTGACCGGGATCGACGCGATGCGCAGCCGCTTGTGCCCCGCCTGGATGATCGTCTCCATGCAGTAGGAGAACTCGGTCACGACGTTGAGCCGCAGCAGCGCCCCCCGCGAGTACGCGCGGAACCCGCTCGCCGCGTCCGGCAGCTCGGTGTCCGCGGCGAAGTTGACCGCGCGGCTGCCGACCCGCTGCATGAGCCGCTTGAACGGGGAGAAGTGCGCGATCGTCGCGGTCTGCCGGTCGGCGATGACGATGTCGGCGGCGCCCTCGATCACCGGGCGCACCAGGTCCGGGATCCGGTCCTGCGGGTACTGGTTGTCCCCGTCCGTGTTCACCACCACGTCGGCGCCGTGGGCGAGGGCGTAGTCGACGCCGTCCCGGAACGAGCGGGCGAGGCCGCGGTTGCGCGAGTGCCGCACGATGTGCCGGACGCCGTGCTCGCGGGCCACCTCGACGGTCCGGTCGGTCGAGCCGTCGTCGATGACGAGGATCTCGAGCTCGTCGACCCCCTCGATGCGGCGCGGGATCGAGGAGAGCACCGCGGGCAGCGTCTCCTCCTCGTTGAGGCAGGGGATCTGGACGAAGACCTTCATGGCATCCTCGGGCAGGGGGCGGGGAGGCGGCTGGCCCGACCCTATCCCGCGACCGCGGGCACCCCGGTCGCCGCGGTCCCGGGTGACGGTGCAGTAGCCTTTCGCGGCCGGGAGTCCGGCGTGCAGCAGGCCAGACGAGAGGGAGACCCCGGTCCGTGAACCAGACCCCCGCCGCCGGGACGGCGCACGACCGACGACCCGCCACCGACGAGGGCACCGCGCCGCGCGACCTGCGCGCCCGCGTGGTGCGCGTGCTGCAGACGAGGCCCCTGCTCGTCGCCGCGATCGTGCTCGTGCTCGGGTCGCTGCTCGCGAGCACCGCGCACGTGCGGTACTACTCCCAGCTCAGCCCGGTCGACGAGCTCCAGCACATCGACTACCTCTACAAGGCCCCGGATGTCGTCCGGAACGGCGAGACGGTGGACCAGGAGGCGATGCGGGAGGAGGCCTGCCGCACGCTGCCGAACTACCCCGCTCCCCCGTGCTCGGAGACGACGACGTACGAGCCGGACGACTTCCAGGAGTTCGGCATCAACACCGCGGCGATCTACACGCCGCTCTACTACAGCGTCACCAAGCTCGTGGCGGCGCCGCTGCAGTGGGTGACCGGCATGGACTCGCTCGTCACCGCCGGGCGCCTGGTCGGCGGGCTGTGGCTCGCGGGCGGCCTGGTCATGACGCTGCTGGTCGCGCGGCGGTTCGGCGCGCACCCGTACCCGACCGCCGGGCTGCTGCTCGCCGCCGCGGTGACGCCGAACGTCCTGCTGCCGTCCGCGACGATCACCCCGGACGCGGCGGCGCTGCTCGCGGGGGCCGCGCTCGTCTGGTCCGTGCTCTGGTGGGAGGAGCGGCCCTCGCGGCGGCTCTGGCTGCCGGTCCTGCTGGGCCTGGCCGCCGTGCTGCTCAAGGCCCTCAACGTGATCGTCGTCGTGCTGATCGCCCTGTACGTCGTGCTCCGCCTGGTGCAGCGGGCCTGGTGGCCGGCGGACGCGCCCGGCGAGGGCCGTCCGCGCCGCCTGCCCGGTGTCCCCGCCACGGGACCGACCGTCGGGCAGACGGCCGTCCTCGTGGTCGTCTGCTCCGCGCTCGCGCTCGCCGGGGCGGTCGGCTACGTCCTGTTCTCCGCCGCGAACGCGGTGCCGTCCGACGACCAGGCCATGTCCGAGCTCCAGGCGAGCGCGTTCCCCCTGCGGCCGATGGTCGAGCACGTCGGGGTGTTCCTGCAGGTGTTCTACTCGCCGGGCTGGTGGGTCACGGTGCCGGTGCTCGGACCGCTGGTGCAGTCCGTCCTCGGCCTCGTCGTGTTCGCGGGCACCTTCGCGGCGGCCCTGCTGACCGACCGCGTGCCGCGCGCCGCGCGGACCATGGCGACCTCGCTGCTGGTGGTGGGCCTGGTCGGCGCCCCGCTCATCATCGCGTTCAGCTACGTCTCGCAGGGCGTGTACGTGCCGATCCCCGGCCGCTACGCCCTCACGCTCGTGCCGGCGGGCCTGGCCGTCACCGCCGCGGCGGCCACCCGGCGCCCCGCGCAGGTCGTCCTGGGTCTCGGCGGGCTCGCGATGTACGCGGTCGTCGTCGGCTGGCTCCTCGTCTCCTGAGCCCCGGCGACCGGGTCAGGGGCGGCGGCGGGCCAGCGCGGCGTCGTACGCCTCGACGTGCGCCTGCGCGGCCGCCCGCCACGTGAACGAGCCCGCGCGGGCCGCCGCGGCGTCCGCGAGCCGCGCCCGCTCGGCCGGGTCGTCGAGCAGCGCACGGAGCCCCGCGGCGATCGCGCCTGCGGACGTCCCGCAGTAGGCGACGGCGTCCCCGCCCACCTCGGGCAGCGACAGCTCGCGGGTGGTCAGCACGGCCGCGCCGCAGGCCATCGCCTCCAGCACCGGGAGGCCGAAACCCTCGCCCAGGCTCGGGTACGCGACCACGGAGGCGCCCGACAGCAGGCCTGCCAGGTCGCCCAGCGGCAGGTAGCCCGTGCGCAGCACCCGCAGGCCGGCGGGGACGGCGGCGACCGCTGCGTCCACGCCCGTGTCCCAGCCCCGGCCGCCGGCCAGCACGAGCGCCGGCGGGTCGGGCGTACCGGCGCACGCGCGGACCCAGCCCTCGATCAGCGCGGGCACGTTCTTGCGCGGCTCGAGCGTGCCGAGGAACGCGACGTACGGCTCGGCGGGCCCCAGCCCGACGGCCGCGCGGACGCGGTCGCGCTCGCCGGCGTCCACCGGGTGGAACACCCCGGTGTCCACGCCGTGGTACGCCACCGTGAACCGCGCCGGGTCGCCTCCGGCGTACCGGACGACCTCGTCCCGGGTCGCCCGGGACGGGACCACCAGGGCCGCCGCACGCCGCACGGCGAGCCGCGTCGTGGTGCGGAAGAACCGCGCCTTGACGGGCGAGTGCAGCCCGGGGTGGCTGAAGAACGTCGCGTCGTGCAGCGTCACGACGAGCGGGACGCGGGCGGCGACGGGGAACGTGTAGTGCGGGCTGTGCAGCACGTCGGCGTGCCGCCGCCCCGCCAGCCGCGCCAGCCCGGTCTGCTCCCACGCGAGCCGCACCGGCCGCCGCCCCGCCGGACCGGGTGCCGGGACGACGTCCGCCCCGGGCACGAGCGCCGCGGTCGCCTCGGCGTCCCGCGCCTGGCACACCACCCGCAGGTCGACCCCCTCGGCCGCCAGGGCGGGGAGCAGCGCGTCGACGTAGCGGCCGACGCCGCCTCGGTCCGCGGGGATGGCCGTCGCGTCGAACAGAACTCGCACCGCGCCATCGTAGGTGCGCCGGGAGCCGCCGCGGTGCGGGACACTGGTCCGCATGCACTCCCCTGATCGCGAGCCGCTCCGGTGACCGCAGCCACGCCGCAGGGGCTGGCGCCCGGCCCCGTGCCCGAGGCCCGGCCCGCACCGGCAGCCCGGCTCGGGCGGTGGCACGGCCGCCAGCTCGACCCGCGGCGCAACGGCCTGAACGCGGTCCGCCTGGCGCTGGCGGTGCTGGTCCTGCACGCCCACACGTACTACATCACCGGCCGCGGCGTCGGCCCGCACGTGGACGGCGAGAACCTCGGCGGCTGGGCGGTGTTCGGGTTCTTCGCGATCAGCGGGTACCTCATCACCGGCAGCCGGTGGCGCAACGGGCTCGCCCCGTACCTGGTGCACCGGGTCGCCCGCATCTTCCCGGCGTTCGTCGTGTGCCTCGTCGTCATGGTCGTGGCGGTCGGGCCGGTCGGGTACCTCGCCCTGCACGGGACCCTGTCCGGGTACCTCACCACGCCGACCACGCCCGCGAACTTCGTGTTCAGCAACCTGTTCCTGCACATGAACGCGTACGACATCGCCGGCACGCCGGGCGACGTCCCGTACCCCGGCGCGTGGAACGGCTCGCTGTGGAGCCTGTACTACGAGTTCCTCTGCTACCTCGTCGTCGGCCTGCTCGCGCTCATCGGGTTCTTCCGGCGCTCGGTGTGGGCCCTGGCCGGCGCCTGGGTGCTGTCCGTGCTCGGGCACGCCGGGTGGACGCACGGCGTCGGCACGCTGCTCGGCGGCAACTCCGACGCCCAGCTCCTCCTCAAGCTCCTGCCGCTGTTCCTGGGCGGCGCGCTGGTCGAGCGGCTGCGGCACCGCCTCCCGCTGCACTGGGCCGCGGCGGCGGTGAGCGTCGCGGGCGTCGCCGTCGCCGTGTGGGCGCTGGACGGCTGGGGGGCGCAGCTCACCGCCCCGCTGCTCGCCTACGCGCTGATCTGGTTCGGCTCGGTGCTGCCGATCCCGGGTCTGCTGCGCCGGCACGACGTGTCCTACGGCATCTACATCTACGCCTTCCCGGTCCAGCAGCTGCTGGCCGTGGCGGGCGCGTCGACGCTGCCGCTCCTGGTCTTCGACGCGACCGCGCTGGCGCTCACCGTGCCCCTCGCGGTCGCGAGCTGGCTCGTCGTCGAGCGCCCCGCGATGCGCTGGGCGCGCCGGTCGACCACGCCGCAGCGAGCCTGAGACGACCGGTGGCGGCGGCCCCCACGGGGGACCGCCGCCACCGGCGACCGAGCGACAGCGCGGGGTGTCAGGCCCCCGCGCCGCCCTGCTGCTCGTCGACCCACCGGGCCAGGCGCGCGACGCCCTCCTCGAGCGAGACCTGCGGCGTCCAGCCCAGGACCTCACGGGCGCGCGTCACGTCGGCCCACGCGTGCCGGACGTCGCCCTGGCGGTACTGGCCCGTGACGTGCGGCTCGGGGGCGCCGTAGTAGCGCGCGATCAGCCGCGCCGCGTCGCCGATGGTCTGGTGCTCGCCGGAGCCGATGTCGATCGGGCGGTCCCCCGGCGCGTCGGCGGTGGCGGCCAGCAGCAGGGCGCGGGCGACGTCGTCGACCAGCACGAAGTCGCGGCGCACCGCGCCGTCCTCGTACAGCGGGATCGAGGTGCCCTCGCGCGCCAGCCGGCAGAACAGCGCCATGATCCCGGTGTACGAGTTGGTCAGGGACTGCCCGGGGCCGTACACGTTCTGCAGCCGCAGCGTGACGGCCTCGACGCCCTCCGACTTCGCCCAGGCGGAGATCACGTGCTCCTGCGCGAGCTTGGTCGCGCCGTACACGCTCACCGGGGACGGGACGGTCGTCGCCGAGGCCATCGCGACCGGCTCCGCGTCCGGGAAGTCCCACTCGCCGCGCTCGAGGATCTCGGCGGTGCGCTGCCCGGGGTGCACGAGCGTGCCGTCGGCGCGGCGCCAGGCGCCCTCGCCGTACACCGCGCGGCTGCTGGACAGCACGATGCGGCGCGGGAGCGCGTCGTGGCGGCGCAGCGCGTCGAGCATCTCCGTGGTCCCGACCACGTTGGTCGTGGCGTGCCTCGTCGACTCGGTGAGCGACTGGCCCGTGCCCGTCTCGGCGGCCAGGTGCACGACGACGTCGGGGCGGACGTCCGCCAGCAGCGCGTCCCAGTCGGCCGCCCGCGTGACGTCCCCGACGACGAGCTCGACGCCGGCGTCGAGCTCGTCGGGCCGCTCGGGCCGGGCGTGCACCTGCGGGTGCAGGCTGTCCATCGCCACCACGCGCCCGAAGGCGGCCGTCAGCCCCGCGGACATCGCGGTGCCGATGAAGCCGGCGCCCCCGGTGACGAGGACGGTCTCCTCACCGGGTGCGGCTGCCTGGCTGGGTGCGTTCACTGTGCTTCCTCTCCTCGGGTGCCGACGTGCGAGGTGCCGTCGGGCGTCGTCACGGGCGCATCGGCCCGAAGGCGTGCCGGAGCATCGTCCGGACCGCGCCGCCGCCCGTCCGGGCGGCGCGCGGCAGCAGGGTCAGGGCGTGCAGCCGGGACGTCGCGGCCAGGCGCGCGGCGCGGGCGGCGCGGTGCCAGCCCTGCGCGTCGCAGCGCTGCGCGACGTGCGCGAAGTACGTCCGCTCGCCGGCGAACCGGCGGCCGTCGATGAGCGACGCCGACGAGGCGCTGGCTCTGTGCCTCCGGTACCGGAAGCACACGGTGGGCTCGAGGACGAGCTGCTCGCCGTCCAGGACCATGTCCATCACGAGCGCGAGGTCCTGGATGAGCGGCAGGTCGTCGAGGAACGGCGTGCGGACCAGCACGTCCCGGCGGAACACCAGCGACGGCCAGTACAGCCAGTCGCCGTGCATGAGGTTCGCCGCGAGCGCCTCGCCCCCGAGCACCCGGGCCGTCCGCGCGCGCGGGCGCACCACGTCCTGCTTCACGCGGTCCGCGAGCGGGCGCACGACCCGGCCGTGCTCGTCGATGACCTCGACGCCGGGCTGCACCACCGCGGCCCGCGGGAACCGGGTGCGCGCCGCGAGCACGACGTCGACGAAGTCCGGCAGCAGCACGTCGTCGCAGCCCAGGATGACCACCGCGTCCTGCGTCGCCATCGACACGCAGGTGCGGTAGTTGGCCGTGATGCCCTCGTTGCGCTCCTTGCGGACGTACGTGACGCGCGGGTCGTCGATCGTCGCGAACCAGGCGGGGACGGACTCGTCCGGGTAGGCGTCGTCGACCACCGTGAGCAGCCAGTCACCGTTGCGCTGGGCCAGCACGCTCGCCACCGTCTCGCGGAGCAGGGCGGGGTCGCCCCAGTACGGGACGAAGATGTCGAGCGGCATGCAGGGGCCTTCCCGGTCGGACGGATGACATGGGCCAGACTAGAGGGGCCGCGCACGGCGGCTCACCCGACCCGGAGGCAGAACCCTGTGAGCGACACGTCCACCGAGCTCCCGCACGTCACGCTGGCGATGCTCACGCTGGTCCCCGGCGGGATGGGTGGCTCGGAGACCTACGCGCGCGAGCTGGGCCGGTCGCTCGGGGCGTCCCGCCACGTGCGTGCGACGGCGCTCGTGCCGGCGGCGGCGGCCGGGGTCGTCCCCGGTGTCCCGGAGGTGCTCGCCCCGGAGATCACGCCGGGCGCCTCGACCGCCGCCCGCCTGCGGACCCTGGTCGCCGCGACGCTGCGACGCCGGCGCCTGCTGGCGCGCGTCGCACCCGGGGTCGTGCACTACCCGTTCACGGTGCCGCTGCCCCGCGCGCGACGCTCCGACGCCGTGGTCCTCACGCTGCACGACGTGCAGCACCTCGACCTGCCGCACCTGTTCTCCCGGGCGGAGCGGCTGTACCGCCGGTTCACGTACGAGCGTGCCGCCCGCCGGGCCGACCGCGTCGTCACGGTCAGCGCCTTCGCGAAGGACCGGATCGTGCACCACCTGGGGATCCCCCCGGAGCGGGTCACGGTGGCGCACCTGGGCGTCGACCCCACGGCGTTCACGCCGCACCTCGGCGAGCGCGAGCGGTTCCTGCTGTACCCGGCCCGCGGCTGGGCGCACAAGAACCACGCGCGCCTGGTCGAGGCCGTGCGCCTGCTCCGGGAGGACGACCCGGACCTGCGCCTCGTCCTGACCGGCGGCGCGCTGGACGACCTGGGGCCGCTGCCGGACTGGGTCGAGGTGCGCGGGCTGGTGCCGCGAGCGGAGCTGCTCGCGCTGTACCGCTCGGCCGCGTGCCTCGTGTTCCCGAGCCTGTACGAGGGGTTCGGCATCCCGCCGCTCGAGGCGATGGCCTCCGGCTGCCCGGTCGCGGCGTCGGACTCCGGGTCGCTGCCGGAGGTCTGCGGCGACGCCGCCGTGCTGTTCGACGCGACCGACCCCCGAGCCATCGCCGCCGGCGTCCGTGCGGCCCTCGCCGACGCCGACGCGCTCGCGCGCCGGGGCGTCGAGCGCGCCCGGGAGTTCACCTGGGAGGCGTGCGCCGCCGCGCACGAGGACGCCTACCTCGCGGCCGCGCAGGTGCGGCGGTGACCGCCCCCGCGGGTGCCGCGGGCGCCGCGCGACCCGACGACCGGACCTCGCGCTTCGGGAGCGTGGGGCTCGCCTCGCTCGTGGCCGCGGGGGCCGGGTACCTGGTGCTGCTCATCGCGGCGCGGGTGCTCACGCCCGCGGCGAACGCGGACTTCCTGGCCTTCTGGGGACTGCTCTTCTTCTGCTTCGGCATCCTCGGCGGGCTGCAGAACGAGACGACGCGGGCCGTGCGCGTGGGACTGCTCGACGGCGCCGTCGCACCGCGCGGGCCGCGGGCGGTGCGGTTCGGGCTCCTCGTCGGCGCGTCGCTCGCGGCCGCCCTGGCGGTCACCTCGCCGCTGTGGGCCTCGAGGGTGCTCGGGCCGGACCCGTGGCCCCTGGTCGCGGTCGTCGCCGTGTCCGTGGTCGCGTTCTCCGGGCACGCGTCGGTCGCCGGTGCGCTGGCCGGCGGCGGCGCGTGGTCGCCCTACGCCCGCCTGGTGGGCGCGGAGTCGCTCGTGCGGCTGGTGCTCACCGCGGCGGCCGCCGCGGTCGGGTGGGGCGTCGCGGGCCTCGCGGCCGGCGCGGGCCTGGCCGCCGCGACGTGGCTGGGCTTCGCCGCGACGCCGGCCGTCCGCGCCGCGCGCCGCCACCGGGTCGGCGTCCCGGCCCGCGCATACGCCGCGACGACCGTGCAGGCCATGGTCGGGACCGCCGCGAGCGCCGCGCTGGTCGTGGGCTTCCCCGTGCTGCTCCGGGTCACCACCCCCTCCGAGGCGTACGCGCAGGCCGGGCCGCTGCTGCTCGCCGTGCAGCTCACCCGCGCCCCGCTGCTCATCCCCCTGAACGCCTACCAGGGCGTCGCGATCACGCACTTCCTGCAGCACCGGGACCGCGGCGCGCGGCCGCTGGTGCAGGTCGGCGGGGCGATCGTGGCGGTCGGGGCCGTCGGGGCCGGCGCGGCGGCGCTCGTCGGCCCGTGGCTGATGGCCGTGGTGCTGGGCCCCGACTACCGGGTCTCGCCCGGGCTGCTCGCAGGCCTGACGGCGAGCGCCTGCGCGCTGGCCCTGCTCACGCTCACGGGCGCGGCCGTCCTCGCGCTCGGGCGGCACGCCGCGTACGCGCTGGGCTGGCTCGCCGCGACCGTGGTGTCGGCGGCGCTGCTGGTCCTGCCCGGTGACCTGAACCCGCGCGCCGTCCTCAGCCTGGCCGTCGGACCCCTGGTCGGCGTCCTGGTGCACGCGTTCGTGGTGCGCCGGGAGATCGTGCGGGCGCGGCTAGGATGACCGCATGCCATCCGCCGCGCGCATGCTCGTCATCGTGCCCGCCTGGAACGAGCAGGCCACGGTCGCGGCCGTCGTCGCCGAGCTCCTCGACGCCGTCCCGGGTGCCGACGTCCTCGTCGTCGACGACGGCTCCACCGACCGCACCGCCGAGATCGCCGCCCGGGCCGGGGCGCAGGTGCTCGAGCTGCCGATCAACCTCGGCGTCGGCGGTGCGATGCGCGCGGGCTACACGTACGCGATGCGCCGCGGGTACGACCTCGCCGTCCAGGTCGACGCGGACGGGCAGCACGACCCGCGCGAGATCCCGCGCCTCCTCGAGACCCTCGACTCCGAGGGCGCGGACATCGTGATCGGCGCCCGGTTCGCGGGCGTGGGCAGCTACGAGGCCCGCGGGCCCCGCTGGTGGTCGATGCGGCTCCTCGCGACCGTCCTGTCCCGCGTGTGCCGGACCCGCCTGACCGACGCGACGTCCGGCTTCAAGCTCAGCGGCCGGCGCGCGATCACCCTGTTCGCCGGGAACTACCCCGCCGAGTACCTGGGCGACACGGTCGAGTCCCTCGTCATCGCGGCCCGCTCCGGGCTCGTGGTCCGCCAGGTCGGGGTCGCGATGCGCCCGCGCGCCGGTGGTCGCCCGTCGCACTCGCCCGTGCGCGCGGCGGTCTTCCTCGGCCGCGCCGCCATCGCCCTCGTCATCGCCCTGTCCCGCCCCACGACCGCGGCGCAGCCCGCGCTCGACCTCGAGGCCACCGCATGAGGCTCACCGTCATCTCGATCGTCGTCTGCCTCGGCCTGGCCGCCGCGCTGGTCCAGCTGCTGCGCACCCGGCGCATCCGGGAGAAGTACGCCGCGATCTGGATCGTCCTCACCCTCGCCGTCGTGGTGATCGGGATCTTCCCCGGGCTCGCGTTCTGGCTGTCCGACCTGGTCGGCGTGCAGACGCCCGCGAACCTCCTGTTCGCCCTGGCCTCGCTGGTCCTCCTCGGGGTGTGCATCCAGCTGAGCACCGAGGTGTCGGCGCTCGAGGAGGAGACGCGCACCCTCGCCGAGGAGGTCGCCCTGCTCCGGCTCGACGTCCGCCAGAGCCTCGCCGCGCACGACCAGCACCCCGCGGGCCCAGACGACCGGGCCCCGGCGCCCGGCGACCCCGCGGCATGACCCTCGCGTCGGTCAGCGTCGTCGTCGTCACCTGGAACGGCCTCGGCCTCACCGAGCGCTGCCTGGACTCGCTCGCCGCGCAGGAGACCCGCGGACGCGCCGTCGAGGTCGTCGTCGTCGACAACGGCTCGACGGACGGCACCGTGGAGGCGCTGCGCCGGCGCGCGGGCGTCCGCGTCGTCGCCCTGGACCGGAACACCGGGTTCGCGGGCGGCGTCGACGCGGGCATCGAGGCGACCACCGGGGACGTCGTCGTCCTGCTCAACAACGACGCCACGGCCGAGCCCGGCTTCCTCGACCGGATCGCGGCACCGTTCGACCGGCCCGGCGTCGGCGGCGCACGGCTCGGCGCGGTCACGGGCCGGGTCCTGCTGCGCGGGCGGTTCCGCCCGGCGGCCCCCGGCGAGGCCGGGCTCGTGGACCACGCCGGGCGCGCGTGGGTCCGCACCCCCGACGCCGACGGGCTCCGGCTGCTCAACAGCACCGGCAACGAGGTGACGCGCTCCGGCAACGGCCGCGACCGCGGCTGGCTCGCCGACGCCGGCGAGCCCGCCCCGCCGGCCCGGGTCTTCGGGTTCAACGGCGGCTGCGCGGCCCTGCTGCGCGCCGCGGTGCAGGACGTCGGCCCGCTCGACGCGTCCCTCTTCATGTACTACGAGGACACCGAGATGTCGTGGCGGCTGCGCCGCCGGGCCTGGGAGGTCGCCTACGTGCACGACGCGGTCACGGAGCACGACCACGCCGGGTCCTCCGGCGCCGGCTCGGCGTTCTTCCAGGACCACAACGAGCGGAACCGCCTCGTGGTCGCGCTCGTGCACGCGCCCGTCGCCGTGGTCGCCCGGGCCGCCGCCCGCAGCGTCGCGCGCGCGGTCCTCGGCCCCGACCGCCGGCGTCGCGCCCGGGTGCTCGGCCGGGTGCTCGCCGCCACCCCCGCGGCACTGCGCCGCCGTCGTGCCGTCGACCGGGCGGCCACCGTGCCGCGCGCGGCCGTCGCGGCGCTCCTCGTCCCGGACGGGGCGGTCCGGTGACCGGGGCCCCGGTGCACGTCGGCGTCACCGTCGAGCAGGCCTGGCAGCGCGTCCCCGGCGGCTCCGCGTCGTACCTCGTCGAGCTGCTGCACGCCCTGCGCGAGCGCACCGACCTGCGCCTGACGGGCCTGGCCGCGGCCCACCGCCACCCGGCGCCCGAGGAGTACCGGGTGCCCGTGCCGGTGCGCTCCCTGGGCCTGCCCCGGTACCCCCTGTACCGCGCGTGGAACTGGCTGGGCGCGCCCCGGCCGGAGTGGGCGGTCCGCGGGCTCGACGTCGTGCACGCGTCGACCTGGGCGATCCCGCCGACGGCCCGGCCGCTGGTCGTCACCGTCCACGACCTCGCCTTCCTCCGCGACCCCGACCACTTCACGCCCCGCGGGGTCGGCTTCTTCACCCGGGCGCTCGAGCGCACCCGACGGGAGGCGTCCGCCGTCGTGGTCCCGTCCCGCGCGACGGCGGACGACTGCGTCGCCGCCGGGCTGGACCCCGCGCGCGTGCACGTGGTCCCGCACGGTGCCCCGCAGTGGGACGTCACCGCGCAGGACGTGGCCGACGTCCGCCGCCGGCTCGCCCTGCCCGAGCGGTTCGTCCTGTGGTGCGGCACGTTCGAGCCGCGCAAGAACGTCGCCGGCGTCCTCGCCGCGTTCGCGCGGCTGGCCGAGCGGGACCCCGGGGTGGACCTCGTCCTGGTCGGTCCGCCCGGGTGGGGCGACCTGCCCGCCCAGCCGCCCGCCGGCGCGTGGCAGTCGCGGGTCCTGTCCCTCGGCCGGCTCCCCGCCGCCGACCTGCGCGCGGTGTACGCCGCGGCGACGGCGTTCTGCTTCCCGTCGCTCTGGGAGGGCTTCGGCCTGCCCGTGCTCGAGGCGATGTCCGTCGGGACGCCCGTCGTGACGTCGCGGGACACGTCGATGGCGGAGGTGACCGGCGACGCCGGCGTGCTCGTCGACCCGCACGACCCGGACGACCTCGCCGCGGGGCTGGAGCGCGCGCTGGGCGACAGCGACGCGCTCGGCGCCGCCGCGCGCGCCCGCGCGGCCGGCTTCCGCTGGGACGACGCCGCCGAGCAGCACGCCCGCGTCTACCGCGCCGTCGCCGCCGGCTGAGCGGGCCTCCCGGGGCGAACGACCGCGCCACCGGCCCGGATGCGCCACAATGGGTGCCCATGCGCGGCATCATCCTGGCCGGGGGCTCCGGCACCCGCCTGCACCCCATCACCCTCGGCGTCAGCAAGCAGCTGGTCCCGGTCTACGACAAGCCGATGATCTACTACCCGCTGTCGACGCTCATGCTCGCCGGCATCCGGGACGTCCTGGTCATCACGACGCCCCACGACGCGGAGCAGTTCCAGCGCCTGCTGGGCGACGGGTCGCAGTTCGGCATCTCGATCAGCTACACGGTCCAGGCCGAGCCCAACGGCCTGGCCCAGGCCTTCGTCCTCGGCGCGGACTTCGTCGGGGACGACTCGGCGGCGCTGGTCCTCGGCGACAACATCTTCTACGGCCCGGGCCTCGGGTCCCAGCTCACCCGGTTCGAGGACATCGACGGCGCCGCGGTGTTCGCCTACCGCGTCGCCGACCCCACGTCGTACGGCGTCGTGGAGTTCGACGCCCAGGGCCGCGCGCTGTCGCTGGAGGAGAAGCCGGCCGCGCCGAAGTCCTCCTACGCCGTGCCGGGCCTGTACTTCTACGACAACGACGTCGTCGCGATCGCGCGGGACCTGGAGCCGTCCGCGCGCGGTGAGTACGAGATCACCGACGTCAACCGCCACTACCTCGAGCAGGGCCGCCTGCAGGTCGAGGTCCTCCCCCGCGGCACCGCGTGGCTCGACACGGGCACGTTCGACTCGCTGCTGGAGGCCTCGGACTTCGTCCGGACCGTCGAGCACCGCCAGGGCCTCAAGGTCGGCGCCCCGGAGGAGGTCGCCTGGCGGCGCGGGTTCCTGAGCGACGACGAGCTGCGCACGCGGGCCGAGGCGCTGGTGAAGTCCGGGTACGGCACCTATCTGCTCGGGCTGCTCGAGCAGGGTCGCTGACGGCACGGGGCCGGGCGGGCACCGCCCGGCCCCGGCGCGTCAGCCGGCGAGCACCGACTCCGCCGCCGCCTGCCACCGGTCGTGCCAGTCGCCGATCGGCTCGACGCCCGCCGCGCGGACGCTGGCGTGGTCGAGCACCGAGAACGCCGGGCGCGGAGCCGGGCGGGCGTACGACTCCGACGTCGTCGGGCGCACGATCTCCGGGTCCATGCCCGCCGCGGCGACGGTGGCCCGGGCGAAGCCGTGCCAGCTCGTCCGCCCGGTCGAGGTCCCGTGGTAGACACCCGCGGGCGCGCCCGCCGTGACGAGGTCCACCACCAGGCCTGCGAGGTCCACAGTCCACGTCGGCTGGCCGATCTGGTCTGCCACCACGTCGAGCGCGCCGCGCTCCCGGGCCACCCGGGCGATGGTCCGGGGGAAGCACGCCCCGTGCGCCCCGTAGAGCCACGCCGTGCGGACGACCAGGGCGTCGGCGCCCGCCGCCTGCACGGCCCACTCGCCCGCCGCCTTCGTCCGGCCGTACGCCGAGCGCGGGTCGACGGGCGCGTCCGCCGGGTACGGCTCCGCCGAGGCCCCGTCGAAGACGTAGTCCGTCGAGATCTGGACCAGCCGCGCCCCGGCCGCCGCGCACGCCCGCGCGAGGTTGGCCGGCCCGACCGCGTTGACCGCGAAGGCAGCCGGCTCGTCGGACTCGGCGGCATCCACGGCCGTGTACGCCGCGCAGTTCACGACCACGTCGTACTCGCGCACGGCTCGCGCGGCGGACTCCGCCCGGGTGATGTCGACCGTGTCCCGGTCGGCCCCCGCCACGGTCTCACCGCGCTCCTGGAGCACCCGCACCAGGTCCGTCCCCAGCATGCCGGCCGCACCGACCACCAACCACCGCACGTCGTCTCCCGTCGTCATCCGCCGGTCCCGGCGGCGGCGGCCCAATCTACCGGGCTGGATAGTCTGTGCGGCGTACCGGCAACAGGAGGAAGACCATGACGTACCGCCCGCTCGCCGTCCCGGGCGCCTGGGAGATCACCCCGAAGCAGCACGGCGACCCGCGCGGCGTGTTCCTGGAGTACTTCCAGGGCGCCCCGTTCCGCGACGCGGTCGGCCACTCGTTCGAGGTGCAGCAGGCGAACTGCTCCGTGTCCGCGGCCGGCGTGCTGCGCGGCGTGCACTACGCCGACGTGCCGCCCGGCCAGGCGAAGTACGTGACCTGCGCCAAGGGCGCGGTGCTCGACGTGGTCGTGGACCTGCGGGTCGGCTCGCCCGCCTTCGGGCAGTGGGACAGCGTCCTGCTCGACGACGTGGACCGGCGGGCCATCTACCTGTCGGAGGGCCTCGGGCACGCGTTCATGTCGCTGGAGGACGACTCCACGGTGCTGTACCTGTGCTCGACGCCGTACGCGCCGGGGCGCGAGCACGGCGTGCACCCCCTCGACCCGCGGATCGGCATCGACTGGCCGACCACGGCCCGGGACGGCTCCCCGCTCACGCCGCAGCTCTCCGAGAAGGACCTCGCTGCGCCGACCCTCGACGAGGCGCTCGCGAGCGGGGCGCTGCCGGTGCACGCCGACGTGCTGCGGTACGTGGAGGGTCTCGCCTAGCCCGCCGCCGTCGGGAGGACGAGCAGCGGCTCTCCCGGCGGCGTCAGCTCCCCCACCCCCTCCTGCACGAGCGTGACGGCCACGTCCCCGACGGCGTCGGCCGGCGGGCGGAGCTCGATCCGCACGTCGGCCGTCGCGCCGGGGAGCACCGTCCCGCGCAGCTCGCCGAACTGCGGCTCGACCGTCCCGTCCGCGCGGGTCCACCAGGCGACCAGCCGGACGGCCCCGGTGGGGTCGGGGAACGCGCCGAGCGGCTGCCACGGGCTCGCCCCGGTGTTGGACAGCCGCACGACCAGGTCGGTGCCGCCCGCCGGCACGACGCCGCCCGGGGCCCCGCCGACCGCCTCCGCGGTCGCGCCGAACCCCTGCAGCGGCGCGGTGGGGTCCTCGGGCACGAGCGCGCCGCGGGCGGCGAGGTCGTCGGCCAGCGCCCCGGGGAGCACCCAGAGGGCCTCGTCGCGGTCGCTCGTCGCGACCAGCTCAGCTCCCCGCGCGACGCCCGCGGGCCAGTCCGCGCGGGCGATCACCAGGTCCGTCGGCGCGGTCCCGTCGTCGCTGTCGAAGACGTCGACGTCCGTGTCGGCGGTCCAGTACTGGAAGCTGTTCTGGCTGGTCCAGTCCGCCCCCGCGGAGTCGTAGGACAGCGGCTCGCCGGCCAGGGCGCGGATCGGGACCATCAGCCCCGGCTCGACCCCCTGCGCCCGGTTGAAGTCCCACAGCACGCCCGTGAGCGCCGCGGCCGACGCGCACACGCCGTAGGCGGCGAACCCTGCGGCCCACGCCACCCGGGCTGCGGGCGACCGGCGCGCGGCCAGCAGCAGGGCCCCGGCGACGAGCGTGACGGCGGAGGCGGCGGTCCACGCGAGGGGACTCAGGCCCGCGCCCACCAGCCCCAGCAGGCCGGGCACGTTGATCGGCGCCCACCAGGCCGACGGGTCGGCGACGCGGGTGATCCACGGGACGTACGCGAGCGAGGCGACGGCCGCGATCACGAGCGCCGACGCCACGACGAGGCGCGCGGGCGCCGCGCGCCGCACCACGAGGGCGAGCCCGAGGCAGGCGAGCACCGCGAGCAGCGGCTCGAGGTAGCGCCCGTACGACGGCACGTCGAGCCGGTTCTCGCCCGCGGCACGGACGCTCGCCATGGTGAGGACGCTGATCGCGGCGGTGCCCAGGACCGCGCCGAGAGCCCACCACCCGACGTCGGGCCGTCGGCGCCGCGTCTCGCGCACGACCCGGTCGACCACGAGGACGAGCCCCAGGGCCGCGAGCAGCACCCACGCCACCGACGCGTACCACAGGTGGCCCGCCGCGACCTGCACCAGCGTCGAGGGCGTCCCGCCCAGCAGGTTGTCGACGGCGAGGCTCTCCCGGCTGGTGTCCGAGTACAGCGTGCCCGACACCCACCGGTGGAGGGCGTAGCCGGCGGCGGTCACCGCCACGGCGACCCCGGCACCGACCCAGCCCGCCCGGCGCCGCCGCAGGCCCTCGACGAGCATCCAGACGACCGTCATCGCGACGAGCGCGGCCATCCGGCCGTGCACCACGAACGTCCAGCCCGCCGTCGCCCCGAGGGCCACGGCGCTCCCGACGCTGCGCCGGCGCACGTACCGCAGCCCGCACACCGCGACCACGGCGGTGCACAGAGCGAGGAAGTTCTCCGTCAGCGCGGTGGTCGAGTACGTCACGCCGTTCGGCATGACGGCCACGGCGCCCGCCACCAGGGTCGCCGGGACCAGGCCGAGGCCGACCCGCCGCGCCAGGAGCGTCAGCGGCGCCATCAGCCCGGCCCCGCACAGCGCGGAGACGAGGACGGCCGCGCGGTACACCTGCACGGGGTCCGACGTCACCCACCAGACCGGCACCAGCAGCACCGACCAGCCCGGGTAGTAGCTCTGGTGGGCGAGCTCGAGCGCGCCGCGGCCCGCGAGGAACCGGGCGTTCGCGAGCACGCCGATCTCGTCGTCGGTCCAGACCGGCCCGTAGGCCGGCCAGGCGGCGACGAGGTGCACGGCGAGCACCGTGGACCACGCCGCGACCACCGTCGCCACGCGCACCGGGCGCGACACGACCCGCGCGGCCGCGGCCCGGGGGCCGGGGGTGCCGGCCCGCACCGCTGCTGCCGCCGTCACATCACCGTCGCCCGACATGACGCCCGATCGTACCGAGTCGCCGCCGCGCGCCCCGTCGCGGTCCACGGCACCGGGCGCGGCGACTCGTTACGATCCGCACCATGCACCTCAGCCGCGGCGAGACGCCGGCAGCGGACCCCGGGCCGGTCGTCGTCCTGACCACCTGGCACCGGTGCGCGAGGGCGGCCGCCGCGACGGCCCGCGCCGCCCGCCGCGTGCTGCCCGAGGCGCCGCTGCACGTCCTCGACCTGGACGGCTCGTACGTCGCGGGCGCCGGCGAGACGGTCGTGGACCCGGAGGCCCTCGGCATGCCCGCCGCGGAGCTGCACGTGCGCCTCGTCGCGTCCGGCCCGCGCGCGACGGCGCAGCGGCTCGCCCCCGCGCTCCACCGGTCGCTCCCGGGCGGGCCGCGCCTGGTGCTGGAGCCCGGGGTGCTGCTGCTGCGGCGCCCGCGCGTGCTCGACGGCCTGCCCGGCGACGGCCTCGCGGGCGTCGTCCGCACCGCCGCGCCGTCCCCGGACGGCGGGCCGAGCCCGACCGCGGAGGACCTGGAGTCCGCGGGCGCCGTGCACCCCGGCCTCCTCGCGCTCGGGGACCGGGCGCCCGTCCCGGACCGCACCCCCGGCAGGCTCGAGCTCGCGCTGCTCTCCGGGGGGCACCGCGTGGTCGCCGACGCCGCAGCCCTGCTCGGCCCCTGGAACCTGCTGCCGGACGCCACCGTGGCGACGGACGGCGACGGCCTGCTGCTCGACGGCGACCCCGTGGACGCCGTCGACCTCACGACGTTCGACCGCGCGCGCCCGTGGCTGCTCGGGACGCTCGGCGGGGACCGCCCGAGGCGGGCCCGCCTGAGCGACCACCCGGCGCTCGCGCGCTGGTGCGCGGCGCACGCCGACGCCCTCGCCGCCGTCCCCGCGCGAGAGCCCCGGCACGACCCGCGGCGCCTCGCGTCGGGGGGCGCACCCGACGACGTGGTCCGCGCGCTCCTGGCCGCGGCGGCCGACCGGGCCGGGCGCACCGGGGCCGCGCTGCCGCCCGACCCGCTCGACCCCGCGGCGGCCGACGCGTTCGCCGGGTGGCTGACCGAGCCGCAGGACGGCGGCCTCGGTCGCTACCTCGCCGAGATCCACCGCGGCCGGCCCGATCTCCAGGCGGCGTTCCCGGGAGTGCCCGGCGAGCAGACCGGCGACTTCCTGGACTGGGCCGCCCGGCACGCCGTGGAGGAGCCGGTGTACGACGCCGCGCTGCTCGCCGCGGCGCTCGAGCACGCGGTCCGGCCCGACGCGCCCCGGCGGGACCCCGACCCGGCGGCGCACGGGCTGGACGTGGTCGGGTTCCTCTCCGGCGACCTCGGCATCGGGGAGTCGGCCCGGCTCATGCTAGAGGCCGCGGTCGCCGCGGGCATCCCGGCGACCCCGGTGCCGGTCACGCGGCACCTGCAGAGCCGGCGTCGCGGCGACGCGCGCCCGCCGAGCGCCGAGCGGCACGACACCGTGCTGCTGTGCGTCAACGCCGACCTCACCGGCTCCGTGCTGGAGGCCGTGCCGTCCGCCCTCGGCGCCGACCGGCGGATCGGCATGTGGTACTGGGAGGTCGAGTCGTTCCCCCGGCGCTACGCCGACGCCGCCCGGCACCTCGACGAGATCTGGGTCGCGACCGACTTCGTCCGGGCGGCCGTGGAGCCGCACGTCGACATCCCGGTGCGTGTCGTCACCCCCCCGCTGCCCCGTGCGCTGCCCGCACCGCCGGCCGTCTCGCGCGCGGACCTCGGGCTCCCCGCGGACCGCCCGGTGGTCCTGTTCACTTTCGACTACCTGAGCACGGTCGAGCGCAAGAACCCCGAGGGGCTGGTGACGGCCTTCCGCCGCGCCTTCCCGCGCGGCTCCGGGCCGGTGCTCGTGCTGAAGTCCATCAACGCGCACCTGCGGGAGGCCGACGCCGAGCGGCTGCGGGTGCTCGTCGCGGACGAGCCCGACGTCCTGCTCCTGGAGCAGTACCTCGACCCCGCGGCCCGCGACGCCCTGGTCGCGCACGCCGACGTCGTGGCCTCCCTGCATCGCGCGGAGGGGCTCGGCCTCACCATGGCCGAGGCGATGGCCCAGGGGAAGCCGGTGGTCGCCACCCGCTACGGCGGCAACCTGCAGTTCATGGACGACGAGAACAGCTTCCTCGTCGACTGCACCCTCACCGCGATCCCGGAGGGGGCCGAGCCGTACCCCGCCGGGACGCCGTGGGCCGAGCCCGACCTGGACGAGGCGGCCCGCCTCCTGCGCCTCGCGGTCCACGACCGCGAGGCGGCCGCCCGCAGGGGGGCGCGCGCCGCCGAGGACCTGCGCACCCGGCACTCGGCCGCCGCGGCCGGGACCCGGCTGCTGGCCGCCCTGGACGCCGTGCACGCCGCCCCGCCCCGGACGGAGCGACCCGAGCCGGCGCGTCCCCCGTTGCTCCGGGAGCGGGTGCGGCGGCGCCTCGCGCACCCGCGCGGCTGAGCCGCCGGGGCGCGGGCGCCGGGTCTCAGGCCCCGTCGGCCGGCGCGCCCCCGCCGAGCACGCGACGCGCGCGGCCCATCGCCCGGCTGGTGACCTCGCCGAGGCCCCCGGCCCGGAAGTAGCCGCGGGCGAGCGCCAGGTCACCCCGGACGCTGTGCCGGCGGCGGACCGCCGGGCGCACCTCGTCCCGCTCGCCGAGCCGGCGGACGGCGAGGTCCGGGGCCCGGCGCGGCGACGCGGCGAACCGGACGAGCGGGACCAGGGTCCGCGACCAGGTCATCGTCGCGGCGAACTCCCGCACGGCGGCCTGCGTCCGGGTGCGCAGGTCCTCGTCGTAGAGCGTCTCCTCGAGCGCGGCGCGCAGGGCGTCGACGTCCTCGGGCGGCACCACGCGGCCGAGCCCGTGCTCCCGGATGAGCGACGCGAACGTGTCCCCGTCCGTGGCCACGATCGGCAGCGACGCCCACAGGTAGTCGAGGATCCGCGTGCGGAACGAGAACTGCGTCTCGATGTGCTCGAAGTGCGTCGAGACGCCGACGTCCGCGTCGAGCAGGAAGTCCGCGCGCTCGGCGTAGGGCACCCAGCCCTCGTTGAAGAACACGTGCCGGCCGGTCAGCCCGAGCTCGGAGGCGAGCTGCTGCGCGTCCCACGCCATCTTCATGTCCGGGACCCCGGGGTTCGGGTGCTTCATGCCCATGAAGACGAGTCGGACGTCGGGGTGGTCCGCCGCCAGGTCGGCCACGGCCCGGATGAGCGTCAACGGGTCGAACCAGTTATAGACGCCCCCGCCCCAGACGATCACCTTGTCGTCCGGGCCGATCCCCGGGATCGTCCCGCGCACCGCATGGCGCCGCTGCTGCGGCGGCGTGTCGTCGATGCCGAACGGCACCACGGCCAGGAGCGAGGACAGGCTCGCGTCCTCGTCGTAGACCTGGGCGTTCACGCGCCCCTGGGACGCGAGCTGGCCGAGCCAGAAGTCGCGCTGCTTCTCGGACGCGCAGAGCAGGAAGTCGGCGCGGGCGATCTGCTCGTTGAGGATCCGCGTCGTCTCGGCCACCGACTGCGCCCGGCCCTCCGGGCCCAGGTCCCTGCCCTGCTCGAGCTGCTCGAGGTGCATGGGGTCGTAGATGTCGGCGACGAGGATGGTGCTGCTGTCGACGAGCCAGGGCGCCTGCTCCAGCAGGAAGCCCTGGAACACGATGACGTCCGCCCAGTCGGTCTGGGCGCGCAGCTCCGCGCCGCCGCGGGCGGCCAGCACCTCGAACCGCTCGTCCCGGGTGCGCGCGCCCGCGGTGGAGAGCAGGCGCACGTCGTGCTGCCCGGCGAGCGCCGACGCGATCTCCCACGCGCGGATCGCGGGGCCGGCCATCCGGTCGAGCAGCGGCTCGCCGGTGACGACGAGCACGCGCTGCCGGCCGCGCATGTGGGTGTCGATGCCGAACGCCCGGACCAGCGCCTCGTGGGCCGCCAGGTACGACGGCATGCCGTAGGCGGGCTCGATCGTCTCGCGGAACAGCGGGAACAGCTCGCGGTCGGTCCGGCGGCGGAGCGCCTGCAGCTCGGCGCGGGTCTCCGCCAGGCCGGGCAGCTGCTCGACGAAGTAGTCGATCGCGTACGGCCCGGTCAGCGCCATCTTGGGCACCTCGAGCGTGCCGACGTCTTCGCCGCCGGGCGAGCGCTGGAGGTCCAGCGCGGTCGCGTCGGTGCCGGTCCGGGCGATCGAGCGGCGCACGGCGAGCGCCATGGCCGCGGGCAGCGCCCGGGCCAGCGACTCGTCGTCGTAGTTCTTGTACATGGAGAGCAGCGCGTTGCGCTCGAGCAGGTAGCTCTCGCGGAAGTTGCCGAACTTCTTCATCGTGACGTGGTGCCGGTGGTACGCCACGGAGGTCGGCACGAACCGCACGGTGTGGCCGAGCAGGTTGAGCCGCCACCCGAGGTCCACGTCCTCGTAGAACATGAAGAACCGCTCGTCGAACCCGCAGACCTCGCGGTAGAGCTCCGCCCGGACGAACATCGCCGCGCCGGTGCCGAAGAGCACGTCCTTGGGGGTGTCCCACTGACCGGTGTCGGGCTTCTCGACCTCGCGCTTGTAGCCCATGCCGAACCACGTGAGCGAGCCGTCGACGTAGTCGATGAGGTTCCCGTCCCAGTCCAGGACCTTGGACGCGACCGCGCCCACGGCGGGCTCGGCCTCGAACGCGGCGACCGCGGCGGAGATCCAGCCGGCGCCCGGCCGGGCGTCGTTGTTGATGAACGCCACGTACTCGCCGGTCGCCGCCTCGACGCCCCGGTTGCAGCCGCCCGCGAAGCCGAGGTTCTCCCCCGCGTCGATCAGCCGGGCGCCCGGCACGGCCGCCCGGATCGCCTCGAGCGACCCGTCGTCGGAGCCGTTGTCGACGACGATGAGCTCGTACCGGTCCGCCGGCCAGTCGACGTCCTCGAAGGCCCGCAGGCACGCGATGGTGTCCTCGGCACCCTTGTAGTTCACCAGGACGACGGAGACGACCCCCGGTCGCACCGTCACCGCACTGCCGGTCATGCCTCTCCTCGCAGGAGCGCCAGGTCGTGGTCGACCATCCGCCCCACCATCTCGTCGAACGACACCCTGGGCGCCCAGCCGAGCAGGTCCCGCGCGCGGGACGCGTCGCCGGTCACCTCGCCGGGGTCGACCGGGCGGAAGAACCGCGGGTCCACCTCGACGTGCGCGCGCCAGTCCTCGATGCCGACGCGGGCGAAGGCGCTCGCGACGAACTCGGCGACCGAACGCGTCCGGCCCGTGGCCACGACGAAGTCCTCCGCCCGCTCGAACCGGGTGGCGAGGACCATCGCGTCCACGTAGTCGGGCGCCCAGCCCCAGTCGCGGCGCGCCTCCAGGTTCCCCAGGCTGACGACGCCCGAGCCGCGCTCACCGATCGCCGCGGCCGCCTGCGTGATCTTGCGCGTGACGAACGTCGGCGGGCGCAGGGGGGACTCGTGGTTGTACAGGATGCAGGTGGCCACGTGCAGGTCGCGCGTCCGGTACACGGCCGCCATCTGGTGCGCGTACGCCTTCGCCGCGCCGTACGGCGACACCGGCCGGATCGCCGTGCGCTCGTCCTGCGGCGAGGTCTCCGGGTAGCCGAAGATCTCCGCGCTGGACGGCTGCAGCACCCGCACGGGCCGGCCGTGCTGCTCCTGGGCGTGGTACGCCGCGTCGAACACGGCGACCGCGCCCAGGCCGCTGACCAGGCCCGTCAGGACCGGCTGGTCCCACGAGTACCCGACCGAGCTGATGCCACCCAGGTTGTAGAGCTCGTCCGGGGCGACCTCGGCGACGAGCGCACGCAGCAGGTCGGCGTCCGCGAGGTCGCCGACGTGCAGGTGCACCCCCTCCGGCAGGCCGGCGGCCGCGACCTGCCGGTCGTCCTCGGCACGGACCATGCCGTGCACCTCGACGCCCTCGCCCGCGAGCCGGCGCGCGAGGAGCGTGCCGTCCTGGCCCGTGATCCCGGTGATGAGCGCCGTCAGCACCCGCTCACCGCCCGGCGAGGGCGCGCTGCTCCTCGAGGTCGTTGTCCACCATCATGGTGACCAGACCCGGGAAGTCGACCTTGCGCTGCCAGCCGAGCACGTCCTGCGCCTTGGCGGGGTCGCCGATGAGCAGGTCCACCTCCGCCGGGCGCATGAAGCGCGGGTCCTGGGCGACGAACCGGCTCCAGTCGTCGATGCCGACGCGCGCGAAGGCGATGTCGAGGAGCTCGCGGATCGAGTGCGTCTCACCCGTGGCGACGACGTAGTCGTCGGCCTCCGGCTGCTGCAGCATGCGCCACATCGCCTCGACGTAGTCCCCGGCGAAGCCCCAGTCGCGCTTCGCGTCGAGGTTGCCGAGCACGAGCTGGTCCTGGAGGCCGAGCGAGATGCGGGCGACGGCCTGCGTCACCTTGCGCGTGACGAACTCGGGGCCACGGCGGGGCGACTCGTGGTTGAACAGGATGCCGGACGACGCGTGCATCCCGTAGGACTCGCGGTAGTTGATCGTCATGTAGTGGCCGAACACCTTGGCGACGCCGTACGGCGAGCGGGGCCACAGCAGCGTCGACTCGCGCTGCGGGACCTCCTGCACCTTGCCGAACATCTCGGAGCTCGACGCCTGGTAGAAGCGCACCTTGCTCGGGTCGTCGTGGGAGTACAGCCGGATGGCCTCGAGGATGTGCAGGACGCCCTGGCCGGTGACGTCGCTCGTGACCATCGCGTTCTCCCAGGAGTACGCGACGAACGAGATGGCGCCGAGGTTGTACACCTCGTCGGGCTGCGAGACCTCGAGCGCGCGCAGGAGGGAGGAGATGTCCGTCAGGTCGCCGGTCAGCAGCTTCACGTCGGGGACCGTGCTGCGCACCAGGTCGATCTTGGGGTTGTTCTGCCCCCGCACGAGGCCGAAGACCTCGTACCCCTTCGACAGGAGGAGCTCGGACAGGTAGAGGCCGTCCTGGCCCGTGATGCCGGTGATGAGTGCGCGACGCATGGTTCCTCGATCGTCGGGGATGAAGTCCCGCCGATCCTAGCGGCCGTCACCGCGGCCGGCGCCCGTTCCCCGCCCGTGCCGGACCACCGGCCCGGGGCGGCCCGGTGCCACCGGGCGGTGGCTATGCTGTCGCGGTGCCTCACCCTGCTTTCCTGTCGTATGCCGTCGATGCCGAGGACGTGGTCCTGCACCGTGCCCTCGGGTGGGTGACCCCGGGCACCTACCTCGAGGTGGCCCCGGTCGCCGCCGAGGAGCAGTCGCCGACGCGCGCGCTGGCCGACCTCGGCTGGCGCGGCGTCCTGGTCGCCGGCGCGGACGGCGCGGCGCGACGACCGGGCGAGGACGTCGCCGAGGACCTCACGGGGGCAACCGCGGCGCTGGACGGCGCGCTCCACCTCGCCGTCGTGCCCGGCCCCGCCGCCGCACGCGAGCTCCTGGCCTCCGGCGCCCGGCCCTGGGTGCTCCTCGTCCGCCCTGCTGACGCCGACGAGCACGACGCCCCCGAGGGGTACGTGCGCCGGCTGGTCGTCGGGCGCTCGGAGCTCCTCGTCGCCGCCGAGCACGACGCCCGCCTCGGCGAGCTCCTGTCGTACCCGGCGGACAGCCGCGACGGGTTCGAGCGCGCCACCGAGGCCGCGCTGCGCGCCGACCTCGAGGACGCCGCCCGGAGCATCCAGCGCTGGCGCGCGGCCGCCCTCGCCGGCTGGCCGGGCGACGCCGCCGAGGAGGACCGCGAGCCGGACCAGACGGCCGCGCTGCTGGCGCACGAGCTCGCCGCCGTGAAGGCGACGCTGTCGTGGCGCGTGACGCGCCCCCTGCGGATGGTGTCCACGCTCGCCCCCGTCCGGCGGCTGCGGGCGCGCCGGTGAGCGTCGCCGTGGCACCGGCCCGCGCCACCTCCGGCGCGACGGGGACGACCCCCGAGGTGGCCGCCCTGCGGCAGCGCCTGCGCGCGGTGGCCGCCGTCCTCCTGGACCAGGTCCCCCCGGCCACCGACGACGCCGCGGCGGACGCGGGCCTCCTGCTGGACCTGCTCGTCTCGGACCTGGCGGGCCGGCCGGAGACCGCGCGGGCGTGGTTGACGATGACGGCGGTCACCAGCTGCTACCCGGAGCGCGAGGAGCTGCTGGAGCTCGTGCACGTCGTGCGCGGCTCCGACGTCGGCGAGGCCGCGATGTGGCTGCTCCGCGTGGGCGCCGAGATCGCGCGGACCCGGGGCACACCGACCTACGAGATGGACGTCGTCCAGGACGGCGTCCTCCTGAGCGTCGACTACTGCGCCCGTGCCGACCACCACACCGGCATCCAGCGCGTCGCGCGCGAGACGGTCCCCCGGCTGGTGCGCGACCACGCCGTGCTCCCGGTCGCCTGGACCGACGAGTCCTGGGCGATGCGCACCCTCGAGCCGATCGAGGAGGACCGCGTCCTGCGGTGGAACGACCAGATCCACCTGGACCGGCCCCCGGTGCCGCGCGGCGACTTCCGGCTCGTCGTCCCGTGGCGGTGCACCGTGGTCCTCATGGAGGTCGTGCTGCCGCCCATGTGCCCCGCCGTGGACACGCTCGCCGAGTTCTCGGGCTCCCGCCTGTGCGCCATCGGGTACGACACCATCCCGCTGCTGAGCGCGGACCTGCGCCCGCCGGCCGAGCCGGACAACTTCGTCTCGTACCTCAGCGTGCTGACCCGGGCGGACACGATCGCCGGCATCAGCCGCGCGGCGAGCCGCGAGTTCGCCGGCGTCTCCCGCATGGTGGCCGCGCGGGGGCGGACCGCGCCCCGCGTCGTGGAGGTCTCCCTGCCCGCGGAGCCGCCGATCGCCGCGGCGACGCACGACCCGGGCCGGGAGGTCCCGCTGGTCATCGCGGTCGGCAGCCAGGAGATGCACAAGAACCACGCGGCCCTGCTCGCCGCGTCCGAGGTGCTCTGGGACGAGGGGCTGGACTTCGAGCTGCAGCTGATCGGGCGGGCGGGCTGGGGCAGCGACGGCCTCGCCGCTCGCGTCGCGCTGCTGCAGTCCCGGGGCCGGCGCGTGGCCCTCCGGGCCGGTCTGAGCGACGCCGACCTCGTCGAGGCGTACCGGACGGCGCGCTTCTCGGCCTTCCCCTCGCTGCACGAGGGCTTCGGGCTCCCCGTCGCCGAGTCGCTCGCCTCCGGGACCCCCACCCTCACCACGCGGTACGGCTCGATGGCGGAGATCGCCGCGGACGGCGGCTGCCTCGTCGTCGACCCGCGGGACGACGACGACATCGTGCGCGCCATGCGCCGCCTCCTGACCGAGGACGACCTCGTGACGGCACTCCGGGAGGAGGCCCTCGCCCGGGTCCCGCGCTCCTGGGACGACTACGCGGCCCAGCTCTGGGCCGACCTCGAGCTGCCCGGAGGACCCCGTGCCTAGCCGCACCACCGCCACCGCCGCCGACGCCCCGACCCGGGCGACCGCGGGGCTGCTCGGTGCGCGCGCGGCCGTCGTCCTCGCCCACCTGGCGGCTCCCGGCGACCCCGCGCCCGCCGGCCCGGCCCCGGACGCCCTGCGGGCCCGGCTCGCGGCGGCGACCCCGGCCGAGGTGTGGTTCACCGCCGCCGTGCTGTGCGGCGTGCTGCCCACGTCCGCCGAGACCGTGGCCGACGTGCGGCTGCTGCGGGCGGACGGCCCCGCGGCGCTCCTCGACCGCCTGGCCGGACGCGCCGTCGCCGACGTCGAGGTGGTCGTCGAGCGCGACCGCACGCTGGTCGACGTCGGCCGGTCCGACGGCGCGGCCGACGAGCTGGGCTCCGGGATCGTCGTGGACCAGGTCGTCGCCGCGTGGCGCTCGCGCAGCGACGCGCGGACCGTCGCGTGGGCCCGGTCCGGCACCGCCCTGGTCGACCGCTCCCCCGACGCGCTGGGCGCCGGCCCCGACGAAGACGACGAGGACGACACCCCCGGGCCGCGCCTCGTCGTGGTGCCGTGGCAGGTGCCCGTCGTCGTGCTGCGCGCCCCCACGGACGCCGACGCGGCGGCCCGGGCCCGGGCCCTCGTCGAGCACGGCGCGGTCCGCTCCGGGGCGATCGGGTTCGGCGAGCCGGCGATCACCTGCAACGACCGCACCCCCGCGGAGGCCGCGGGTGCGGCGCACGCGCTGACCGTGCTGCGGCACGTCGGCCGGCTCGCGGCCGTCGGGCCGGTGGCGGCCGAGGAGTACGAGGGCTGGCGCGAGATGGTGCGCACGCTCGACCTCGCCGGGCCGGAGGTCGTCACGGTCCCCCTGGCCGACGAGGTGCCGGACGGCCACGGGACCGACGGCCGGGTGCGCGACGTCGACGCCGACCCGCTGCCGCTCCTGGTGTCGGCCGGGGGGCTGGGCCCGCGCGGCAACCAGCTCCTCGTCCTGCGGGCGGCGAACACCCTGTGGCGGTCCGGGCTGCACTTCCAGCTCGTCCTGCTGGGGTACCGCCGGGACGCCCCCGCCGCGCTCGAGCGCCAGATCACGCGGCTGCGGGAGGCCGGGTGCCCGGTGGCGGTCCTCGACGGGACGGACGCGACGCAGCTCCGTGCGGTCCTCGAGCGCGCCCGGTGCCTCGTCGACGTGCCGCAGCACGACCCGATCGGCCTGCACAGCCTCGTCGCGCGGGCGCTGGGCGTGCCCGTGCTCGGCGGGCCGCACGGCCGGCCGCCGGTCTCGGTCGGCGAGGGGGCGGTCACCGACCCGGACGACTCGACCTCGCTGGCGGAGGCGATCCGCCCGTTCGTGCGTCCCGGCCGGCCGGCCGGGCGCACGCCGCGGGCGGTCGCGCGGACGTGGCAGGACTACGCCGACGACCTCTGGGCCGAGCTGGCCGAGGGAAGCCGCACGGCCGGCTGACCCGCGCCGCATACACTCGACGCCGGTGCGGGGCGCCGAACGCGCCCGTCGCACCGATCCGATGAGGGGAACAATGAGCACAACCAGCACCGAGCGCTTCGCGGAGCTCGAGCAGGAGCCGATGCGGCTCGCCGGCCCGCGACCCGGGTTCTTCCGCGGCACGCTCTCGTCCATCCGGGAGATCGCCGACCACCGCGAGCTCCTGGGCCTGCTCGTCCGCCGCGAGCTCAAGGCGAAGTACAAGGACTCCGTCCTCGGCTTCTTCTGGAGCCTGATGCGGCCGCTGGCGATGCTGCTCGTCTACTACATCGCCCTCGGCAAGTTCCTCGAGGCCGAGCGCCAGATCCCGAGCTTCGCGATCTTCGTCTTCACCGGCCTGACGGCCTGGGGGCTGTTCTCGGAGATCATCACGACCGGGACGGCGTCCGTCGTCGCGAACTCCGGGCTGGTCAAGAAGGTGTACCTCCCGCGCGAGATCTTCCCGCTCAGCGTCGTCGGGTCCTCGCTGGTGAACTTCGTGATCCAGCTCGGCATCCTCACGGTGGCCACCGTCGTGGCCGGCGAGTTCCCCACGGGAAGCCGCTGGCTGTACCTGCCGCTGTCCCTCGCGGTGCTCCTGGTCTACGCCACGGCCTCCGCGCTGGTCCTCGCGGCCGCGAACGTCTACCTGCGCGACGTCCAGTACCTCGTCGAGATCGCCATCATGGTGATGATGTGGGCGTCGCCGATCGTCTACTCGTGGGCGCTGGTCGAGGGCCGCATCGGCGGGACGATCCTCGGCGACCTGTACCTCGCGAACCCCATCACGCTCGTCGTCATCGGCTTCCAGCGCACGTTCTGGGTCGCCGGCTCGACGCAGACCGAGCTGCCGCACCTCGCGGGGATGCTCGGGATCGCGCTCGCGGTCGGCCTCCTCCTCCTCTGGATCGCGCAGCGCCTGTTCGGCCGCCTCCAGAGCAACTTCGCCCAGGAGCTGTGATGTCGCGCCCCGATGTGATCTCGATCCAGAACGTCTCCAAGCGGTTCGTCATCCGCAAGGAGAAGTCGCTCAAGGAGCGCGTCGTCAACCTGCGGCGCTCGAACCTCCACAAGGAGGACTTCTGGGCGCTGCGCGACGTCTCCTTCGACATCGAGGCCGGCAGCACCGTCGGCCTCATCGGGCCGAACGGCTCGGGCAAGTCGACCCTGCTCAAGACCGTCGGCGGCATCATCCAGCCGACCACCGGGTCGGTCATGCTGCGCGGGCGCCTCGCGGCCCTGCTGGAGCTCGGCGCAGGCTTCCACCCCGACCTGACGGGCCGGGAGAACATCTACCTCAACGCGTCGATCCTCGGGCTGTCCCGCCAGGAGACCGAGCGCCACTTCGACGCGATCGTCGACTTCTCCGGCATCGAGCGGTTCATCGACACCCAGGTGAAGTTCTACTCGTCGGGCATGTACGTGCGCCTGGCGTTCGCCGTCGCCATCCACGTCGACCCCGACGTGCTGCTGGTCGACGAGGTCCTGGCGGTGGGCGACGAGGCGTTCCAGCGCAAGTGCATGGACCGCATCCGCGCGTTCCAGCACGAGGGTCGCACCATCGTCCTGGTGACCCACTCGCTCAACCAGGTGCTCGAGGTCTGCGACCGTGCCGTCGTCCTGGACCACGGCACGGTGATCGCCGACGGCGCCCCCCGCGACTCGCTCCGCGCCCTGCGCGAGGAGTACGACCAGATGCGCCAGGACGACGTGGCCCACGAGCTCGAGCGCGCGGCGCAGGCGCAGGCCGAGGCCGAGGCCGAGCAGGCCGCGGTGACCCTGGCACCCCCCACGCCGACGGCCGAGGTCGTGTCCCTCGCCGTGCACGCGTCCGACGGCAGCCCGACCGAGGTGCTGCGTCCCGGGGAGGGCATCCGCGTGCGCGTGACGGTGCACGCCGACGCCCCCGTGGTCAACGGCTACGTCGGCATCGCGATGGAGGACACCGCCGGGAATCTGCTCTACGGTACGAACTCCAAGCTGCTCGGCATCAGCATCCCGACGGTGATCGGCACGCAGACGTTCGAGTTCGACCTGCCCTCGCTCTGGATCGGCGACACCAGCCTCGTGCTGCACGCGGCGATCTCCGCGGAGAACGGCATCGAGCTCCACCGCCTGCGCGAGGGGGCCCTGCTCTCGTCGGTGACGGACGACTCGAGCATCGGGATCGTCTGGACGAAGCCGACGTTCAGCGTGACCTCCGCCTGACCGCGACGACGCACACCGGAGAACCGACATGACGCAGACGGGCCCCACCCCGGAGGAGATCGCCGCGGACCACGCGCGGCGGGTCGCGATGACCATCTCCTGCCGGGACACCGACCGCCTCCCGAAGGTGGAGGGCGCCGGCGAGGTGCTGACGCTCGACGACGGGTCACGCGTGCAGCGCATGCACAACGGCCTGCTCGTCCTCGAGGGCGGCTACCTGGGGACCTGGACCACCGAGATCATCACCGGGCTCCAGGGGCACCACGAGCCCCAGGAGGAGGTGGCGTTCGCGGACGTGCTGGAGCGCGTCGCGGAGCAGGAGGACGAGCCGGTCATCGTCGAGCTCGGCTGCTACTGGTCGTACTACAGCATGTGGTTCCAGCAGCGCACCGGCGGCCGCTCGGTCGGCATGGAGCCGGACCCGGCGTACCTCGAGGTCGGCCGGCGCAACATGGCGATCAACGGGATGGACGCGACCTTCGTCACCGGGGCGATCGGCGGCGAGGCGGGTACCGAGGCCTCGTTCGAGGCTGAGAGCACCGGCGAGACGGTGACCGTCCCCGTGTACACGCTCGAGTCCCTCATGGACGAGACCGGCGTCGCCCGGGCCTCCGTCGTCCTCGCGGACATCCAGGGGTTCGAGCGCGACCTCCTCGACAGCATCGACGGCCTCGTCCGGGCGGGCCGCATCCGGTTCATGGTCATCTCGACGCACCACCGGATGATCTCCGGCCGGGCGACCACCCACCAGGAGGCCCTCGCCCGGATCGACGAGCTCGGCGGGCACGTCCTCGCCGAGCACACGGTCGGCGAGTCCTACAGCGGTGACGGCCTCGTCGTCGTCTCGTTCGACGACCGCGACCGCGGCGCGACGATCGCCATGAGCCACGCCCGATACAAGGAGTCCTACTTCGGCGAGGTCGAGCCCGACCTGCAGCGCGTCCTCGACGAGCTCGAGGCCACGCGCGAGCACCAGCGCGCCACCGAGGACCTCTCCCGGCAGCGGCACGCGCTGATCGAGGACCTGCAGGTGCGGCTCGCGGCGGCGGAGGCCGAGCTCGACCGGACGAGCGAGCAGCTGGCCGCGCGCGAGCGGGGGCTGGTGGGCCGGGTGGCTCAGCGCCTGCGCAGCCGCTGAGCCGGGGCCGCCGCCCCGGCACCGCCCCGCGCCTCAGCGCGGCAGCGCGAGGCTCTCCAGCAGGCGCACGTGCTCGTCGAGCACGACGTCCAGCGCGTAGCGCGCGAGCGCCCGGCGCTGCCCCTCCGCGCGGTCGGGCGGGTCGGCGCGGAGCTCCTCGACCGCCCGCGTGATGGCGGCGGCGTCCCGCCGGGGCACCTCGCGCCCGAAGCCGGTGTGCCGCACGGGCATCCGCACGCCCGGGAGGTCGGAGGCGATCACCGGGACGCCCTGCATCATCGCCTCGACCTGGACGATCCCGAAGGCCTCCAGCGAGTTGATCGACGGCAGGGCGAGCACGTCGAGCGACGCGTAGAAGTCGGGGAGCTCCTCGTCCGCGACGAAGCCGAGCACGCGGATCCGCGGGTCGTCCCCGATGCGCGCCCGGACCTTCTCGATCACGCTGCCGCCGGCCACCTTCGCGAAGTCGCCCGCCAGCAGCAGGCGCGCCGCGGGGTCCGGAACGGCACGGAAGCCGTCGACGAGGAACTCCAGCCCCTTCTCCTCGACGATGCGCCCGACGAACCCGACGTGCGGGCCGGGCCCGTCCCGGAACGTCGGGGAGCCGCCCGAGCGGTCCCGCGCCGGCGCCGGCACCTCGACGGTGCGCCCCGCCATGGCGGGCCACAGCCGGCTGGACCGGGCGTAGTCGTCGCTGGTCACCGCCACGGCGTCCGCCGCGCGCAGCGCGATCCGGTGCGAGAGGTCGAGGCCCCGGACCTGCACGGCGTTGAACAGACCCGGGGGCAGCGTCACGTCGCACTGGTACGTCACGAGCAGCGGCGTGCCGCGGGTCGCCGCCGCGATGGCGCCCGCCTCGAGCATCGGGAGGTGCAGGTGCAGCAGGCGGGCCCGCCGGGCCCACCGCGCCACGGTCGGCACGAACGCCGGGCTGATGGTGCCCTTGCCGATCCGGGCGACCACGGGCGTGCGGATGACGCGCACCCCGTTGACGACCTCCCGCGCCGGGGTCGCCGGGTCGTGGTGCCCGGCGACGACCAGCACCCGGTACCCGCGCGCGGCCCAGCCCTCGGCCGTCATCCGGGCCGCCTCCGTCACGCCCGACACGTACGGGGCGTAGTAGTTCAGCGCGACGACGACGTCGTACACCGGTTCACGCACGCTCATCGACCTCCTTCGGGCCGCCGGGGCCGGGTGGCAGGGACAGGACGGACCGCACGCGGGACGCGACGACGGGCCCGAGGACGAGCGCCGCAGTCGCGGCGCCCACGGCGAGGGGCAGGGTGCACGCCCACGTCGCCGAACCGCGGGCGAGCAGGAGCGACCCGGCGGCGACGACGACGGCCGCCGGCCACGCGACCACCACCGCGCGGTGCGCACCGAGCGCGACCGCGAGGTCGTTCAGCACCGAGGCGGCGAGGTAGCCCGCGACGCCCACCGCCACGAGGACGACCGCGCCTCGCTCGACGTCGTAGCCGGCGCCGAACACCCAGCGGACCAGCTGCGGCCCGATCGTCGCCGCGGTCACGAGGGTCACGCCGGCGACCACCGCGACGACGCCGCCGATGAGCGCGACGAGGCGGCGCAGGCCGGCGCCGTCGCGCGTCCGGTGCAGCGCCGCCACGCGGGACACGTAGCCCGCCTGGGCCGCCTGGAACACGAAGACCGGCAGGCGGACGAGCGTGAGCACCGCCAGGATCACCCCCGCCAGCGCGGCCTGGGCGTCGGGGACCGCACGGGCGAGGAGGACGCCGCTGTTCAGCAGCAGCTGCATGCACGACGCAGCGACCACCAGCGGGACCAGCGCCCGCGTGGTGATCCGGTCGTCCGTCCCCGGCGCGGCGACGTCGTCCGGCGCGGCCGCGGGGCCGGCCGCAGGCGGCCGCGCACGGCGGGCGAGCACCAGGCCGACGAGCGCGCACGCGACGCACGAGGCCGTGACGCCGACCATGTACGGCAGGACGGAGGTCACGCCGCCCGCCCACAGCACGGCGGCGACGACGGCGCGGACGCCGGCGTCGGTGACGAGCACGGCGGCGTAGCCGCGCAGGTCACGGACCCCGGCCAGCACCCCCCGGGCCGCGAACTGCACCACGAAGCCCGCGACCACGACCGGGACCAGGACGACGAGCCGCGGGTCGGGGACGCCCGGTTGCGCGACCAGCAGGACGACCCCGGCCGCGAGGACGACGCCCGCCACGAGCGACCCCGAGCGGACGCCGTCGCGCAGGGCGCTGCCGGGGCTGAGGCCGACGGCCAGGCGGCGTCCCACCGTCCGCGCCGTGAGCTGCTCGACCGGCAGGAAGCCGCCCAGCGAGACCACCACCACGAACGTCCAGAACACCGAGAAGTCGCCGTAGGCGACGGGTCCCACGGCGCGCGCCACGACGACCAGCAGCACGTAGGTCGCCAGGCCGGACAGCCCGCTCCCCACCACCACCCAGGCCAGGGCGACGAGCCCGGCCGGCGCCGCACGCCTCACCCGAGCACGACCCCCACGGTGAACAGCACGAGCCAGATCACGCCGAGCAGCTGCAGGACGCGGTCGCCGAGCACGATCGACTCGGGCTCGCCGGCGGCGCCGCGGTCGATGTCCACGGCGTACCGCAGCAGCGCCACCGCGAGCGGCGCGACCGAGAGCTGCGGCCAGATCGGGTACTCGCGGTCCAGGTCGAACGCCCACAGGGCGTAGAAGATCATCGTCGCCGAGGCGGCGACGCCCCACACGAACCGGAGGTACGACGCGGAGTAGGTCTCGAGGCTGCGCCGGGTCGCGTCGGCGCCCTCGCCGACGAGGTGCACCTCGGAGTAGCGCTTGCCCGCGACCATGAACAACGAGCCGAACGACGCGACGAGCAGGAACCAGGGCGAGAGCACGACACCGGCGGCGACGCCGCCCGCGAGGGCGCGCAGCAGGAAGCCCGACGACACGACGACCAGGTCGATGACCGGCTGGTCCTTGAGCCACAGGCAGTAGGCGACCTGCAGGACGCTGTAGCAGCCCAGGACCACGGCCAGCGAGCCGCGGCCCAGGGCGATCGAGCCGCCGATCCCGACGACGAGCAGGACCGCCGCGACGACGAGGGCCGTGCGGACGCTCAGCTCCCCCGAGGCGATGGGGCGGAACCGCTTCACCGGGTGCCGGCGGTCGAGGTCGCGGTCGATGACGTCGTTGATGAGGTAGATGGCGGACGCGCACAGGCAGAAGCCGACGAACGCGATGACGACCGCGACCAGCCCGTGCCACTCCCACAGGGAGCCCGCCGCCAGCGGCCCGGCGACGACGAGGACGTTCTTCACCCACTGGCGCGGTCGCATCGCGCGCAGCAGCGGCGGCATCCGGTTCACCGCGCCACCGCCCGCAGGAGGCGGCGCGTCACCGCGCCGGACACCGCACCGATCGCCGTGCCGGCGACGACGTCCGTCGGGTAGTGCACGCCGAGCAGGACGCGGGACGCCGCCATCGCGCCGACGACGGCGCCGGCCACGGGGGCCGGGACCAGACCGCCGGCGGCCGCCGCCACCATCGCGGCGGTCGTGGACGTCGCGTGGGCGCTCGGGAAGCTCAGCGCCGAGGGGGTGCCGACCAGCACGCGCACCCGCTCGTCGGCGGGACGCCGGCGCCGGACGACGCGCTTGACGACCACCGCCGCCGCGTGCGCCCCGACGGCGGCGACCGCCACGCCGGCCCAGTCCGCGCGGCGGCGCCGGTCCACGAGCGCGCCGGCGGCGCCGAGCGCGATCCAGCCGAGCGCGTGCTCCCCCGCGTGCGACAGCCCGCGCGCGACGGCCGGCAGAACCGGGTGCCCCGCGCGGTCCTGGACCGCGCGCATCAGCTCGAGCTCGGCGTCCTGCAGCCGTGCCACCTGGTCACGCATCGTCGGTCCTCCTGCGGGCGGGGCGGGTGAGGCCGGCCGTGATCAGCCCCGCGACGAGGGCGACGACCGCGAACCAGACCGTCGACAGCGGGACGCCGTTCATGCGCTCGAGGTCGCCCGGGGGCGCCGGCTCGGCCCAGGTGACGTCGACCCGGTCGACCTCGATCGTGCCGGTCCCGAAGGCGAGCACGCGGGTCTCGGTGGGCACGGCGGCGAGGTCGAGGCGGACGGCGGCGGCCGCGGTCGCGTCGCCCGCCTCCGGCACCGTGAGCGGCACCTCGGCGACGACGCTCTCGCCCGCGAGCACCTGGCCGAGGCCGACGGTCGCACCCGGCTCGCCCGCGAGGCGGACGTGGTAGGTGACGTCGTACAGGCCCGGCACGAACAGCGAGTCGGGGCCGGACACCACGGTGCCCGGGCCGTCGGCCGGCTCGGCGACGACGTCGTCCTCACCCGCGGGCCGCCCGATGCCGGGGACGAGCGTCGCCGCCTCGAGCTGCAGGCCGTCCTGGCGGCGGACCATCACGTCCGGCCAGGCGTCCGCGATCTCGTCCGCGACCGGCAGGCGCTGGTAGCGCACCTCGGCCACGGGGTACAGGTCGGCGTAGTGCGCCGGGAGCTGCGCCGTGACCGCCCAGGAGAACAGCACGGTGGGCACGAACACGACCCAGGGCCGCCAGGACAGGTCCAGCGCCGCCGCGAGCCCGACCGCGGTGAGCGGCATGAAGACGACGAACCAGCGCCCGGGCGGGCAGAAGCCGCCGCCCTGGGCCACGCCCGTCGTCACGACGTAGAAGGCGACGCAGGCGACGACCGCCGGCAGCGCCCACCACCGCCAGCGCCACACCGCCACCAGCACCGCGGCGAACACGAGCAGCACGACGGGTGCGTACGGGGCGATGCCCCGCTGCTCGTCGAGCACCGACCCCACGCCGAAGATCCACACGAACAGCGGCTGGAACGGGAGCTGCACCGGGAAGACGTCCGGGTTGTACGCCGCGTTCACACCGGGCGACCCGTAGAGGACCTGGTTCGAGACGAGGATGCCTGCGGCGCTGAGCAGCAGCGGGGAGACGGCTGCGAGGACGCGGAGCCACCGCTCCCGAAGCGCCCGGAGCAGCGCGGCGGGCAGCGCCCGCAGCTCCACCCCCAGCGGCATGCCGAGCGCCCGGCCGACGACCGCGAGCCCGATCGGGAGCACGAGGATGGCGAACCGCAGGTGGATCCACGGCGCGAGCGCGCCGAGCACCGACGCGGCGACGAGCCACGGGAGGGTCGGCCGGCCCCGGACCAGGCAGAACGCCGCCGCGGTCAGCACCAGGGCCGCCGGGATCTCCGGGTAGACCTGGTTGGCGAACGCGATGCCGGGGACGGTGAGCGAGACCGCCAGCACGCTCAGGGCGCCGAGAACCGGGCGCCGCGGGACCAGCCGGTCCACGACGAGGTACGCCAGGCCGGCCGTCAGCGCGCTGATGAGGACCATCAGCACGCGTGCCGCGAGCCAGCCCTGCCCCAGGGCGAACACCGGCGACAGCACCAGCGGCAGGCCGATCGCGTGGATCGGCACCATCGGGCCGCCGTCGCGGTACACGCCGGCGTGCGTGACCGGGTCGAGGACCGTGTTGCCCGGGTACGCCGCGGCGACGCGCGCGGGGTCCGCGTAGTCGTCGGCGAGGTCGATGTCGCCGTCCAGCGCGATGCTCTGCGCGATGAGGAGGTAGTGCGGCTCGTCACCCGTGGGGTTGGGCCGCGCCTCCAGCAGGATCGCCAGGCCCACCGCCGCGGTGATCACCGCCACGAGCGCGGCGACCGCGTACGGCACCAGCGCACTGCTCCGCCGCTGCCGCGGTCGTTCCGACACCAATCTCCTCCACGCTCCCCCGCCGTCGACCCACGTCACGGCCCCGAGGATCGTACGCGGTCCGCGGACACGCGTCGCGCGGCCGCCCCGGTCAGCTCGTGACGACCGCGCCCGCCGCCGCCGTCCAGCGGATCGCGCCGTGCTCGAAGGTCTGCGTGCACCCTGCCACGGGATCGCAGGCCAGGACGGTGGACGTCGGCAGGCCGAGGGGGCCGTCGGCGCCGCCCGACGCGGTCCAGCGCGCGCCGATGATGCCGCCGACGAGGTGCGCCCCCGTCCGCGACGACCAGGTCGCCGTCGCCCGCTCGAACCGCTGCAGGCACGAGCCGGACCCCGCGCACTCCGCGCGGGACTCCACGGCGTAGCCCACCGCGGCCGCGCCGCCCGACTGCTGCCACCGGGCGTCGATCACGGCGGGCACGGCCTGCGCCCCCGTCCGCGCGCTCCAGCCGATCGCGCCGCCGTCGAACGTCTGCCGGCAGCCCGCGGTCGGGTCGCACGCCAGCACGGTCGACGTCGGGAGCCCGAGCGCCGACGCGGCGCCGCCGAGGGCCGTCCACCGCGCGCCGATCACGCCGCCGACCATCCGCGCGTCGCGCCCGGGGGCCCACACGGCCGTCCCGCGCTCGAAACGCTGCGTGCAGGGACTCGTGGTGCAGCCGAGGACCGTCTCCACGGGGAACCCCACGCCGTGGTCCCAGCCGGTGGCCCGCCACTCGGCGAGCACCGCCGCGCCCGCGGCGCGAGCCCCGGTCGCCGCCTTCCACGCGATGACGCCCCCGGAGAAGGTCTGAGCGCACCCCGCGCCCGGGTCGCACGCGAGCTGGGTCGACGTCGGGTAGCCCAACGAGCCCGGGGCACCGCCGAGCGCGTCCCAGGTCGAGCCGAGGATCCCGCCGATGATGTGCGCCCCGGTGGCCCCGGACCACGTCACGCGGCCGGACTGGAACCACTGGGTGCAGCCCGCCGCGGGGTCGCAGCCGAGCACCGTGGTGGTCGGGTAGCCGATGCCGGCGGCCAGGCCGCCGGAGGCCTTCCACCGGCCGTAGACCGCCCCGCCCACGAGCTGCGCGCCGGTCCCGGGCGACCAGGTGATCACCCCGGACTGGAAGGACTGCGTGCACCCCGACGCGGGGCAGCCGAACACGCTGTCCGTGGGGTACCCGATCGCCGCCTGCTCCCCGGACGCCCGGTAGCGGTTGAGGATCAGCCCGCCGACCGCCTGGGCGCCGGTCTGCGGCGACCAGTACACGTCCGCGCCCGTGAACTGCTGGACGCACCCGGCCGGGGCGAGGTCGCAGCGCTGCCCCGTCACCGGCACGCCGATCGGGCCGTCCGGGCCGCCCCAGCGGTCCCACAGCAGCCGCATCTGCGGGCTCACCGAGGGGCCCGAGCCCCACTCGGGCCACGACAGGTACCAGGTGGTGGCGGCCTGCCGGACGGTGCCCAGCCGGTCGTACGCGGCCTGCCCGGGGCAGGACGTGAACGCGGTGTCCCGGTGGGCGAAGATCGCCGGCAGCTGCACGACCGACCCCGCGGGGTAGCGCGAGTTCTCGCCGCCGCCGGTGCGGTAGGTGATGGTCGACCGCGGGTCCACCTGGTAGGCCGCCAGGCGCCACGCCGCGACCTGGCCCACGGCGTCGAGCTGGGCGCCGGAGGGCACGGTCGTCGAGTAGTCGCCGAGCATCGAGATCCCGACGGTCCCGGTGTTGAACCCGCCCGCGTGCACGCCGATGACCGGCTGCGTCAGGCTGTTCGCCCGCCCCTCGTAGATGTTGCCGAACTTGTCGACGAGGAAGTTGTAGCCGATGTCGCACCAGCCACGGGACTCGATGTGGTACCGCTGGTCGTTGCGGATCTGGGCCATCGCCTCGGCCGGGTTCGCGTAGGCGTTCGACCCGGCGGTGTGGTGCACGACCGCGCCGACGATCTGCTGCGCCACGTCGGGAGTGCACGACGGGGCGCGCGCGCCCCACTCGGCGCGGGAGATCACGCGCGGGGGGCTCGTGACCGCGCTGCCGAGGCTCGCCGTCGACACCCGGGCGTCCACCGGGGCGGTCACATCGCCCGCCGACACGAGCGCGAGCCGCAGCCCCCCGGCCGCCGCCGCGTCCGCCGTGGTCGACAGCTGCACCGCGTCGGACGACCCCACCCAGAGCGCGTCCGTGCCGCCGCGCGCCGCCAGGCGGTCGTCCACCGTGCCGTCGTCCGGCGTCTGGTCCGTCGGCTCGGCCGTCCCCAGCGTCTGCCAGTCGCTCCACACGCCGTCGGTGCGGGTGCGGACCTGCGCCTCGAGGCCGGTCGCGTCCAGCCCGGCCGGCCAGGTCAGGCCGACGGTCTCGAACTCGCCCGTCTCGACGGCGCTGCTCACGACGCGGTCGGGAGCGGACGCCTCCTCCAGGACCAGGTCGTCCGCGCCCTCGACCACCTCGGTCGGGTCCGCGTCGAGGTCCGGGGCGTCGGCCGCATCCGGGGACGCGGGCTCCGGGGCCGCGGGCTCGGGAGCCGTGGCCTCCGGCGTCGGCTCGACCGTGCCGGGGTCCGCGGTCGGGGCGGCGCCCTCCGGCTCCGTGGGGTCCGCGGCCTCGGGCTCGGCCGCCCGGAGGCTGCGCGCCCCCGCCGCCGGCTCGGGCGCGGCCAGCGTGACGTCGAGCTCCGTGACCCCGCCGTCGGCCGGCGCGGCGGTGGCCGGCGCCGGGCCGGCCGCCGCGCGCGCGTCCGCCTGCGCCGGCACGGCGGTCACCGTCGCCAGCGCCAGGCAGACCAGTGCCGGAACCCATCCCCGAACCCGCATGGTGTCTCCCCCTCGGTGTCCCGCTCGCGCCCTGCCGGAAGCCCCGGCACCGACGCTCACTGCCGGTAGGCGCCCGTCGCGCCGGACCAGCGGATCGACCCGCCCTGGAACGTCTGGACGCAGCCCGCGGCCGGATCGCAGCCGAGCACGGTCGACGTCGGCAGCCCGAGCGTCGAGTCCCGCCCGCCCAGCGCCTTCCACAACGTGTAGATCTGCCCGCCGACGAGGTGCGCCCCGGTGCCGCTCGACGACGCGATGGCGCCGCCCTGGTAGTCCTGCACGCAGCCGGCCGCCTGGTCGCACGCGAGGGTGGACGTCAGCGGGCGCCCGATCCCGGCCTGCGCGCCGCCCGAGTCCGCCCACCGGCTGTGGATCGGGCCCGTGATGGCCAGCGCCCCGCGCTCGGGCGTCCAGTCGATCGCGCCGGCGCTGAACGTCTGGACGCACCCGTCCGGTCCCGGGCAGGCGCCGACCGTGGTCGTCGGGTACCCGAAGACGGTCTCCGCCCCCTGGCCGAGGTAGAGCGCGGCGACCGACTCCTGCACGGCGTGCGCCCCGGTGGCGGCCGACCACGTGACGGCGCCGCCCGCGAAGTTCTGCCGGCATCCGGAGGACGCGCAGCCGAGAACGGTGTCCCTCGGGTAGCCGAGGGCGGACGCCGCGCCGCCGGCCGCGCGCCAGCGGCCGTAGATCGCGCCGCCCACGAGGTGCGCGCCGGTGGCCTGCGACCACGCCACCGCGCCGGTCTGGAACTGCTGGACGCAGCCGCTCGCCGGGCACGACTGCACCGACTCGGTGGGCACGCCGATCCCGGCACCCAGCCCGCCGGAGGCCTGCCACCGCGACCAGATGAGCCCGCCGACGAGCTGCGCGCCCGTCGCGCCGGACCAGGTCATGGCACCGGACTGGAACGTCTGGACGCACCCGGTCGCCGGGCAGCCCTGCACCGTCGACGTCGGGTAGCCGATACCGGCCGCGAGGCCGCCGAGGTCCTGCCAGCGCCGGTAGATCACCCCGCCGACGAGCTGGCCGCTGCCCGAGCCGGACCACGTCATGACGCCCGACTGGAAGCGCTGCACGCAGGGGCCCGTGCACGTGACGAGCGACTCGACCGGGACGCCGATGCCGGCCGCGGGTCCGCCCGCCGCCATCCAGGCCTGGGCGACCTGCTCCGCGACGACCTGGACCCCGGTCGCGGACGACCACGCGATCGCCCCGCGCTGGAAGTTCTGGGCGCACCCGCTGGCGGCGCAGCCGAGCACCGTCGAGGTCGGGTAGCCGAGGGCACCCGTCGCGCCGCCCTCCCGCTGCCAGCGGGCGCCGATGATGCCGCCGATGATGTGCGCGCCCGTCGCGCCCGACCAGGTGATGAGGCCGGACTGGAAGCTCTGCGCGCAGCCGGCGCCGAAGTCGCAGGACAGCACGGTGGACGTCGGGTAGCCGATGCCGGCGGAGAGCCCGCCCTCGGCGATCCACCGCTGGTAGATCTGGCCGCCGACCAGCTGGGCCCCGGTGGCGCCCGACCAGGTGATGACGCCGGACTCGAAGGTCTGGGCGCAGCCCGCCCCGGCGTCGCACGACAGCACGGTCGACGTCGGGTAGCCGATGCCCGCGGCGGGGCCGCCGGACGCCTCCCAGCGCGACAGGATCAGGCCGCCGACGGCCTGGGCACCGGTGGTGGGCGACCAGAAGATCGTCGCGTTCGTGAACTTCTGAGAGCACCCGGTCGGCACGAGGTCGCAGCGCTGGGATGCGATCGGCTGGCCGAGGGCCCCGGCGCCGCCGCCCCACGCGTTCCACAGCTCGGTCATCTGCGGGCTGACGCCGTAGCCGCTCGTCGGGCCGAACCAGTCGGTGAAGTAGTTCCAGAAGTTCCGGTTGCCGTACGAGGAGCACGCGTCGCCGGTGCCGTAGCCCGCCGCGAGCGCCGCGGCGTTCGGCTGGTAGGGCGTGTAGTTGTACAGCCCGGCGGTCGCCTGGTTGACGATGTAGACCGGCGACGTGCCGCAGGCGGCGTTCGGGTGGTAGCGGACCGCGTTCGTCGCACCGGCCCGGTGGGCGTAGCTGCCCGGCCGGGCCGCGTAGACCTGGAACTGCCGGGCCGCCTGGTAGACCTGGTTGAAGAACCCGCCGTACTGCTCCTGGCAGGGCGCGGTGTCGGAGCAGCCGAAGCCCATCGCGCGCTGGTACCGCGTGGCCGTGGCCGCCGCGCCGGTCGTGGTGACGAGGCCCTGCTCCTTCTGCAGGATCACGGCGAGCACCTGGGGGTTCACGCCGCAGGCGCGCCCGACCTTGACGAGGATCGTGGAGGCGCGCTCGTCGGCGGCGCCTGCGTAGCCCGAGCAGTACGCGTCCGCGCTCCGGCTCGGCGTCGACACGCGGTAGTTCTTCAGGCAGGGGCTGCCGTCGCTGCCGACGGAGCAGCCGGCGCCCTTCTGCTCGAGGAACTGCTGCAGGGCCGCCTCGCCGATGCGGGTGCCGTCGAAGAACACCTCGTCGCTCATGATGTTGCCCGCGCTGAAGCCGGAGAGGTCCGCCGCCGCGGCAGGCGCGGCGGTGACGACCTGCGTCGCGACGGTGCCGCCCACCGCCGCGAGCAGCGACGCGAGCAGCGAGACGACCACCAGGAGCGCCGTCGGGCGCCGGCGGGCCGTCACGGCACCACCACCGTGGTCGAGGCCTGGCCGCGGCCGGAGGGCGAGTCGTACGACACGGTGACCTTCCAGGTGCCCGACGACGCCGGGACGGAGAGCGTCCCGCACGACGTGGTCGTGGCGTCCGCGACGCCCTCGCGGTCGTCGTCCCGCGTGGTCGACCCCGACCGCGCGGACAGCGCGCACGTGCCGCCGTCCTCGATGGTGCCCTCGACGTAGGAGCCGACCTCGAGCGCGCCCTGCGTCACCTCGGCGAACGTGATGACCACCGAGAGACCGTCCGCCGGGGCCGGCTCGGCGGAGGCCGGCGGGTCCGCCGGCTGCGCACCGGGGTCCGCGCCGGGGTCCGTCCCCGCGTCGGTCCCGGCGCTCGTGGTCGGGGCCGGTGCGGTCGCGGACGCGGACGCGGTGGGTCGCGGCGCGTCCGACGGCGCGGCCGACGTCGACGGCGCGTCACCCGCCCGGGAGCCGGAGTCGGAGCAGGCGGTCGCCAGCAGGGCGACGGCGAGCAGGAGCAGCGGCAGCCGGCCGGCGCGGCGGAGGCCCTGGTGGTGCCCGGGCGCGGGATGAGGTCTCATGGCCCGCCGATCGTGGCATCCGGCTCGGTCCCCGTCTCGCCGCCGCGCCGGGAGCGGCGGCGATTCCACTACCCTGGACCCACCCGTCTGGAGGAGGAACCCCCCGTGCGCATGCTCGTCACCGGCGGAGCCGGATTCATCGGCTCCAACTTCGTCCACCAGGTGGTGCGAGAGCACCCCGAGGTCGAGGTGACCGTGCTCGACGCCCTCACCTACGCCGGCGACGAGAAGAGCCTCGCGCCGGTCTGGGACCGCATCACCTTCGCCAAGGGCAGCATCGCCGACCACGACGTCGTCGACGACCTGGTGAAGAACAGCGACGTCGTGGTCCACTTCGCCGCCGAGTCCCACAACGACAACTCCCTGCACGACCCGTGGCCGTTCGTGCACACCAACGTGATCGGCACGTACACGCTGCTCGAGGCCGTGCGCCGCTACGACGTGCGCTACCACCACATCTCGACCGACGAGGTCTACGGCGACCTCGAGCTGGACGACCCGGCCAAGTTCACGCCGGACACCCCGTACAACCCGTCGAGCCCCTACTCGTCGACCAAGGCGTCGTCCGACCTCCTGGTGCGCGCGTGGGCCCGCTCGTTCGGCGTGCGCGCGACGATCTCGAACTGCTCGAACAACTACGGGCCGTACCAGCACGTCGAGAAGTTCATCCCGCGCCAGATCACCAACGTCGTCGACGGCATCCGCCCGAAGCTCTACGGCACCGGCGAGAACGTGCGCGACTGGATCCACGTGGAGGACCACAACTCCGCGGTCTGGGACATCATCACGAAGGGCCGGATCGGCGAGACCTACCTCATCGGCGCGGACGGCGAGGAGAACAACAAGACGGTCGTCGAGCTCATCCTCGAGCTCATGGGGCAGCCTTCCGACGCCTACGACCTCGTGAGCGACCGGCCGGGCCACGACCTGCGCTACGCGATCGACTCGACCAAGCTGCGGACCGAGCTCGGCTGGGCCCCGCGCTACACCACGTTCCGCGACGGCCTCGCGGCCACCGTCGACTGGTACCGCGCGAACGAGGCGTGGTGGCGGCCGCAGAAGGACGACACCGAGGCGAAGTACGCCCAGCTCGGGCGCTGACCCCGGCGGGCCGGCGCCGGGCGTGCGACCAGGAGTGATGTCTCCACGAATCCTCCACGCCCCTCCCCCCGGGGTTCCGCCGGCCGGCCCGACCCGACCTCCTATCCTCGTCCGGTGACCAACCGCCACGCCGCACCCGCGCGTCCGCGCGCCGTCCGCCACGCCCGCAGCTCCGGGCGTCACCGGGTGCTCCGCGGCGTCGCCCTCGTCACGGTCGCGCTCGTCATGGTGGGCGTGTCGGGTGCCAGCGCCCTGTACATCAAGCTGCAGACGAACATCGCCACCGTCGACGTGGCGTCGCTGCTCGGCCCGGGCCCGTCGCCGGTGAGCACCCCCGACGAGGACCCGGAGCCCGACGACCCGAACGCGGGCCGGGCGCTCAACATCCTCGTCCTGGGGTCGGACTACCGCGACGCGGCCGCGATGGCCGCGGAGGGCGAGGACACCGCGGGCATGCGCGCGGACACCACGATCGTGGTCCACGTGTCGGCGGACCGGCAGCGCGTGGAGCTCGTCTCCATCCCCCGCGACTCGCTCGTCTCGATCCCGTCCTGCCAGATGTCCGACGGCTCGACGACCCGGGCGCGCTCGCAGGCGATGATCAACGAGGCCTTCGCGATCGGCTGGGACAACGGCGGCGACCTCGCGTCGGCCGCGGCCTGCTCCGGCCGGGCGATCCAGGAGAACACCGGCCTGACGATCGACCACTTCGTCGTCGTGGACTTCGGCGGGTTCCAGTCGATGGTCAACGCCATCGGGGGCGTCGACATCTGCATCCCCAAGGACCTGTACGACCCGTACACCGGCCTGACGCTGTCGGCGGGGCAGCAGGTCCTGTCCGGCGAGGACGCGTTCAAGTTCGCGCGCGCCCGGCACGGCAACGTCGGCGACGGGTCCGACATCGCCCGGATCGGCAACCAGCAGCGCCTCATCGCGGCGATCGTCAACCAGGTGTTCTCCCGCGACGTGATGACCAGCGCCCCGACCCTGCTGCAGTTCCTGGGCGCCGCCACCAGCTCGCTCACGATCGACAGCGCCCTGGACCTGCAGTCGCTCACGGGGCTCGCGTGGAGCGCCCGCTCGGTGCGGCTGGACGACATCACCATCCTGACCATCCCGTGGGCCGCGGCGGCGTCCAACAAGAACCGGGTGGAGTGGACCTCGGAGGCGGACGTGGTCTGGGCCAACATGGCCGCGGACGAGCCGGTCGTGGGTTCGGAGGAGCCCACGGCGACGGACCCCGGCACGGGGACCGGCACGGAGACTCCCGATGCGGGAACCACCGCGCCGGCCGCGCCGGAGACGCAGGCTCCGGCGCCGGCGCAGACCAAGGAGGCGGGCCGCGAGGCGTTCACGCCAGCGGACGTCACGGCTGTCTGCTGAACCCGGGCGCGGTACGCGCCGCACCGGGCTCCCCGGGCGGCCGACCCGCCGCGCGTACGATCGACGGCGCAGCACCAGCGAAGAGACACGTGAGGGGGCTTCGTGCCGAGCAAGCCGACCGGTGAGGACCGGCTCCCGCCGACCTTCGAGCCGTCCGCCCGGCAGTCCCGGCCGGCGGCCGACGACGCGCGTCCCGTCGGACCGGCCCCGCGGCGGACGATGGCCCGCCCCTCGCCGCCGGCCCGCCCTGTGCCACCGGCGTCCGCGGCCGCCGCAGGCGCACCTCCCGCGATCGAGCCGGACGCGACGCACCGCGCGGCCCCGCCGCGGCGCAGCAGGCAGCCGGCCCGGCCCGTGCCGGGACGGCACCCCGCGCAGGACGCCGGACCCGCCGACGCGCCCGTCGGCACCCCGCGGCGCACGACCCCGCGCGGCGGCGGCACCGCGCCGCGGCCGGCCGGCCCGTCGCCGGCAGGGGGCGGCCCCCACGCCCGGCCTGCCGCGCCCGCCGCCGCGCCCCGGCGGCGATGGCGCCGCCGGGGCGTGCTCTCCGTGCTGGCGCTCGTCCTCGTGCTCGTGCTCGCCTGGCCCATCGGCCTCGCCATCTGGGCCAACGGCCGCCTGCGCCACGTCGACGCCCTCTCGGGCGCGGCCGACACCCCCGGCACCACGTACCTGCTCGCCGGCTCCGACGAGCGCGCCCCCGGCGAGGAGGACGGGACAGCCGGTGCCCGCGCCGACACGATCATGCTGCTGCAGGTGCCCGAGAGCGGCCCCGCGGCGCTCATCAGCATCCCGCGCGACACGTTCGTCGAGATCCCGGGCTTCAGCGCGAGCAAGATCAACGCCGCGTACTCGTGGGGCGGCCCCGCGCTGCTGGTCGCGACGGTCGAGCAGCTGTCCGGTCTGACCGTCGACCACTTCGTCGAGGTCGGCTTCGGCGGCGTCGAGGGCGTCGTCGACGCGCTCGGCGGCGTCGAGCTGTGCTCGGACCTCGACGTCACCGACCCGATGACCGGCCTGGTGTGGACGCCGGGCTGCCACATGACCGACGGCCACGACGCGCTGATGTTCGCCCGGATGCGGTACGTCGACCCGGAGGGCGACATCGGCCGCGCGAAGCGGCAGCGGGAGGTCATCTCGGGGATCACGTCCTCGGCCGCCTCCCCGTCCACCCTGGTGAACCCGGGTCGCCAGGTGTCGCTGATCCGCGCGGGGACCGACGCCATGACCCTGGACCAGGGCACCGACGTGGTCGACCTGGGCCGGCTCGCGCTGGCGTTCCGGTCCGCGACCGGGACTGGCGGGATCACCGGCACCCCGCCGATCCGCAGCCTCGACTACCGCCCGGGCGACGGCATCGGCTCGACGGTGCAGCTCGACCCGGACCAGACGCCGACGTTCTTCCAGCAGGTCCGCGACGGCACGCTCCCGCCGGGCGTGGTCGGCGGCGTGCCGTCCTGACCCGCTGTCAGGCCGCCGGCTGCGACGGGACGCGAGGCCGCGCGAACCACGGCAGGCGGGTCCGCAGGTCGAGCGCGGGGCGCTCCACCAGGTGCCACGAGCCGTAGGCCAGCGCGAGCGAGGCGCCCGTGACGACGACGACGTCCACCCACGCGGGGTGCGCCGGGGCGAGGTCGAGGACGACCTGCTGCACCGGGAACGCGAACAGGTAGAGCCCGTAGGACAGGTCCCCGAACCGGGCGGCGTCCCGCGCGACGGGCCAGCCCCGCAGGCCGACGACGAGCACCACGTACGAGAGCGCGAGCCACGAGGCGCGGACCGCCCACGCCTCCCCCGCCAGCGACGCCAGCCCCCACAGCGCCAGCGCGCCGACCGCGACGTCCCCGCGCAGCGCACGACGCGGGAGGTGCAGCCGCAGCAGGGCGGCGACCGCGAAGTAGATCCAGGTGCCCGCGGCGGCCGTGAGGCTCGACCCCAGCACGCGCACGTCGCCGTGCTCCACGAGGACGACCGAGCCCGCGCCGAACGCGACGAGCACCGCGGTCTGCCAGCGCCCGCGGAGCGCGACGGCCAGCAGCCCGGCCCCGAGCACCAGCGCGTAGCAGATCACCTCCGCGCGCAGCGTCCAGACCGACCCGTTGACGACGCCCGGGTACGGCACGTCCGTGAACACGCCGGGCAGCCCGTCGGCCGGCAGCATCACGAGGTTCCGCAGGTACCGCCAGGTCTCCGTCGAGCGCGCGTACTCGCCGAGCGGCAGGTCGGTCATGAGCGGCCCGAGGACCGCCACGGACAGCAGGACGACGACCCACAGCAGCGGCAGGATGCGCAACGCGCGGCTGACCACGAACTGCGGCACCGACCGCGAGCGCTCCCAGCTGCCCGTGATCAGCCAGCCGCTGATGACGAAGAACACCGCGACCCCGAGCACGTGCACGTGGATGCCGAGGAACGCGGGCGCCTGCTCGGGGGCGCCCCGCAGGACCGCCGCGTGGCCGACCACCACCGCGAACGCGGCGAGGAGCCGCAGCGCGTCGAAGTTGTTCGTCCGGCGCTCGGCACCCAGGGTGACCGACGCCGGGGAGGCCGAGCTCACGGGACGGCGCGCCGACTGCGCGTGCGCCCGCGGGACGCGTCCGGACTCACCACCCGGGAAGCCTAACGGGTGCCGGAGACCGTCCCCGCGGACGACCGTCCCCCGGTCCTCCCCGCCGGCGCGGTCCCCACCTCGTAGCGCGACCGCACGGCCCGGACGGCGCCGCGCACGCCCGCCGCGAGCCGCTCGCACCCCGCGGTGGTCGCCCGGCGCAGCCGCGGGCCGAACGGCCTCTCCACGAACCGGTGGATCACCCAGGCCAGCAGCAGCGAGACCGCCACCGCCGCGGCGAGCACCACGGCGACCGGCGCCCGGCCGGCGAGCAGGTGCACGACCCACAGGCCCCAGTACTCGTGCGTGAGGTACAGCGGGTAGGTCAGCGCCCCCGCGGCGGTCAGCCCCGCCCAGCGCCACCGGCCCGCCGGGGTGAGGGTCACGAGCGCCACCAGCGCGACGCAGGCGAGCAGGGCGGCGGCGAGCAGCGCCGGCCGCGGGGCGACGACGGAGTTCTGCCCGAGCGAGTCCATGCGCGCGGGCACCAGCGCGGCCGTCGCGAGCGCGGCGTTCCCGGCGACCAGCAGCCACGGCACGACCGCGTGCCCGGTGCGGTGGATCACGTAGAGCGCCATCCCGGCCGCGAACAGCGGGGCGTACGGCGCGACGAGCCACGTCACGGCGTCGGTCAGCCCGAGCACCCGCGCGAGCATCGCCGCGGCGGGCCACAGCGCGGCGAACCACAGCACCCGCCGGCGGGTGATCCCGATCGCCGCGAACACCGCGATCAGCAGGTAGAACCGCAGCTCCACCCAGAGCGTCCAGTACACGCCGTCGACGTGGTCCACCCCGAACAGGCTCTGCAGCAGGGTGAGGTTCACCAGCACCTGGTCGCCGGTGATCTCCTTGCCCGGCCAGACCAGCAGCAGGAGCCCCCCGGTCGCCAGCACCGCGACCCAGTAGCCGGGGTACAGCCGCCCGACCCGCGAGCCGATCACGTCCGGCATCGATCGCCCCCACGCCGTCATGAGGATGACGAAGCCGCTGATGACGAAGAACAGCTCCGGCCCGAGCGAGGTGTACACCGCCCACGACGAGACCGCCGGGGCCACCTCGGAGAGGTCCCGGCCCCAGGCGTCCGTCTGCCGGGTCGTGAAGTGGTACGCGAGCACGCCGACCGCCGCCAGGAACCGCAGCCCGTCCAGCGCGGCGAGGCGCGGAGCGCGGCCCGGGGCGCGCTCGGCGGGCGTGGCGGCGGTGGCGGGGCCGGAGGTCGTCCGGGTCGGCGCTGTGGTCGTCACTCCTTCGACGCTAAGCGCGCCGCGCGGGTTCCGCCCGTCGAGCGGGGGCCGCGCGGGAGGCCTCGACGGGACCTCCACACCCGTCCGGGATGCTCAGGATCCCGCCGCTCCGAGCGCGAGTATGATCGAGAGTATGAAGACGAGTGAGCGCGTCACGGTGAGCCTCCCGACCCCGGACCTGACGTTCCTCCGCGAGTACGAGCGGCGCCACGGCCTCGCCTCGCGGTCCGCCGCGTTCCACGCCGCGGTCGCCGCGCTCCGGGAGAAGGCGCTCGAGGAGCAGTACCTGCTGGCCGACCAGGAGTGGGACGAGTCCGGCGAGGCCGCCGCCTGGAACGGGGTGACGGCGGACGGGCTGGAGCCGGACGCGTGAGACGCGGCGAGATCTGGACGGTCGACCTGAACCCCGTCCGCGGCTCCGAGGCGGACAAGCGGGAGCGACCCGCGGTGATCGTCTCGGGGGACGGTCGCAACAAGGCGTCGGAGCGCACCGGTCGCGGCGTGCTCACCGTCGTCCCGCTGACCTCGGACGTCACCCGGGTGCTCGACTTCCAGGTCCTGGTCGCCGCGACACCGCGCAACGGGCTCGCCGTCGACTCGAAGGCCCGGGCCGAGCAGATCCGCGCGGTGGACGTCGGGCGGCTCGGCCGCAGGCTGGGAACGCTGACGCCGCAGGAGGCCGCCGCGCTGGACGAGGCGCTCCTGGTCCACCTCGCCCTGGTCTAGGCGCCGAACCCCACGCCCTGCCGGCGCCCGTCCCCGTGCTGCGCGCGCAGACGCTCGCCCTTGGCGTCCGCCTGGGCGCGGAGGGCGTCCTGGAACTCCCGCATCGCGGCGGCGACCCGGCGGGCGGTGTCGTCGGTCCCCGCCCCGAGGATGCGCGCGGCCAGCAGGCCGGCGTTGCGCGCCCCGCCGATCGACACCGTCGCGACCGGCACCCCGGCGGGCATCTGCACGATGGACAGCAGCGAGTCGAGCCCGTCCAGCCGGGCCAGCGGCACCGGGACGCCGATCACCGGCAGCGGGGTGACCGCGGCGAGCATGCCCGGCAGGTGCGCCGCTCCCCCGGCGCCCGCGACGATCACGCGCAGCCCCCGGCCGGCGGCGGTGCGGCCGTAGTCGACCATCTTGTCCGGCTGGCGGTGCGCGGAGACCACGTCCACCTCGACGGGCACGTCGAACTCGGCCAGCGCCTGGGCGGCGGCCTCCATGACGGGCCAGTCCGAGTCCGAGCCCATGACGATGCCGACGAGCGGGTCCATCTCCACCTCCAGGTCGCGGGTCACACGGCGGGGTCGTCGCCGCGCAGCACGGCCGCCGCGGCGACGGCCCGGCGGCGCACGTCCGCCAGGTCGTCGCCGGTGACGGTGACGTGCCCGAGCTTGCGGCCGGGGCGCACGCCCTTGCCGTACAGGTGCACCTTCGCGCCCGGGTCGAGCGCGGCGACCTCGGCGAGCCCGTCGGTGAGCACCGCGCGGGACGAGCCGAGGACGTTGGCCATCACGGTCCACGGGGCGCGGGCCTCCGTGGCGCCGAGCGGCAGGTCGAGGACCGCCCGCAGGTGCTGCTCGAACTGGCTGGTCACGGAGCCGTCGATGGTCCAGTGGCCCGAGTTGTGCGGGCGCATCGCGAGCTCGTTCACCAGCACCCGGGGCTCGCCGCCGTGCGGGTCGGCGACCTCAAACAGCTCGACGGCCAGCACGCCGGTCACGCCGAGGCCCTCGGCGACGGTGCGCGCGATCCGCTCGGCGGCCGCGGCGGTGCGCGGGTCCAGGTCCGGCGCGGGGGCGACCACCTCGGCGCACACGCCGTCGCGCTGCACGGACTCCACGACCGGCCAGGTACGCACCTCGCCGGACGGCGTCCGGGCGACCAGCGCGGCGAGCTCGCGGGTGAACGGCACCCGCTCCTCCGCGAGCAGCGGCGCGCCCGTGCCGTCCGCGGCGGCGCCGAGCCAGTCGGCGGCCTCGTCCGCCGAGCGCACCACGCGCACGCCCTTGCCGTCGTAGCCGCCGCGCGCCGTCTTCACGACCGCCGTGCCGTCGCCGGCCGCGAGGAACGCCGCGAGGTCCTCCGGCCCCGACAGGGCCGCCCACCGCGGGCACGGGACGCCGAGCGCGGTGAGCCGGGTGCGCATGACGATCTTGTCCTGCGCGTGCACCAGCGCGTCCGGCCCGGGGTGCACGGCGACGCCGCGGTCGACGAGCTCGGTGAGCAGGCCGTTCGGCACGTGCTCGTGCTCGAACGTGAGCGCGTCCGCGCCGACCACGAGCCGCTCGACGGCCACCGGGTCGGACGCCGCGCCGACCGGCGCGTCCACCACGACCTGCGCGGCCGACGACACCGCGTCCTCCACGAGGACCCGCAGGTGGACGCCCAGCGCGGTCGCCGCGGGTGCCATCATGCGGGCGAGCTGCCCACCACCGACCACTGCCACCACGGGTGCTGCCACGACGCAGGAGCGTAACGGACCTCGCCCAGCGCGCCCCCAGCCGAGGGGTCTACCGTGGCCCGGTGCCCGTCTCCCCTGCGCCCGGCGGCGTGCTCGACACCCCCGGGACCGGCCCCGGCCGCGGTCTGCGCGACCGCCTCCGGGCGCCGCTGCGCGCCCGCGTGCTCGAGCTCGCCCGGTTCGGCTCCGTCGGGACCGTCGCGTTCGTCGTGGACATGGGGTCGTACAACCTGCTGCGCTTCGGGCCTGCGGACCTGCTCCACGACAAGCCGCTGACGGCGCGGGTCGTCGCCGTCGCGCTGGCGACCCTCGTGTCCTGGCTGGGCAACCGCCACTGGACGTTCGCGGACCAGCGTTCGCACCGCCGAGGACGCGAGCTCGCCCTGTTCACCGTCATCAACCTCCTCGGCATCGCGGCGACGGTGGGGACGCTCGCGTTCTCGCACTACGTGCTCGGCCGGTCCGGGCCCTTCGCCGACAACGTGGCGAATCTCGTCGGCATCGCCCTCGGCACGGTGGTGCGCTACGTCGGGTACAAGCTCTGGGTGTTCACGGGTCCGTCCGGCCCGCCCACAGCGCTCGCCCAGGTGGGTCACAGCGCACGGCACGCGGTCGAGTTGCGGGAAGGTCCCGACCGAGGTACCTGACATGTCTGTATGCTTCCCCCGAGAATCGCCATGGGGGCGCCCACGACTGCCGATCAGCGTGCGCAATCCGCTCGTCAGGGCCGGGCCCCGGTTGGCACCGAAGCAGGGTGAGGTGTACGGCGCGTGTCCGATCGAGTTCTCGTCACCGGCGCATCCGGGGTCGTCGGCCGAGCCGTCGTCGCCGAGCTCATCCGGACGGGCTACGACGTCGTCGGCACCGCCAGCTCCGACGGCGACCTCCGCCGGGTGGAGGACGCGACGCAGCTCGTCGAGAGCAACCGGCCCGACGTGGTCGTCCACCTCGCTGGGCGCGTCCACGGGCTCATGGGGAACATCGCCGCTCAGGGCCGGGCGTACCTCGACAACGTGCAGATCAACACGAACGTGATCGAGGCCGCGCGCGCCGCCGGCGTCCGCAAGGTCGTGGCCATGGGCTCGACCGCCGTGTACTCCGACGTCGTCCCGCTGCCGATGCGGGAGGCTGACCTCTGGCGCGGGGCCCCGCACGGCTCCGAGTTCGGCTACGCCCACGCGAAGCGCGCGATGGTGGCGCAGCTCGAGGCGTACGCCCAGGAGTACGGCATGAGCTACGCGTTCGTCGTCTCGACGAACCTGTACGGCCCGGGCGACAAGTTCGACGAGGCGCACGGCCACGTGCTGCCGTCGCTGGTCTCCAAGTTCCACCGCGCCGTCCGGGACGACACGCCGGTCGAGGTGTGGGGCACCGGGACCCCGACGCGCGACTTCCTGTTCGCGGACGACGCGGCGCACGCGCTCCGGCTCATCCTCGAGAGCGGCACCGGCGTCATCAACATGGCGACCGGGACCTCCGTGACGATTAAAGAGGCGGTCGAGACGCTCGGCGAGGTGTCGGGCTTCCGCGGCGAGGTGCGGTGGGACTCCACCAAGCCCGACGGGCAGCACGCCCGCGCCTACGACACGACCCGCCTGCGCGAGCTCGGCTGGGCACCACGGCACTCCCTCGGTGAGGGCCTCGCGAAGACCTACGCGTGGTACGCGGCGAACGCCGCGACCGCGCGCCGATGACCCCTCCGACGGACGCGAAGGCGACGACCGTGACGACCACCGAGCACACCCCCGTGACCAGCGCCCCGAGCGCGGCCGACCTCGAGCTGAGCGCCTACTGGCAGGCGGGGTTCGAGGACTCCCGCCAGATCGCGTGGCTCAGCGCGCAGGCCGTCAACCTGCGCCTCGAGACCGCGCACGCGCAGGCCGAGCTCGCACTGACCCAGGCGCGCCTGGCGGACGCCGAGGACCGCGCGGCCCGGCAGTCCGAGGCGGCCGCCGCGCTCCACCGCGAGATCCTCGCGATCCGGTCCAGCCGGTCGTGGCGGCTCATGGCGCCGCTGCGCGCCCTCGGCCGGCTCGCGCGACGGGTGCTCGGCAAGTGACGGCTCCCGCCGGCACGGCGGCGGTCTGCGTCGTCGGGCGCACCGACTTCCACTCCGGCATGGGCACGGTCACGGCCGCGGCCTGCGAGGCCCTGGCGCGCAGCTTCCCGGTCGTCCTGCTGCCGACGCGCGACTTCGCCGCGTCCGCGGGCCGGGACGTCCAGCTCCCCTCCGGGCGCCGCATCCCGGTCGTGACGTCCAGCGAGGGCTACCCCGTCGTGCTCTACGCCGACGTCCTGTGGAACGGCGCATTCGACTTCAACCACCGCCTGGTCCCCGACTCCGGCGCCCTGCGCGTCGCGCACATCCCGTACGACTCCGACGAGCTCCCGCCCGAGTGGGTCGACATCCTCAACGACCGGTTCGACGCGGTGCTCTTCTCCTCTGCGCACCTGGAGCAGGTCGCGCGCGCCTCGGGGGTCCGCTGCGCCGTCGGGACCCTGCCCATCGCGCTCGAGCTCGAGCGCCTGCTCGCCGCGCCGTACCGGCGCCCGGCGCCCGGCACCACCGTGATCGGCTCGCTGTCGGCGTTCCACGACCGGAAGAACCTCGAGCCGCTGGTCGAGGCGTTCGTCGCCGCGTACGGGTCGGACGAGTCGGTCCGGCTGCGCCTGCACTCGAACCTGGCGATCGGCGGCGTGTACGAGCGGGTCACCGCGCTCGCGCGGACGGCGCCGGCCCAGAACGTCGAGATCACGCACGGCAACCTCAGCGTCGCGGAGCGCGACGCCCTGCTCAGCTCCTTCGACGGCTACGTCAACTGCTCGAGCGGCGAGGGGTACTCGATCGGGCCGCGCGAGGCGCTCGCCCTCGGGAAGCCCGCCGCCCTCTCCGACATCGGCGCGCACGCCGACCTCCAGGGCCTGCCGGGCGTCGTCCCCATCGCCCCGGCCGGGCGCATGCCCGCGCGGTACGCCGAGATCGACAACCGCGTGTTCGGCGCGCAGTCCATCGTCACGGCCGAGGCGATCGGTGCCGCCCTCGTCGAGCTCGTCGGCTACTGCCGCTCGGCCGACCTCGTCCCGGACGCCCCGGTCCGCCGGCAGCGCGCGGCGGAGTTCACGCTCCGGACGCTCACCCCGGCCTACGAGCGGCTCGTCGACCCGGACAGCGCAGCCGTGCGCCCGCGCGTGCCGGCGTCGCCCTTCACCCGGCTGGACGAGGTCGCGCCCCTGGCCCGGGCGGCCACCGGCCGGCACGCTCGACGCGCACGGCCGCGTGGACGCCTCGTCGTGCCGCTGCACGACGGCGGGTTCTTCTCGATCTTCAACACCTACATGACCCACCTGGTCTGGGGCCTGCGCGACGAGCGCGTCGGCATGGTGCTGCCGCACTGGGACGTCACCGGGCTGCTCGAGCGGTCCGAGGGCCGCCTGACCAGCTACTGCTACAGCAACCCCGGCGACGGCAACATGTGGCTCAAGCTCTTCGAGCCGCTGTACGACCTGACCGCCGCCGAGATGGAGGACCCGGCATTCCTCGCCGACGGTGCCTTCCACCCCGCCGACCTGCACAACGCCGGCCGCGAGCCGCTGCTCACGCACATCAACGCGTACGAGCTGTACCGGCGCCCCTGGTTCCCGCGCTTCCGGCAGCAGTACCACGGCATCCTGTCCGACCACGTGCGGCTCCGCCCGGAGCTCCGCACGGAGCTCGACGGGCGGCTGGCGCCGTTCCGGGACGACCGTCTGGTCGTCGCGGTCCACGTCAAGCACCCGAGCCACGCGGTCGAGCAGCCGGGCCTGGTGATGGCGAACCACCAGACCTACGTGCGCGAGGTCGAGGCGGTCGTGCGGGAGCGCGGCGTGGCTGTCGGCTCCGACGACTGGCGCGTCTTCGTCGCCACCGACCAGGAGCGGGTCGTCGACCTGTTCCGGGAGACGTTCGGGGAGCACGTCATCGTGTTCGACGACGTGGACCGCGTCGAGACCGCCACCGACGAGGAGTTCGACCGGCTCGACCGGGACGAGCAGCTCCGCGAGGTGCACCAGCTCCAGCACCTGCGCGCCGCGGACGGCAGCCAGAGGTCCTGGCGGCTCGCCTGGGAGGTCTGGCGCGACGCGGAGGCCATGGCGGCCTCGGACGCGCTGCTGCACGTCGTCAGCAACGTCTCGACCGCGGTGTCCTACCTGGGCACGCGCGTCGAGATGCGGTACCTGGCCCCGTAGCACGTCGGGGTCGGTGCGCCGCCGGCGCGCCGACCCCGACGGCGCGTCACTCCGCGAGCAGCGCGCCGAGCCGGGCGGGGTCGCGCTCGCCCTCCGCCACCGCGGCGTGCAGCGCGAGGAGGCGGTCCGACCCGGTGAACGCGGCGGCGTCCGGCGCCGGCGCCGTCCGCACGGCCGCCTCGCGGGCCCCGGTCGCCGCGGCGTGCAGCGCCCACAGCAACCCCGCGATGTCGTCGTCGTACCCCACGGCACCGGAGAGCCCGTAGTCGATCAGCCACCCGCCCTCGTCGTTCGCGACGATGTTCCACGAACGCACGTCGTTGTGGAACAGCCCCGCGCGCCGCAGCTCGGCGAGCGTGCGGAGCACGTCCCGCGCGACCCGCTCCACCTCGGGCAGCGCGAGCGGTCCGGCGGCGCCGAGCAGGGCGCCCGGCGTCCGGCGGAAGGCCAGCCGCGCCGACGTCGCGTCGACGTCGAAGGCGACGAGCTCCGGCGCGCGGTAGACGTCCTCGAGCGGCAGGACCGACGTGAAGAAGCTCAGCTCGTTGACGATCTGCCGCCAGTTCGCGGGCTGGGCCTCGTCGAACCAGTACTGCTTCACCACGTGGTCGGCCGACGTGTAGTAGTGCCGGTAGGCCTTGGCCGAGCCGATCGGCGCGCCCGGGTACGGCTCCTGGCGCTGCTCGTCGTACGGGAAGGAGCGGCCACCGACCGTGACGACCTGCCGCCGGCGGGCCACGACGAGAGGGCGCTCGTGCGCCGACAGGTGCGTGCCGTGGCTGCCGAGCACCTCGAGATCGAGCTCGTCCCGCACTAGCGCGAACACGTCGAGCGGGTCCTCCGGCTGGGCCGCGTCCCAGTACAGGTCCGGGTCCTCGCCCTTCGCCGCGAGCTCGACCACCATCACGGGGGCCCGCTCGAACAGCGCGGCCACGATCCGCTGGGCCGACTCCAGGCCCTCGATCGCGATGACGTGGTGCAGGACCGAGAGCGCGAGCACCACGTCGAAGCTGCCGGTCGGGACGGCCTCCACGGTGGCTTCGTCGATCGTGCGCTCGTGGAACTCCGCGCGGACGCCCGTGATGTCGGAGATCAGCCGGGCGATGGCGACGTTGTCCGGCTTGAAGTCCCATCCCGTCGACTTCGCGCCGCGATCCGCGAGGTACAGAGCGAAGTAGCCGAGCGACGTGCCGAGGTCCAGCACGCGCAGGCCGCCCACCGCACCTAGGGCGCGGGCGATCTGCTCGGCCCGGTCGCGCGACTCGCGCTGCGGGGTCGCGACCAGGCCGGCGAGGCCGTACGTCGGCTGGTAGTGCTCGACGCGCGAGAGCAGCCCGCGGAGGACGCCCAGGCGGTTGTCGATCGTCTGCTCGCCGAGGGTCTCCACCACGCCGTTCGTCTGGTCGACGACCTTGCGCACCTCGACCACGGCACCGTGCAGGTGCGCCGCGTCCTCCGCCGCGACCCGCCGGCCCTCGGAGACCGACCCGCGCAGGTGCGCGAGCTCCTCCCGGGCCTCGAACACCGACCCCCGCAGGTGCGCGAGCTCCTCCCGGGCCGCGTGCACGGCCCCGGACACGTCGGCGAGCTGTGTCCGTGCCGCGTGCACCTCGTCGGCCGCCTCCCGGACCAGTTCGTCGACCCGGGCCAGCTCGGAGCGGACCTGCATCACGTCCGCGGCGAGGTCCGCCATCTTCTTCATCGCGCCCTGCTCCGTCTCGTGTCCGTCCCACCAGACGGGGACCGTGCCGAAGACTATCGTCCCGGCCCCGGGCGGTGGGCGGCCCGCGCCCGGCGGCTACGCGCTGGCGCGCGGGCGGGCGACCAGGCTCGTGACCGCGAGGAGCACCACCGCCGCGACGGCCACGCCGACGACGTACCCCGGCGTCAGCGCCGACGGCACCACGAGCGCCACCGCGGCGAGCCCGGCGATCACGACCCGCACCAGCGTCCGCTGCTCGTCGAGCCACACCCCCACGGGCCCCGTCGACACCCCGTGCCGGTCCCCCGCCCCGCGCAGCCAGCCGGCCCCGCGCGCCCACGACGCGCGCAGCGCCCGCGCCGCCGCGGTGTCCCCGGCGACGAACGCGACGACGGCCACGACCAGCCCGAGCACCAGCGCCGACCGCAGCGCGATCCGCAGCAGCGACACCACCTGGTCGTAGACCACCACCGCGGCGTCCGGCCGCTGCACCTCGGGCGGCAGCGAGTTCACGTACACGGACCGCCCGACCGTCAGCGCGAGCCCGAGCAGCAGCATCGAGGCCGCGAGCGCCAGCCCCGCGACCACGAGCGCCCGGGCCTTGTGCCGGGAGAGCAGCACCCCGCCGGCCAGCAGCGCGAGCGCCACCCAGACCAGCCACGTGCCGAGGACGTCCACGAGCTGGTAGACGTTCTGGGCCCGCACCAGGTCGGCGCTCTGCATGAGCGGGAAGGTCGCGTTGATCTGCGGCAGCCGGTCGACGATGGTGAACCCGGCGTCCGAGAGCTGCTGCCGCACCGCGTTCACGACGTCGGTGAGGTCGACGGTGAGCGTCCCGTCGGCGCTGATCGACGCGACGGCGTCGGGGTCGCCGCGCAGCACCGCGTTCAGCTGGTCGTGCACGGTGCGGTTCGCGGTGGTCCACACGGTGTCGAGCACGTCGGAGGTGACCACCCGGTCCACGGCCTGCCGGATGAAGTTCGTCGCCGCGCCGACCAGCGGGCCCTGCAGGGACTCCACGGCCCCGGAGACCCGCGGTGGCAGCCCGAGGCCCGCCACCGCGCCCGTGGCGTCGGCGGCCAGCTGGTCCAGGTCGATCGCCTCGACGATCGCCCCGGTCACGCGGTTGGTGACCGCGCTCTGCACCTGCGGGTCGTCCACGAGCGGGCCGACGGTGGCCAGGTACCGGTCGGTGTCCGTGACCAGGCCGCGCGCCCAGGTGGCGACCACCGCGACCGGCGCGAGCAGCGCGCCGAGCAGGATGAGCACCACCGCGGCCGACGCCCGGCCTGGGCGGCGTCGGGGGCGCGGCTCCGCGGCGACCGGGCCGGCGGGGGCCGGCGGGGCCGCACGCTCGGCCCGCAGCTGCGCGTTCTCGGCCTCCAGCGCCGCGAGCCGGGCGGTCAGAGCCGCCACGTCGGGCGGGCCGGTCGTGACGCCGGGCTCTCCGTCGTGCGTCTCGCCCATGTCCTCACCCCGTCCGTCCGCAGCCGCGCGGGGGGCGTGGCACCGCCCCCACCGGCGAACGTACGCGCCCGGGGGCGCGACGCATCACCCGCTGCGGGGTACTCAGCGACGGCGGCGCGTGCGCTCGACCCGGGGCGAGATCACCGAGCCGCGCGGCAGGACGACGTCGGGAGCCATCGCCGCGGGGACGCCGGTGAGGAACAGCGCGAACACCGCGGGACGCCGCTGCGCGAGCTCGAGACGCGCACCGTCGGCCGACGCGAGGTCGCGGGCCAGCGCGAGCCCCAGGCCGGTGCCCTGCCCGGAGGTGACCTCCCGCTCGAAGATCCGGGGCGCGAGGTCGTCGGGCACGCCGTCGCCCTCGTCCGCGACCTCGACGACGACCGCGCCCGACGCGCCCTTCCGGGACCGGACCGTCGTGGTGCCGCCGCCGTGCCGCAGCGAGTTCTCGATGAGCGTGGCCAGCACCTGCGCCAGCGCGCCCGGGGTCGCGAGCACCTGGGCGTCGGCGTCTACCTCGATCGCGAGCCGCCGGCCCGCGGCCTCGAACGTCGGGCGCCACTCCTCCTCCTGCTGGTGCACGACGTCCACCAGCCGCACCGCCTCGGTGGTGCCGCCCTGCGCGCGCCGCGACCGGGTGAGCAGGTCGTCGACGACGGTGACCAGCCGCTCGACCTGCTCCAGCGAGATCCGGGCCTCCTCGCGCACCGCGGCGTCGTCGGAGGCCAGCATGATCTCCTCGAGCCGCATGGTCAGCGCGGTCAGCGGGGTGCGGAGCTGGTGCGAGGCGTCCGAGGCGAACTGCCGCTCGGCCGCGAGCCGGCCGGCCATCCGGTCGGCGCTGCGGGCGAGCTCGGCGGCGACCAGGTCGATCTCCTCCACCCCGGACGGCTCGAGCTGCGGCCGGACCTGCCCCGAGCCGAGCTGCTCCGCCGAGGCCGCGAGGTACACCAGCGGCGCGGCCAGCCGGTTGGCCTGCCAGATCGCCATCGCGATGCCCGCGGCGAACGCCACGAGCGCGGCCGCGACCACCAGCCCCATGATCTGCGCGCTCATGAGGAACACGTCCCACCACGGCGCGTACATCGTGATCCGCGCCCCCGTGGTCGAGGTCTCGGTGATGGTGATCGACCGCTCGGGCACCTCCGGGCCGGCCTGGTAGCGCGCGCCGTCACCGGCGATCACGAACAGGCTGACCGGGACGCCACCGCCGCGCTCGACGTACGGCTCGAGCATGTCGTCCGAGAGCGGCGAGCCCTCCTGGACCCGGTTGTCGATCGCGCGCGCGAGGTCGGACGCGCGGGTCTCCAGGGACCCGATCTCGTTGTCGCGGACGTACTGGGCGCCCAGGAACGCGAGCGGGAAGCCGAGCAGCACGACGGCGACCGTGACGGCCGCGATGGTGGCCTGCAGGACGCGGCGGCGCACGGGTCAGCCCCGGACGCCCTCGCCCGACTCGAACCGGAAGCCCATCCCGCGCACGGTGCTGATGTACCGCGGGGCGCTCGCGTCGTCGCCGAGCTTGCGGCGCAGCCAGGACACGTGCATGTCGAGGGTCTTCGTGGAGCCGGTCGGGTCGGAGCCCCAGACCTCGCGCATGAGGGTCTCCCGGGCGACGACCGTGCCGACCGCCCCGACGAGGACCCGCAGCAGGTCGAACTCCTTCGCGGTGAGGTGCAGCTCGCGGTCGCCCTGGAACGCGCGGTGCGCCGCGACGTCCACCCGGACGTCCTGGCCGCGCAGCTCGTCCTCGTCCGGGGTGTCGCCACCCGTGCGCCGCAGGAGCGCCCGGACGCGGGCCAGGAGCTCCGCCAGCCGGAACGGCTTGGTCACGTAGTCGTCGGCGCCGGCGTCGAGGCCGACCACCAGGTCGACCTCGTCGGCCCGCGCGGTCAGCACCAGCACCGGGGTGGTCAGCCCCTGGTTGCGGATGGCCCGCGCCACGTCGAGCCCGTCCATGTCCGGCAGACCGAGGTCGAGCACCACCAGGTCGGCCTCGCTCGCGCGGTCGATGGCCCCCTGACCGGTGCCCTGCACCCGGACGTCGTACCCCTCACGGCCCAGCGCCCGCGCCAAAGGCTCGGCAATCGCCGGATCGTCCTCCGCCAGCAGCACCTGGGTCATTGCGCCATGTTAGGTCACGGAACGGTCTTGTCCACGGCTCGCGGGGGTATCGGTTCCGCCGGGTCGCCCCCGGGTGGGCGCGGATCGTCCCCGGGGCGGACCCGGGTAGGACCTCGGTCCGCCCCCGGGGGCACGCGCCGCCCCGTCGCGCCCGCCTACGCTGGCGCGATGACCTGGTGGGAGCGCCTCACGCGGTGGGAGGAACGCCACCAGCTCGGCATCGACCTGACCCTGGTGCTGGCCACCGGGGCGTTCGTCGTCCCGCTGTCCGCGTCGATCGCGAGCTCGTACGGCGAGTCGGTCGCCACGGGCCTGCTGTGGTCGAGCCTGCTGTGGCTCCCGCTCGGCTGGCGACGGCGCAACCCCGTGGCCTCCGTGGTGCTGGTGTACGCGGCCGGGCTCGCGCACGTCGTCGCCGGCGCGGCCACGTTCCTGCCCACCGACCTCGCTGTGCTGGTGGCCCTGTACTCGGTCACCCTGCACGGGCCCCGGTGGGCGCACCGCACGGCGATCGCGTCGGCCCTGGTGGGCAGCCTGCTCCTCGCCTCCGTGATGGTGATGCAGGTGTTCGGCGTGACCGGCGCGGCGGACGCCGCGGCGTCCCTCGTGGCGATCTGGGCGTTCTGCTCCGTCTGCGCCCTGGCCACGTGGGCGTTCGGGCTCATGCGCCGGGCGCGCCGGGAGACGATCGGGGCGCTGCGCGACCGCGCCGAGCGCCTCGAGGTCGAGCGCGACCAGCAGACCCGGATCGCCACGGCCGCCGAGCGGACCCGGATCGCGCGCGAGATGCACGACATCGTGGCG